>CAZWPN010000028.1:9588-10735 GCA_964635275.1 uncultured Victivallales bacterium | reverse complement strand
GGCCATTTCCACTGATTGACCTTCTCCCCCCAATCGAGACTGCTCTGATCAATGAGGACAAGGCGTATGTCCCCGGTATGACGGCCTGGCTCGGCAAGTTGTTTGACACGCCAGTCCCATGTCAGCGCTTCCAACCGCTCAAACATCCTGTACCGGCTCGCTTCCCAGGCGAGCAGCCCCGCAGCCAAGCCTATCAGCACTCCTTGAAGCAGTCTTTTCATGGGTGGCAAGAGTATGGGAACCGTTTCGACAGTTGTCAACCCGACGCTGTTGGATTGTCTTGCAAAAACAGTGCGTAGAAGTACGCTACCCACTTTCAGCTTTGTCAGAACAATTAAGGGCGGTGCACCACGGAAAGGACGATAGTCATGGCTTCGTTCGCATCTAACGACGGCAACACTTTGAAGAGGACAGGCAGTCCGACGCTTGATCCAACACGCATGAAGGACTGGCAGATTGCCGATGCTGCGAGAGCCGGGATGAAGCCATTCATGACGCTGGGGCATGAATTAGGTCTACAGGATGACGAACTGATCCAGATGGGGCAACGCATTGGCAAGGTGGACTTCACCAGGGCAATGGCGCGTCTCCGCGGGCGGCCGCAGGGAAAGTACATCGATGTCACCGCAATTACGCCAACCCCCCTGGGAGAAGGGAAGACCACCACAACGATCGGTCTTGTACAGGGGTTGGGCAAAATCGGCAAAAAGGTTGTTGGCGCTATCAGACAGCCGAGTGGTGGTCCTACCTTTAACGTAAAGGGTTCGGCCGCAGGCGGAGGTCTTGCTCAAGTACTCCCTCTAACGGAGTTTTCCCTCGGTCTGACGGGCGATATTGACGCAATCAACAATGCCCACAATCTTGCAATGGTGGCGCTGACGTCGCGCATGCAGCACGAAGCCAACTACGACGACGTCAAACTGGCAGCCACCCGCATGCGGCGACTCGACATAGATCCTGCGCGCGTACAAATGAAGTGGGTTATAGATTTCTGTGCGCAGGCTCTCCGGAACATCACGATCGGCAAGGGTGGCAAGATGGACGGATTCGAGATGGAATCCGGGTTCCAAATCACAGTCTCAAGCGAAGTTATGGCGATCCTGGCAGTGGCCAAGGACCTGCGCGACTTCCGGCAACGGATCGGGCG
>CAZWPN010000028.1:0-9488 GCA_964635275.1 uncultured Victivallales bacterium | reverse complement strand
GGTGCGACCCGGCGTGGCATTGGACGATGCCTACACACGGGAAAACCTCGCGCTGGTTGAATCCGGTTGTCAGAACCTGATCGCCCATATCGAAACGGTGAAGAAGAGCGGAGTCACGCCGGTCGTCTGCATCAACCACTTCTACACCGACACAGAGGCCGAGATCCGTCTCGTCCGGAAGGTGGCGGATCAGGCAGGCGCAATGTGCGCGCTGTCGAAACATTGGCTCAAGGGCGGCGAAGGGGCTGTTGAGCTGGCAGAGGCAGTGGTGGTGGCTTGCGAGAAACCAAACAACTTCCGATACCTTTACGAACTAAGCACCCCGCTGCGCGATCGCATCGAGTTAATCGCCAAGGAAATCTACGGTGCGGACGGGGTCACATATACCGACACGGCGCTCGCCAAAATCAAACTGTACGAACAGGACCCCTCGACGCGCGAAATGGGCACGTGCATGGTCAAGACCCACCTTAGCCTCTCGCACGACCCTGACCAGAAGAACCGCCCAAAAGGGTGGACGTTGCCGATTAGCGATGTCCTGATCTACCGTGGCGCCGGCTTCCTTGTACCAGTAGCGGGTTCGATCAAACTGATGCCGGGCACAGCCTCGATGCCGTCTTTCAGGAATATCGATGTAGATGTCGAAACTGGAGAAGTTACAGGCCTATTCTAGCAACGAGTTATGTCGTCGTGACCGGATGGTAACGGCAAGCCGCTGAACCCCACTTCTACGGTCCCGTCGGCACCCATCTCAGGGACATCGAGAATCGGCGCGGCATAGCCCATTGATCGCATGGCTGTTTCAATTACGTCGCGGGTATCGCGCACAATCTCTGGCCGGGCGGTGTGACGCAGGTTGTAGATCACGCCCGCCAAGGAGATGCGACGAATGTGCAGGGCTTCCAGCGATAAAATGGTATGGTTGATCGAGCCCAAGCGCGGCGCCGTTACCAGAACTACAGGCCACCCATGTCGCACCAGGAAATCCAATGCGGTCGTTTCGGCTGTCAAAGGGACACACAGCCCCCCCACCCCCTCAACAAGCACAACATCGTATCTCTGCGCCAGTTCGTGTGTCGCGGCCTCCACTCTGCCAAGGTCTACCATCTGTCCTGCAATCTCAGCCGCGAGATGCGGCGAGCCAGGGAAAGGGAAAACGTACGGACAGGTCAGCCCAAGCCGATCTTCAGGGAGCAATTCCGCTCCCATGATTTTTCGGTGAATAAGGATGTCATCCGAGAACCCATCGCAGCCGGTTTGCACGAGCTTCTGCGTCACCACCGCAAAACCGCAGGCAACGTACCACTTTGCCATGAGGCCGGTGGCGACAGTCTTTCCGATGCCGGTGTCTATCCCGGCCACAAAGAGAATCATCAGCGCTGTTCTCCATTTCCAGAAAGGCGTTTCCGGGCGACAAGGAAGACCGGTTGATAGGTCAGTGGCACTTTGCCGTCATGCCCAAACGTTGCATCGTAGGTTCGGCAGAACTGCACGATCTTCGATCGCGACCAAGGCACAGCATCCAAAGCGTTGACCCCTGTTTCCTTCAGATGGCGAAGGACATCGCGCGCTGACGAGAACCAAAGGGTCCGCGTGTCCTCGCCCCGACTCAGAACTTCATAGTTCTCCAACAGCGTTGCGTGCCATTCATCCACCGACCAGTAGCGCAACGACAAGCCGGTCAACTGCGAAACTTCGCGTAGATTCGACGGGCCAAATGACGCCATCGCCAGAAAGCCGCCGGGCCGCAGCAGTTCGGCCAGCCGCATCAGAAGTCCCCGCGGGTCGATTGCCCATTGAAACACTGCGTTGGAGACAATCAGGTCGTGCTGATCCGAAAACTCGATTGTTTCCATGTCGCCCGCCAGAAAACGCACGGTCACGTCATGGCTGCGCTCCCGCGCCATAACCGCGGTTCGCTCGAACTCCGGGACTAGATCGTTCAGCGTAAGACTGCTCAACCTGCAATGGTTCAATAGTTGCCGGGTCAGCAGACCTGTTCCGCAGCCAAGCTCCAGGACTCTGTCGAAATTAGCTGTGCCGGAAGCCGACAGCAACTCAGTGATGAGCCGTGTAGCCATTTCCCTTTGCACGACGCAAGCACTCTCATAGGTCGCCATGCTCCTGGAAAAGCGTCTGGCCACTACGCTTTTGTCGACCGCTACTCGGCGCATGCGAGCACCTCCTCCCAAGAGGCCCAGAGGTGAAACGGGTAGTGCGGGCCTGGAATGGAACGGGTCTTCGTGCCTTGCCGCTCCCAGCACCGCCGCTGGTTCTCCGGGAGGATGACCCGATCATGCGCAGACACCATGGCTGTTCCGAAAACGCATCCGGCAGGCGCTGACCACTTCCTCAAGACCTGAAGTTCTTCCACCGCCCCATGCAAGTCCCTGCCGGGCAGTCCGGCGTCAAACGCCATGCGCGACTCTGCGTCCGGACACATACGCCTGACAAATTTCTCCCACCCGCCTTCCGTCAGGTGCTGTGCAGTAGCTGCCATCCAACGCGCAGGGATGCCTTCTTGGTCGTCTTCCGGGACCAGGGTTCCATTGACGGCTACGGCACGCGCGAACGTCCAACGGCGATCCTGCGCCACACGATTGGCAGCCGAACATCCTAGGGACCATGCTAAAAGAACACGCTCAGGGAAGGATTCAACCTCGGAAAGACAAGGCACCTCGTCCAGGCAACGGTAATCGTAGTAGACAAGCACATCCCATAGGTCCGATGTCAACCTGCGGAACGGCGCTTCATCCATGCCCCAACCCGCGAAAACGATAAGCACGCGCGGATGCCCTGTCCGATGCAACCACGCCGACTTCATGATGGTTCCCCTTGAACACGGGCGATAAGTACCGCCAGCGAAAGCAACTCCTCAGAGTCCATCCCGGCGCCTAAGGAAAAACGCAAACGCGCGGTTCCTTCAGCAACCGTCGGAGGCCGGATCGGCGGCGCAAGGTATCCATGCTGCCGCAAGCGCTCTGAAAGGTCCACTGCAGCCTTGTCCTCCCCCACAAACAGCGGAACAATATGCGTATCGCCCTGTGTCGGCAGGTTTCTCCTGGCCAATTCCTGTCGGAACAGCGCCGTGTTCGCCGCCAGACGCGCCCTGCGTTCGCCAGCCTTAAGAACACACTTGAAGACGTGGCGGCTCCATCTTAGTACAACAGGCGGCAGGGCAGTCGTGAAGATCATGGATCGCATCGTGTTGACGAGGGTGTCGTGAATAACCGCGTCCGAGACCACAAAGGCGCCTACGGAGGCCAGCGCCTTGCCGAAAGTTCCAACCAGAATGTCTACATCCCCCAGCGTTCCTGTCTCCTCGCACAAGCCCAACCCTTTCGGACCGCGAACTCCGACGGCATGCGCCTCGTCCACATACAGAATGGCGTCAAATGTCCGTTTGAGATCCACCAGCGCCCTCAGGTCCGCCTGATCACCATCCATGCTGAAGATCGATTCCGTGACGATGAATACTCGGCGGGCGGCCCCACGTCGCGCGATAAGGTGCTCCTTCAGGTGCGCCATATCCCCATGCCGGTAGCGGATCCATTCCGCCCGACTCAGCCGCATTCCGTCCAGCAGGCTGGCGTGATTAAAGCGATCCGACAGAATCAGATCACCACGCTCGGCCAGGGCCGGCAGAATGCCGATGTTCGCATGGTACCCGCTGCTAAGAACCAACGCCCGCTTGCCGGGTCCGTAGGCCAACTCAAGGAGATCCTCCATAGCCGCATAGGCCGGGTGATTCCCGCTTAACAGACGGGAGGCGGATGCAGTGAAACCCATATCCGACAACGAATCGCTCTCCGACAACGACTTGTAAAAGGCCCGGTGCGTTTCCAGATCAGCCCCCAGCCCAAGATAGTCGTTGGATGCCAGGTTCAGGTAACAGCCATCGTCCATCCGCACCCGGTGTCCGGTCAGCGGTTCCGTTGTCCGTAGGCTTCGCAAGCGTCCTTGGTCTTCCAGATCGCCAAGGCGCTGCTGCAATTCTTCCCTCCAGGATGTTTGTTGCATCCGTATTTCCTTCCTAAACAATTACCACAAGCCTTATCCGACTCCTACGGATCAAATTCGACTACCTCGCATATCGCTTCCGTCAATGTCGCGACATCTCTCGATTCCATGATGTATGGAGGCATGACGTAAACCAGCTTCCCGAATGGACGCACCCACACACCCCGCTGGACAAACTCCCGCTGATAGGCCGCCACGTCCACCGGTTCCCGCGTTTCAACAACGCCGATTGCCCCCAGCACCCGGACATCGGCCACACTCGCGATCGCCCGGCACGGGCCGAGTCCAGTGCGCAGTTCCTCCTCGATTCGAGCCACCCTTTCCCGCCACGGCGACGCACACAGGATGTCAATGCTGGCCGATGCCACCGCGCAGGCCAGCGGATTGCCCATGAACGTCGGGCCGTGCATGAAGACGTGGCCACCTGTGCCTATGCCTTCCGCCACCCGCCGCGTCGTAAGAGTGCAGCCGAGCGTCAGGTATCCTCCTGTCAGCGCCTTGCCCACGCAGATAATGTCTGGTGCAATCCCGGCGTGCTCAGCGGCGAACATCATGCCGGTCCTACCGAAACCCGTGGCAATCTCGTCAAGGATCAATAGCACACCGGCCTCAGCCGTGAGTTCGCGAATCCGCCTCAGATAGTGCGGCGAGTAAAACCGCATGCCGCCCGCCCCCTGGACTATCGGCTCCAGGATGACCGCCGCGATGTCCTGCCTGTTCTCGTCCAAAAGGCGCCGAAACGATTCCAAACAAGACTCGTCCCACGGCGCATCAAAGCCGGCCGGGGGCCTCTCTGCGAAGAGCTGCTCAGGCAGCGCCCCGCGAAACATTCCGTGCATGCCATTCACAGGGTCGCAGACGGACATGGCGTGAAAGGTGTCGCCATGGTACCCGCCCCGCACGGTCACAAACCGCTTCCGGCGCGGATGGCCCGTCGCGAACCAGTACTGCATGGCCATCTTCATTGCAACTTCGACAGCCACCGATCCGGAGTCGCATAGAAAGGCACATTCCAACCCCTGGGGCACTAGGCCAAGCAACCGCTGCACCAAACCCGCCGCCGGCCCATGAGTCAGCCCGCCAAACATTACGTGGGCCATGTCCTGCACCTGACGCCCCACAGCCTCATTGAGTACGGGATGGTTGTATCCGTGAATCGCAGCCCACCAGGAAGCCATGCCATCAATCAACTCCCGTCCGTCAGCAAGTCGAAGACGGACGCCGGAAGCGGATGCGACCGGATACACCGTAGGAGTGCCAGTCATTGAGGCGTACGGATGCCAGACATGACAGCGATCGAAGGCAAGCAGATCGCTCATGACGCCACCGGAGCCCCCACCGCGGCAGCCGCAAATCCCTGAAGCTCTTTGGCGAAAGCAATGTCTCGTTCCACCTGGCGCCCGCGGGTAGTGAGATACCCGCCCGTGATGAAGCCGCTAGCACCGGCCAGCATCAAGAGCCCTTGAAAGTCGCTCATCACAGTCTCCCGACCCGCGGCCAACTTGATAACGGCGCGCGGGTTGATCAGTCGGAACAGAGCCATCGTTTTTGCCGCTTCCACCGCGGGAAAACTTGGCCGCCCCTCCAGCGGCGTTCCCTTGACAGGAACCAGAACATTGAGAGGAATGACATCCACCTGAAGTTCGTTCAAGGTGAATGCAAGTTCTATGCGATCCTCCATCGCTTCCCCCACCCCAAGAATCCCTCCGGAACAGACATGGACACCGTGCCTTTTCAAGAGCCGTATCGTGGCGATGCGCTCTTCAACGGTGTGAGTTTCGGCGATGAGCTCCCGGTATCGCCCGGGCGCGGTCTGTATGTTGATGTTGTAGTGCTCTATCCGGCGCTCCGCGATTAGACGGGCCGTAGTTTCGCTGAGCACCCCAAGTGACGCGCTTACTCCCATGTCCGGCCAGCGCTCGTGAACAGCGTCTATGGCCTGCAAGACGCGATCGAAATCGCTGTTCACTTTCGTCATCCCGTACCCGCTGGTCACAATGCAAAAGCTGCGAACACCCTCGGCATGCGCGGCTGCCACGGCGGAAAGCACTGTAGCGACGGGCACCATCGGGTAGGTCTCGGCATGGGTTGCGTGGGAAGACGACTGCGCGCAGAAGCGACAGTTCTCGCTGCAAAGACCGGACTTCGCATTAAGTATGGAACACGCCTGGAAACTTGGAGAAAAGCGATTCCGCACCCTATTTGCAAGGGACACAAGGTCAAGGACGTCCTCGCCAGGCAGTTCGCCCAACGCCTTGGCCAGCTCGCGATCCAGTGGTTTACCGTCCAACACTGCGGCTGCCTGTGCAAGCGCCTCATTCATGGTCATACGCCCTTTCTGTCGTTTCCGCAGGCCTGCAAAGATTCACTTCGCCGGACGCTATATCGTGCGAGGCACCCCCGGCCTGCACTACGCGAAGCATGCCTGCATCCGTGATTCGCTCAACTCGTCCTCGAATCTTCTCGTGTGCCCAAGCCAATACCACATCGCGTCCTGACAAGGCGGAATGCCGGTTGAGAAAGCAAGCCGTCTCAGACAATCCAGCACTGATCCAGTTAGCATACTCCGCGTCCATGCGGTTCAGGATCTGCGCCGTCAATGCGGGTACGGACACCCGCCTCCCGAGCGCCTTGCGCAGCGAGGTGGCCGTTCGTTTCAGGCTGCCGGGAAACGTCGTCATGTTGACATTGACTCCGACCCCTATGATGACCGCATGGATGACATCCGCCTCCGCTTCCATCTCGCACAGAATGCCGGCCAGCTTCTTGCCGCGAAACAGGATATCGTTGGGCCATTTGACACTCGCTTCCTCGCAGCCCTCAACGTGCAGTGCGCGCAGCACTGCGGCAGCCGCCACCAGCGATAGCTGCGGCGCCATAAGAGGAGATACCGCCGGCTTAAGCAGCACTGACAGGTACACATTGACGCCGGGCGGAGAGAACCATGTTCGCCGAAAACGGCCGCGACCGATACTTTGTGAGTCCGCCGCCACGGTGGCACCTTCGGGAAGCGCAGCCATGCGACTGCGCAGGAATGCGTTGGTGGAATCTATCTCAGGGAAATACTGGTACGGCCGGCCAATAAGCCGGGATCGCACCATGGACGCCACTTCTTCGGGTACGGCACGGTCACTTCGGCCCGTGAGCCGGTATCCGCGGTGCGGCGCTGCCTCAATGGTGTATCCGAGCCCATGCAGGCGGCGTATCTGCTTGCAGACGGCCATGCGCGACACCCCGAGCGCCTCGACCATCAGGGCGCTGGACACCCATTCGCCTTTTGCCCCTAGCGCTGCCAGGATCCGGATGGACGTTTCGTTCACGCTATCTCTCCACCGCTGCTTGTCAACCCACGCATATTGCAGGGTTTACAATATGCGGTCAACAAAGATTCACACGTTTGACACGACTTGCCAACCTGGTGTTTACCGGTTATGTGCGACCGGGATGGGTCGCGACACAAGGAGGCAAGATGACACAGGCACAGTTGATTGAGTTTGTTCTGCAATCCCCCGTTTAACGTCAACGCCGTGGACAAGGAACGGTTGAAGAACATGGTCGGCCCGAGCCGCCACTTCCCCATTAGATCCATGTGTTTCTCCTCGATCTTGCCGAACGACGCGAAGCCGGGAGCCTGCTGCTCAATTCGGAAGAAGAAAAACAATCCTCAGGGTTTCATTTTGAGCATGATCGGCTGCGTTCCTTCACGCATGGACGTGCAAGGAGGCTTACCTCTGCCGCCTCGTGTTAACCCGCGGCACATGGTCGCGGGCCGGAAGGCCATGAAACCCGGGGCAGAAATCACCCCACTGATGACAATAACTTCTTTTCGCGGAGGAGCGACAGAATTTGCTCTACGGTTTGATCGATGGTTAGGTCGCGGACAGGCACCACCAACGCCGGACGATTGGGTGGGTCGAATGGCGTGTTGACGCCTGCCAGATTCTTGATTTCCCCGGCCCGGGCTCGGGCGTAGAGTCCGGTGGTGTCGCGCGCCTCGCACCATTCGACCGGGGCGTTGAGATAGACTTCGAGGTAACGGTCCGGCCCCACGATTTCGGCCACCTGGCGGCGATCTGCGGCGGCAGGCGAGGCGAACGCGCAGATGACGAGCAGCCCGCTGTCGTTCAAGAGCCGCGCCACCTCGGCCGCACGGCGCAGGTGTTCGGTCCTTCCCTCCGGCGAGAATCCAAGCTCGCGACTCAGTCCGAGCCGGACGTTCTCGCCGTCCAACACGACGCAGACGGCTCCGATGTCGAAAAGGCGGCGCTCCAGGCCATAGGCGATGCTTGTCTTGCCGGAGGACGCCAGCCCCGTGATCCAGACTGTGGCAGGCTTCTGGCCGTACCGATGCATGCGCTCGGATGACTTGATGTCACCGGTATGCGACTGCAATCTCGCCGCCGCGTCAGACGCGTCCTGCATGCGCGAGGGGAGCTGTGACGCGGGCTCGCGTTCGATGATCATCCCGGCGCCCAGCGTATGGTTCGAGACGGGATCGATCAGGACGAAACAGCCTGTGCCCCTGTTCTTCTCATACGAGTCGAAGAAAAGGGGCCGGTGCGAGGTGAAGACCAGCCGCCCGATTTCGTTCAGGGCCAGTTGTTCGCAGGGCTGGCGGCTGAGGGTGTTGACGTCCACCTTGTACAGAATCTGATCGATCCGCACCCTCGAGGTCTGCGTAGTGTGCTTCACGAGATACGAGCCGTGCAGACTGAGGGGCGCGTCGTTCATCCACACGACCACAGCCTCGAACCGCCGCTCGATCCGCGGCAGATTATGACGGTGTACGAGCATATCGCCGCGGCTGATGTCCCGCTCGTCATCCAGCGTGACCACCACCGACATTGGCGCGAACGCCTCATCCAACTCGCCTGCCAGGGTGACGATAGATTTCACGCGGCTGGTCTTCATCGAGGGAAGGGCCAGAACTTCGTCGCCCTTGCGAATGACGCCGGTGACGATCTGGCCGGCGTAACCGCGAAAATCCATGTTCGGGCGCAGCACGTACTGCACCGGGAAACGGAAGTCGACCAGGTTGCGGTCGCTGCCTACGTAGATCGTCTCTAGCAATTCCAGAAGGCTTTCGCCCTGGTACCAGGGCATCCGGTCGCTTCGCTCCACCACGTTGTCGCCGCGTAGCGCACTGATCGGAATGAAGCGGATGTCCGGCGCCGTAAGTTTGGCCGCAAACTCCTCGAAATCTCGCCGGATGGCGGCGAACACCTTTTCGTCGTATTCGACCAGGTCCATTTTGTTTACGGCGATCACGAGATGAGGCACGCGCAGCAGGGCGGCAATGAACGCGTGCCGTTTGGTCTGCGGCAGGATGCCGTTCCGCGCGTCGATCAATACGATGGAAAGGTTGGCGGTCGAAGCGCCCGTGGCCATGTTGCGCGTATATTGCTCATGGCCTGGTGTGTCGGCGATGATGAACTTGCGCTTGGGCGTGGAAAAATAGCGATACGCCA
>CAZWPN010000027.1:0-31111 GCA_964635275.1 uncultured Victivallales bacterium | reverse complement strand
GTTCCTGACGCCGGCGGAGAAGGAATTGCTGCCGTTCAGCGGCAAGTTGATCACGCTGGAGATCGGGGTGCGTTTCCTGACGGATTACCTGCAGGGCGACGTGTATTTCAAGACCAAGCGCCCCGGCCATAACCTCGACCGCTGCCGCAATCAATTCAAGCGCGTACGCTCCATCGATGCCCAATACGCGAGGATGCAGAAACTAGTTGGCGATTTGTGAAGTGAAGAACAAGCAGCGGAATGTTGTCTGATGGGCCAGACGAACATCGAGGCAATACGGTTCCTAACCCGAGCAGATCCATGCCATAGAGAACCTGTTGCTGGCGGAGGCAAAGCTCAGGCCGAGCACGAGAAGCTGCTGACGGTTCGGGCATCGGCAATATCCTGGCATTGACGATCAAGCTTAAGACCTTCGACATCAGCCGTGTCCAGAAGGTTGGCAACTACACCTCGTATTGCCGCTGGCTCTTCCCTTAATTCCGGCGCGCCGGGCGTTACAAAGAGATATGAGTAGCGTTCCTGTCTGCGCTATGCGGCCCTAATGGCTCGCTCATAAACAGATTCACACGATACAGAGATACCTCTGCCAGTATTACGGGGCGGTGATATGCTTTGGAGTGGCATATTATGTCCAATTATTGGGGTTATATAACTCACTCGCAAGGGCTGCCCAGCCCAAAATTAACTTCTTTTTGGGGCTTGTGTTTCGTGAGCCGGTGCGGATATATTTCGACGTGTTGGGATTGTACTGGTGGGTGTCAATTCCTACACGGCTACGCATGCGGCGGGTCCGTGAGAAAATAGACGCCGTGAACGGTTACCCAGCTTATTACACTCAAGCCCATTCCTTGACCTTTTCTTAATCGGCGCGCTTACTCCAACCGTTTACTCGATCCTGCTTGTCCATTCATCAACCCAGGAATCCGGCACGGAAGCGATTAAACCTTGCACTTTTAACGTAAAATAGAGCAAACTCGACAGCATGAAAAAAACACTAAATATCCTTTTGGCACTGGAATGGTATCAGCCCAAAATCCATCGCGGGGTGGTCCGGTATGCCCGGGAAGCGCACTGGCATCTGAACGCATCAATGTGTACACGGAATGTGGTCCCAAGAGGCTGGCACGGGGACGGCATCATCTGCAACAGCCCGCATAGGTTGAAAAGCGAAGGCGAGACTGTCGACCTGTCGCTCTTTTCGGAGCCCAAGGTCGAAATTGGCCGACATGTGCGAAACGATGACCAGGCCATCGCGAAGCTCGCCGCCCGTCACTTCTTCGAGCGTGGATTCCGATCTTTCGCCGTAGCCGGGCCCCGCATCATCGCCCACACCTTGCGATACAAGACATTCATAGAGGTGGTCGCACAGACACCGATGACACAATGCATTAACCTCCTCTGCCCCGTCACTATGGAAAGGTGGGAGGATCGCCAGTCCTGGTTTGACCGTCGGCTTAGGGATGCACCCAAACCGCTCGCAATCTTTGCGATCGACGACGACTGGGGCGCCGAAATTCTGGAGTGCGCGTTGGCGGCGGGCATCCGCGTGCCGGGTGAGGTCGCCATCCTGGGGGTTCGCAACGACGATTTGGTTTGCGGGGCGCTCTCTATCCCCTTGTCCAGCATCGAGAACAACCTCGAACAGGTGGGTTATGCGGCGGCAGTTTTGCTCGATCGGCACCTTGCTGGCGAACCGTTGCCGGATGAGCCGGTTCTGATCCATCCGACTGGCGTTGTCATACGGCAAAGCACGGACGTGCTGGCTGTTCAGCACCCCCAGGTGGCCCGGGCCTTGCGCTATATTTACGATCACTACCGGGAACCGCTTGATTTTGGCGGGCTCGTTCAGACCTCCGGCATGTCGCGGCGGGGACTCTACAACGCGTTTCAGACGCACCTTCAGTGCACGTTGGGCGAGATGTTGAACGACGTTCGTATGCACCACGCCGAACGACTGTTGCTCGAAACTGATTTCAAACTGAGAGAAATCGCCGAGGCTGGCGGCTTTGGCGACGTGCGGAACTTCCACAATGCTTTCCGGAAACGTTGGAACGCGGCACCCGGCGACTGGCGCAAACAAAACAGGCAGCGCACCCCGACGCCCGGTCAGTGAAGTAAACTTTACTCACCATCCAGAGCAAGTCCCTATAGTCAAAAAACCCAGACCGGATGGCTCCAACCGCCCAGGCTCCTGCCAGGGGGACAATAGGATCTAGCCTGCCGATTGCCCATCAAAGTACTGCAGGATCTCCGGAGTTAACGACGGAATGTCCTTGGCCTGACACGCGTCACGCAGCGACTCCGTCGCGGCGCAGCCGGCCGCAACGCTGAAGCGTGCCGCGACCGGCGAGGTGGTCGCCTTGGTTTCGCCGCGCACGAAACGAATGAATTCGTCCACGATGGAAGGGTCGGCGCCGCCATGGCCGCCCGCCGTCGCCGGGGTCGGAAACTCCGTGTCGGCCTCCGGCTTGTATCCGCTCTTGCGGTTCCACAGTTTCACTACGGTGCCCGGCTCGCCGTTCCCGAAGTTCTCGATCCGGCCCTCCGTGCCGATGATCGTGTAGTTACGCCAGTAGTCGGGCGTGTAGTGGCATTGCTGATAAGAGCAGAAGACCCCATTATCTAGTTCCATAAGCATCATGCTGATGTCTTCGACGTCCACCACAGGGTTCAGCCCCCTCAGGGACAGCGGCGGCCAGTTATCGAGCTTCCAGTCGCGCTTGGCGGGCGCAGGCGCGGGATCGTAATCCTTGATGTCGCCGTACACAGTCAGCCCGCCCATCGCCGTCACGCGCCGCGTGTAGCCGCCGCACAACCAGTGCAGCACATCAATGTCGTGCGCGCCCTTCTGCAGCAGGAGTCCGGTGGACTTCGTGCGGTCGGCGTGCCAGTCCTTGAAGTAGAAATCGCCGCCCCAACCGACGAAGTGACGGCACCAACCCGCCTTCACCTCGCCGATGGCCCCCTGTCGGATGAGATCGCGCATCTTGAGCACAAACGGCATATGACGCATGTTGTGGCCCAGGTAGAGTTTGGCGCCAGAACGCATGGACGCACGCATAATCCGGTCGCAGCCCTCCGTAGTAATCGCCATCGGCTTCTCGAGGTAAACGGCCTTGCCTGCATCCAACGCAGCTACAGCCTGCTCCTCATGGCAATAATCCGGCGAGCAGACAAACACCGCCTGCACCTCATCGCGTTCCAGCAATTCTCGGTAGTCCGTTGTGACGAAGACGCCCTCGTACTTCTCTTTGAACTTCTGGAGAAACGGTTCATGCGGATCCGCGCCAGCCACCAAACGCACGCCCTCGTCTGGTCGGTGCGCGTGACTTGCCAAAGCCCCTCGCCCAAAGACACCAATGACCCCGATGCCCAACACCTTATTCATCTTATATTCTCCGATTGTTTCGAGTTCCCATGGTTGCTTCCTACCGCTATGGCAGGGCATTCTACATGTCAACCGATACGTGTCAAGACGTGGACGGCATATTTTGCACTGTTTTACACTCGATATGCAACCTGTTGGATAGATTTTGGCTCAAGTATGTAGTAGCTTAACCACGTATCAGAAGAAAGGAAGTGACAGGCAAGAAATGAGAAGTCAACCATGAAAGCACTCGTGAAGACGAAAGCCGCGGTTGGGTTGTGGCTTGAAGACGTTCCCATGCCTGAAGTCGGCCTCAATGATGTGTTGATCCGCGTTCTCAAGACCAGCATCTGCGGCACGGACGTCCACATTTGGAACTGGGACGAGTGGGCTCGGAAGACCATCCATCCAGGTTTGACGGCCGGGCACGAGTTCGTCGGGCGCGTGGCACGTGTCGGCAGCAACGTCCACGACTACAAAGAAGGTGACCTTGTTAGCGGAGAGGGGCATGTCGTCTGTGGTCGGTGCCGGAACTGCCTGGCTGGACGGCGTCATCTTTGCCCCAACACCTCAGGCGTCGGCGTCAACCGCCATGGCGCCTTCGCGGAGTTTGTGTCGATCCCGGTGGCCAACGTCTGGCCGTGCGACCCGCGCATCCCACTCGAAGTGCTTAGTAGTTTCGACCCTCTCGGCAACGCCACCCACACGGCCCTGTCCTTCGACCTGATGGGGGAAGACGTGCTGATCACCGGTGCCGGCCCCATCGGCCTGATGGCCACGGCGATTGCCCGCCATTGTGCCGCGCGCAACGTCGTGGTGACGGATATCCAGCCCTATCGCCTCGACCTCGCCCGGAAGATGGGTGCGACCGTGGCGCTGGACGTGCGGAGCGGCCAGACACTGACCGACGTGCAGAAGACTCTGGGGATGAAGGAGGGCTTTGACGTCGGTCTGGAGATGTCCGGCAATCCGCTGGCCTTCAGGGGCATGATCGAGAACATGTGCCATGGAGGCAAAATTGCCCTTCTGGGGCTTTTGCCGCAAACGGAGGTCGACTGGAACAAGGTCGTATTCAACGGGCTAACCATCAAGGGCATCTACGGTCGCGAAATGTTCGAGACCTGGTACAAAATGACCATGATGATTCAGTGCGGGCTGGTCATTACGCCGGTGATTACGCACCGGTTCGACCACACCGAGTTCGAACGCGCCTTCGAAGTCATGCGCTCGGGAGAGTCCGGAAAGGTGGTTCTGAGTTGGAGCGAATGAGGGAGGGATACCATGGATAACTCACTAGGAATTAGAGCCGGTGACGAATTGCTTCGCATTCGCGAAAGCGGACTCTACAAGTCCGAACGAACCATCGCCTCCCCGCAGGGAGTCCGTATACGGCTGGCCGACGGGCGGGAGGTGCTGAACTTCTGCGCGAATAACTACCTGGGGCTTGCCCAGGACCCGCGCCTGACCGAGACGGCCAAAAACGCGATCGAGCGGTGGGGATATGGCATGGCCAGCGTCCGCTTCATTTGTGGCACCCAGGCCCCGCACAAGGAATTGGAATCCAGGCTGGCCACCTTTCTGGGAACCGAGGATGCCATCCTCTACAGTTCGTGTTTCGATGCCAACGGCGGCCTGTTCGAGGCCCTGCTGGGACCCGAGGACGCTGTGATCAGCGACGAACTCAACCATGCCAGCATCATTGACGGCATTCGTCTTTGCAAGGCCAGCCGACTGCGGTACCGCAACCGCGACATGGCGGAACTCGAAGCGCGCCTGCGCGAATCAGCCGGCGCCCGGCTGCGGCTGATCGCCACTGACGGCGTCTTCTCGATGGACGGGACGCTGGCCCCCCTGAAAGACATCTGCGACTTGGCGGAGCGGTACGCGGCCGCCGTCATGGTGGACGACTCGCACGCCGTGGGGTTAATGGGTGCGACCGGTCGCGGCACGCACGAGCACCACGGGGTCATGGGCCGCGTGGATATCCTCACCGGAACCTTCGGCAAAGCCCTGGGCGGCGCATCGGGCGGGTACACGGCGGCGCGCCGGGAGATCATCGAACTGCTGCGCCAACGCAGTCGCCCCTACCTGTTTTCCAATACGCTTGCCCCAGCCATCGCCGCCACGACGCTGGCGGTCCTGGACCTTCTGGCCGGCTCCACGGAATTGCGCGACCGACTGCACGCCAACACTCGGAACTTTCGGGAGACGATGGCCCGACGGGGATTTGTCCTGCCGCCTGGCGAGCATCCGATCGTTCCGATCCATGTGGGTGACGCGGCTCTCGCGACGCGAATGGCAGCCTCGATGCTGGACGAAGGAATCTACGTGGTCGGCTTCAGCCACCCGGTGGTTCCCCACGGAAAGGCGCGGATTCGCGTGCAGATCTCGGCCGCACACCGGCCGGATGACATCGTCAGGGCGTGTGACGCTTTTGCCACTGTCCGCGACAGGCTGGTTCAAATCCCTTGAGGAGAAGTCTACCATGAGCATGTTCGAAACCATGGGCAAAAAAAAGGCGGAGTCCTCCCGGAAAGCAGGAACCTTGGTCAAGCTTGAGCGTATGCGGAAGGCACTTAGCCATCAGGAGCCAGACCGTGTTCCGATCAGCGATTTCTTCTGGGGCGGGTTCATCCGCCGCTGGCGCGAGGAACTCGGCCTGCCGGCGGACGCCAGTCCCTACTACTACTACGATCTTGACTGGATTGTAACGGTGCCGAACATGGATCCTTGGATCCGGCCTTTTGAGATCCTGAATGAAACACCCCAGGAAGTCATGTTGAAGACCGGCTTTGGGGCGATTCTGCGCAAGGTGTACGACTTCCCCATGCCGGAGTTCGTCGGTTGGGAGATTGACTCCCTTGAGAAACTCGAGACAGCGGTCGGGTCTTTCGATTCGCCGAGCGATCCCCGGCGCTTCTTCGATGCCGGCGACAACCAGATTGCGGGAGTGGGTGACGGGTTTGAGCGTAACACCCCGCCCTGGGTGGATACGGTTGCCTCGCTGTGGCCCGACTTTCCAGTGTTCGGCAGTATCATCGAAGTCAACGAGTGCATGACCCGCTTGATCGGCCCTGAAAACCACATGTTGTGGGTGGGGATGGAGCCCGAGCGGATGGCGGATGTGATTTCGATGGTAGGACAGTTCTATCTGGAATGCGCCAAGGCGCAAATGGATGCCGCCGCCGGGAAGCTGGACGGATTTGTGATCTGGGGCGATATGGCTTACAAGTGCGGAACCTTTATGCATCCGGAATTCTGGCGCGAGCACTACAAGCCGTGGGTCAAGGCGATCACCGATCATGCCCATTCGAAGGGGCTGATGGTGATCTATCATGGGTGCGGTAATGTCCACGCCATCATCCGGGATTTTGCAGAAATGGGGGTCGATGCCTATAATCCGCTGGAAGCCAAAGCCGGCATGGACGCGGTGGCGTTACGGCGCGAACTCGGCCACTCCCTCGGGTTCTGCGGGAACAGTGACATTCAGGTCTGGGAGAAAGGTGACCCTGAAACCATTCGCCGTGAGGTGCTGCGCAAATTGAACGCCGCGAAAGGCGGGGGCTACATCTTCCAGTCCGACCACTCGGTGGCCAGCAATGTGGCAGGCAAGACCTACGATATGATCGTCACACTAGTCCGCGAATACGGCAGTTACCCCTTGCATCTTGGCGAGTTCGATGAGGCAATAGAAACAAAGAAGCCATCAAAATGAACTTACTCCCGACGATACGGAACCAAAGGAGCCACCCATGAAACGCTATGGGTCAGTGATCGGTTTGAAGGAAGAGAGGATCGCCGAATATAAAGCCCTGCACGCTGCCGTCTGGCCCGACGTGCTGAAGATGATTACGGCGTGTCACATCCGGAACTACTCCATTTTCCTTCGGATGATGCCCGACGGAAAACACTACCTTTTCAGCTATTTCGAATACACGGGTGCGGAATTCGTCGCGGACTGCGCCAGAATGGCGGCGGATCCCACAACGCAGAAATGGTGGGAAGTCTGCATTCCCTGCCAGGAACCCCTGCCCGATCGCGCCCGGGATGAATGGTGGGCCGGGATGGACGAGGTATTTCATACAGACTGACGCAACCGCCAGAAAGTATCCAGCATTATGATTCATGACCCAAATCATTCCGAAGTGTTTCTATCGGCGGAACCGCTCGTTCTCACCGATGCCGACAAGACTATTCTGCGTAAACTGGCCGAGGAGACAGCGGGCATCGCGGCGTTGCCGGTCCAGCGCGAAAAAGCCGAACTGTGGCGACGCCTGAATGACCGCCAATCCGTTCGGCCCTTGGTGTGGATCACTGAAATTCCGTGGCACGAGATGGATTTCAACGGAGAACTGACTCTGCGTTGCGTTCATCCTTGGGCACAGGACCAGGAAAGCTTCCTACGCCGACAACTCTATACTTGGCGCCACATGCCGGGGGACATGATCGTCAGTGATTTCCTATCCTGTCCGCTTGCGATCCACAGCACCGGCTTCGGCATCGAAGAAGACGTGGACATCGTTCGCACCGACGCGGCCAGCAATATTGTTTCCCGGCATTTCAACAAACAGATCTACGACTTTGCGGACCTGGACAAGATCAAGATGCCGGTCCTCACGCACAACGAACAAGCCACCGAGCACCGGTATCAGGCGATGCACGATTTGTATGCAGGCATCATGCCGGTCAAGAAGACTGGCCAGGCCCATATTTGGTTCACGCCGTGGGATTATCTCATCCGTTGGTGGGGTATCGAAGAAGCCATGCTGGACATGGTCGACAGGCCAGATCTTGTCCACGCCGCCGTCGACCGGATGGTGGACGCCTGGATGGTTGAACTGGACCAGTTCGTGGCGCTCAATGGATTGTCGCTCGACTGCAACAACACCCGCATCGGGTCCGGGGGCTACGGATATGTGTCGGGACTTCCGGGCAAGGACTACGATCCGGCCTGCGTGAAGCCGCATAACATGTGGGGTTGTTCCAACGCCCAGATCTTCTCGGAAGTGTCACCCGACATGCATTGGGAGTTTGCGCTACAGCACGACATCCGCTGGTTGAGCCGGTGGGGCTTGAACTATTACGGGTGCTGCGAACCACTCGACCGCAAAGCGGATCTATTGAGGAAAATTCCCAACCTCCGCAAGGTTTCCACGACGCCGTGGTGCAACACCGAGCGCGCTGTCGAGATGATCGGCCCGCATTGGATCATGAGCCGCAAGCCGAGCCCGGCCATCTTTGCGGAGGACGGCTGGCATCCCGAACGCGCCCGACAGGACCTGCGCAAGTTTCTCGATGCCGCCCGAGGATGCCATGTCGAGCTGATTATGAAGGACATTTCCACTGTCCATCACCAGCCGCAACGTCTCTGGGAGTGGGCAAAGATCGCCATCGACGAAGCCGAAAGACGATGAGTCGATCGCGCAGTGTAACAAATCATCCTTCAGGAGAAAATGCATGATGACATCAAAAGAGCGTGTGTTGACCGCCTTCTCTCACCGGGAACCCGATCGACCTCCCATCTGGGTCGGGATGAGCGCCGAGTTCCAGCTCAAGGCCCAGCGTGAACTTGGGTTGGACGCTGAGGGGTTGCTACTGCGTCTCGGAGACGACTTCCGCACGGTGCGAGCCCGCCTGCCCGAGTCGGCGACACCTCTGTCTCCCGGCGCCACTCTGCGAACCGTGTTCGGGGTTGAACACACGGGGATCGGGTACGGCCAACCCACATCGCATCCGTTGGCTGGCGCCGAGACTCCTGCCGCTGTCGAAGCCTATCCATGGCCCGATCCGGAAGGTCCGGACGTATCCGCTATCCGTTCAGCAGCATTGAGCTACAATGGTGAATACGCCATCCTCGGTGGCGACTGGGCACCACTCTGGCATGACGCCATCGACCTGTTCGGCATGGAAGGACTCTACTTCGCCATGTATGACACGCCGGACGTGGTCAAAGCCGCCATCGGACGCATTACCGATTACTACGAAGCCGTCAACCGGCGGATATTTGACGCCGCCGGCGATTCCCTCGACATCATGTTCATCGGCAACGACCTGGGCAGCCAGACAGGGCCCCTGCTGGGCGAAGACCTTTTTCGCCAGTTCGTCCTGCCGTGCCTGGAGCGCTTGATTGCGATCGGGCATTCGCGTGGCGTGAAGGTCCAGATGCACTGCTGCGGCGGGTACGCTCCGCTTATTCCGGCGTTGCTCGAAGCCGGCTTGGACGCTGTGCATGCTGTCCAGACCACTTGCCGCGGCATGGATCTGGTGGAACTGAAACGCACCTACGGTCACAAGTTAGTGTTCAACGGCGGAATCGACTCGCATCACGTGTTGATCGATGGCACACCGAAAAGCGTGCGCGCGGCCACGCGTGAGGTTTTGGCGGTCATGGCCCCCGGAGGCGGCTATGTCGCGGGTGCTAGCCACGATTCCATTCTCGAGGAGACGCCGGTGGAAAACGTGCTTGCCATGTGCGACACCGTACGGGAGTGGTAACGGCGCGGCACAAGGCGACGCACGAAACAACGGCAGGAAAGAGTATCAATCTATCAAAGGAGTCGTTCGCATGTACAGTTGCAGAGGCGAGTTGGGAAGTCGGTATCCGGGTCTGGAGTCTCATCTGGTCCAGCCATTTACGGAGGAGGAATGGGATGCGAGCAATTTTGCCTCACAGGCCGACCTTCAGTGGTTCCGGGACGCCAAGTACGGCATGTTTATCCATTTCGGCCTTTCCACGCATAACAAGGTGGACGTGTCCTGGGGTTCCTGTCACACGCGCAAAGCACCCGATTTCGGAGCAGGTCCCGTTCCGGACGAAGTCTGGCAGAGTTGGTCGAAGGAACTTGCATTCGAGGCGTTCAATGCCGCCAGTTGGGTCGCGACCGCCAAGGCCGGCGGGTTCAAGTACCTCGTTGCCATAGCCAAGCATCACGATGGTTTTCACCTGTGGGATACGGCGCATTCCGATTTCAAGATCACGAACACACCCTTCAAGCGCGACTATCTCAAGGAACTCGCCGACGCCTGCCACGAGGCTGGACTTCCCTTCGGCATCTATTACTCTCAGCGCGACTGGTATCACCCCCATTACATGCCGGTTGATCCCGCAAAGGTGGATCGCAATGGTGTCTACTGGACCCTGAAGCCCGGCGAGACCAGTCCCCTGGGGGAGCGCCACAGGAAATATGTGGAGTACCAGTTCAAGGTATGCCGCGAGCTTTGCGCCGGATACGGCAAAGTCCATGTCTTCTGGTGGGATGCGGATTGGTGGGGCGGCATGTTCACGGCCGAGATGTGGGACGGCGAACGGCTGACCCGTGAAATCAGAAAGGCTCAGCCCGGTATTCTGATGAACAACCGATGCTCGGTACCCGGGGACTTCGACACGCCGGAGCAACGGTTGGGGGGCTATCAGGACTGGCGCCCGTGGGAGTCCTGCTTCTGCCTCGAACGCGGATGGTCTTATACCGGTGCAGCGCCGAAGCCGAGGGACGAGATCATCCGGATGCTTGTGAACAATATCTGCTGTGACGGCAACCTCCTGCTCTCCTGGGGACCGAAGTGGAATGGCGAGTTTGACTCTGCGCAGCAGGACCGCCTGATCGAAGTCGGAGAGTGGCTCAAACAGAACGGTCAAGCCGTATTCGGTACACGGGGAGGGCCCTGGCAGTTCAACTCCCGGCTGGGCTCGACTCGAAGGGGCAACTCCATTTTCCTGCACGTGCTGGAGTGGCAGGGTGAGGAACTCAGTCTTCCTGAGGTTCCGGGGTGTCGCCTGCTCTCTGCGCGACTACTCAACGGAAAGCCCCTCCATTTCATCGCAAACAATGGTGTTCTCTCCATAGTCGTTCCAACGATGGATCAGGTTTCGCCGGACACCATCATTGAGCTCACCATGGACCGCGCGGTGGATGGCATCCGTGCTATTTCACCGCATCGAACATGACCATAGCACGGTCAGTGGGGTCGTTTTGCAGGCTTCATTCTTGAAGCGTTCTTCTTTGCCGGGGCCGCCCGTCCGAGACCGAATTCCTTGTGCAACAGCCGTACGGCCGAGTCGGACTGCGCCTTCGGAATGACAACCGAGATCTTGATCTCGGATGTCGAGATCATATGGATGTCGATGCCGTTCTCCGCAAGCGTCGAGAACATCCGCGCCGCGATGCCGGAATGACTGCGCATGCCCAGTCCGACAATGCTGACTTTCGCAATATCCTCGTCGTGCGTCACCCCGCTGGAACTGACCGAGGGAACAACCGACTCAACTACCTTGAGCGATTGCTCGATATCGGCTATCGGAACCGTGAACGAAATGTCAGCCAACTGGCCCTGACGGCTTACATTCAGCACGATCATGTCAACATTGATGTTCGCCCTGGCGAGCGCCTTGAATATTCCCGCGGCAATACCCGGTCGGTCAGGTACTTTTAAGATGGTCACTTTTGCCTGCTTCTTATCCGCCGCTACGCCACGCACCACGATGTCTTCCATAGCCCCCGCCTCTTCCTTGACCAACGTTCCCGGTTTATCCTCGAAACTCGACAGCACTTCTAGCCGCACGCCGTGGTTCTTTGCAAACTCGACCGACCGGGACTGCAGTACTTCCGCGCCCATGCTTGCAAGCTCCAGCATCTCGTCGTAGGAAATTTCATCCAGCTTGCGCGCATCCGGAACGACGCGCGGATCGGCTGTGAACACGCCGGTGACATCCTTGTAGAACTGGCACCGGTCAGCGTTCAGTGCCCATGCCAAGGCAACAGCCGTCATATCTGAGCCGCCGCGGCCAAGTGTGACAATGTCTTCACAGGCATTGAGTCCTTGGAAGCCGGCGACAATCACGATATTCCCCTCTTTGACTGCATCCACGATTCGCCTGGGCCTTACGTCCAGGATCTTGGCCTTGCGATGGAACGGCTCGGCCAGAATCCCCGCCTGGGGCCCTGTCATCGAAACCGCCTTGGCTCCCAGCTCATGCAGCGCCATGGCCAGCAAGGCAACGGACACCTGTTCACCGGTCGCCAGCAGCATGTCCATTTCCCGTGCATCGGGATTGGCGGTCACATGCTTTGCCAGGGCGATCAGCTCGTCCGTCGCATCACCCATGGCACTGACAACCACAACCACCTCATGCCCGGCTTGCCGTGTCCGCAAGATGCGTCGCGCCACAGCCTTGATGCAGTCAGCATCCGCAACCGAACTGCCTCCATATTTCTGCACATACAACGCCATAGAGCTCCTCCGGCAATACACCGTTCAGCCACCACAACCGAAATGACGGTCACCCTCCATCGATCTCGCAACCAGCACCGGTGCTGCCTCGTCCGCGCGGTGACAGGCCACGCGGGTGCCGTCCAGGCCCCGCAGTTCCGGGCATTCCTGGCGGCAGCGTTCGATCGCGATCGGACAGCGGGGATGGAAGTGACACCCCGGCGGCGGGTTCAGAGGGGACGGGACATCGCCGCCGATTTTCGCAAACGCGCGATGCTCGTCATCGATGCGCGGTACGGCATCGAAGAGCGTCCGGGTATAGGGATGTCTCGGGTTCCTGAACAGGTTCCCGGTCGCGGCGTATTCGACAATTCGCCCCAGATACATCACGGCCACATGGTCTGAAATGTACTCCACCACACCGAGGTTATGCGTAATAAATAGATAGGACAGGCCCCGTTTGACCTGAATGTCCTCCAGCAGGTTGAGAATCTGGGCCTGGACCGAGACATCCAGCGCCGACGTCGGCTCGTCGAGTACGAGGAATTCCGGATCGAGAATCAGCGCCCGCGCGATGGCAAGACGCTGACGCTGACCGCCTGAGAATTCATGAGGAAATCGGTCCACGAGCGAGGGAGACAACCCCACGAGTTCCAATACCTCATCGACCTTCTCGCGCCGCTGTGCGGCGCTCAGGCCAGGCGCGTGCACTTGCAGCCCTTCGGCGACAATGTCGCCAACCTTCAGCCGGGGCGATAGGGAGCCCCGGGGATCCTGAAAAACGATCTGCATATGTTTGCGCATCTGCTTAACCCTTTTGCGCGGCATCGCAAAAAGATTCTGCTCCTGGAAAACAAGCTCGCCCCTGGCTTCCTCCAGGAGGCGAAGAATACTCAGACCCACAGTCGTCTTGCCGCACCCGGATTCTCCCACAAGCGCCAGGGTCTCCCCGCACCGGATATCGATGTCCACCCCATCGACAGCTTTCACGTGTTGCGCCAATCTCTGGAAGATTCCTTTCTTGACAGGGAAATACGTCTGTAGATTCTGGGCCGCAAGAAGCCGGCCATTGCCTTTTTGCTTTGGCGGTCGCGGAATCTTCTTAGAGGCACCTGAACGGTCGCCACGGAACGCCGGATCCAGCAGGTGGCAGTGGACAACATGGTTTTCCGGGCCGCTACCCTTGAAAGCAGGAGGATCCACGTCTTTGCAGTACGCCAGGTGTTCGATGCAACGATCATGGAAACGGCACCCGCAGGCCCGGTAGTCGGCCGCGTCCGGCACGCGTCCGGGAATCGTCTGCAGCCGGTAACCTATGTTCGCTCCGGCAGGGATGGATTCCAGCAGGCGCCGGGTATAGGGGTGCTGCATGTTGCCGAAGATCTCCTCCCGGCTCCCGAACTCGGCCACCTTCCCGGCATACATGACGCAGACGTCGTCCGCCATGCGGTTGACCACGGCCAGATCGTGGGTGATGAACAGGATCGCCATGCCGGTCTCCTGCTGTAGTTCCTTCATCAGGCCTAGAATCTGCGCCTGGATCGTCACATCCAGGGCCGTGGTCGGTTCGTCCGCGATCAGCAGCCGCGGCCTGCAGGCCAGCGCCATGGCGATCATGACGCGCTGTTTCATCCCGCCGGACATTTCATGCGGGTAGTTGTCGACCCGTGACTCCGGCGCGGGGATGCCCACGAGCCGAAGCAGGTCAATGCACCGCCCGTACGCCTCCTTCTTCTTCATGCCCTGGTGGAGCATGAGCGGCTCGGAGAGCTGATTACTGACGCGATACAGGGGATTCAGCGAGGCCATCGGCTCCTGGAATATCATCGCGACCTTGTTGCCTCTGATGCGTTGCATCTCCTCTTCGCTCTTCTTCAGCAGATCCTCGCCGTCAAAGATTACCTCCGATCCTGGCGGATGGTACCCGTTCGATTCAAGCAGGCGGATGACCGAGAAGGCGGTCTGCGACTTTCCGCACCCGGATTCGCCCACCAGCGCCAGGGTCTTTCCGGCGTCCAGGCTGAAACTCACACCGTCCACGGCTTTGGCAGAATCATTGCCGCCGGTTCTGAAATGGGTCTTCAAGTTTCTCACTTCGAGCAGCATTCGTGTTTCCTTATTTGTAGCGGGGATCAAAGGCATTACGCACGGCATCACCCACAAACACCAACAGGATCGTGAGCAGGGTGAGTGTTAGAAATGTGGGCACCATGATCCACCATGCCGCCAGGTGCTGCTGCCCCTGTGAGAGCAGTTCCCCCAGACTGGGTGCGGGATAGCGGAGGCCAAAGCCCAGGTAGTCCAACGCGACCAGCGCGCCGATCCCGGCGGAGACGCTGAACGGCAGGAATGTGACAATCGGCACTAGGGAGTTGGGCAGAATATGGCGCCACATGATTTTTGCGTCGGACACCCCCAACGCCTTCGCGGCAAGCACGTAGTCGCGGTTCCGTTCGCGAAGAAACTGCGCCCGCATGTGCTGCGCCATGCCCATCCACGAGGTCAGGTTCATGATGGCAAAAAGCATCAGGATATGCCCAAACCCGGTTTGTTCGCCCTGCCTGGAGAGAAAATCTCCCAGAATCATCAGGAGCATCAACTGGGGCAGAGCCCCCCATATTTCCATCAACCGCTGCCCTGCAAGGTCGATCACGCCCCCGAAAAAGCCCTGGATGGCGCCAAGAATACACCCCAGCAAGGTGGATGTGACCGCCAGGGCCAGCCCGAACACGATGGACATCCGGAAGCCGTAGACCAGCCTGGCGAGAACGTCCTTACCGAACTGATCTGTTCCCAGCCAATGCCTTTCTTCTTTGGCTCCCGGTACGCGCCGGGCGGCAACGGTGTGGGAAAACGGATTCGCGAGGCGCTGGCGGTCCAGTATTTCACTCGTGTAAAATGACTTATACGAGTGCGGTATCGGCGGCCATAGCGCCCACACGTCCCGTTTCCGCCCCTCGAGATAGACCACCAGCTCGTTCGTCTGCCCAACGGTCTCTTCGTTCCGGGCAAGCCTGGCGTCCGAATCGAAGCTCGTGTCATTCGCCGGAAATAGCGCGCCGGTGTTCACCACAGGGTCTTTCCCTGCAACGAAGTTACGGAACATGGCCGAACGGTAGGACAAGACCGGCAGATTTCTCGCGCCCCCGAGCTCTTGGTACGTGTACTGTTTGAATACGGGAAAGAATAACTTTCCGTCGATCCGAAGAACGATTGGTTTGTCGTTGAAGACCAGTTCGGCCGGAAGAGAAAGAAGGAACAGAATGCCGAGGATCAGCACGCTGTAGTAACCGCGCCGGTTCTTGCGGAACTTGCGAAACTTGTCTCTGATGTCCGGGCTGAGTGTCATGTTGAGCTACTTTCAAAACCGATCCGCGGGTCCACGATGACGTAACCGATATCCGACAGCAGTCGGCAGATCAGGCCCATGTACGTGAACACGAACATATTGCTGATGATCAGGGGGTAGTCGCGCTCGATCATGGCCGTGTAACCGAGCAAGCCGAGCCCGTCCAGGGAGAATATCTTCTCGATGAGAAGCGATCCGGCGAAGAACATCATTACGAAACTGGCCGGAAACCCCGTTACCAGAGGGATCAGGGAATTGCGCAGTACGTGTTTCAGCAGCACCTTGCGTTTCGAGAGCCCACGGGCCCGCGCGGCCACGGCGTAGAGCTGGTACATCTCCTCAAGGATGCTGTTCTTTGTCAGAATGGTCAGGCCGGCGAAGCTGCCAATGGTCAGGCACAGGATCGGAGCGACCAGATGGTGGATGTTGTCCCACAGCCTGCCCCAGAACCCAAGCAGGGCATAGACGTGCGGCGGGCTCTGGATACCCTTGAGCGGGAGCGCGTGAAGCCAGGAATCGCTCCCGGGCCCGAACGCTTTGATCAGGAACACGGCCAGCACAAACCCGGGAATACCACAGCCGATTAGAACGAGAATGCTGGTAACCGAGTCGTACGTTGTCCCGTTCCTCGCCGCCTTGCTCACCCCCAGGAAAAGGCACAGCGAGTAGGTAAGGAAGAAAGAGACGATCCCGAGTCGCATGGAGACGGGAAGTTTTTCGCGTATGACTTCATAGCTCTTCTTGTTGTACGTGATCGAGGCGGGAAACTTGAGCAGGAACATGCCGTGCCAGTTGTCCCAGTTGGCAATTCGTTCAGCCAATGACTCCTTCGGATAGATTTCGGTCCGCGTTTCCGCCCTCTTGATTCGTACGCCGTCGGCACGGTAGTCGTGTTCGCTAAAGGTCTTCTCGCGCGCCACTACCGCAACTTGCGTGAGAGGCCCACCCCCACCCACGCGACGACCGGTCCGCGGGTCGAACGCCGCTTCCTCGTCCGCCACGCTGGCGAAGCATTGCCTGCCCGCATCGAACCGCAACTCCGCGGAAGTCGTTCCCGTCACGTAGCGGTTTTCGAAGACATGGTAGGCTCCCTCCTCCCGATAGACCCAGAACTTTCGATCCCGGAACGAAATCTTGCGGGCTTCCCGGTCGCCGATCTCCTTGGACGAGATCAATGAATCGGGACTGCACCATAGCAGCATGCGCATATAACGCTCCAGTGGGTTATAGTTGAGACCGAGTTTGCGCTTTATCTGCATGCGGATCTCGGGATCGATCTTGATGGTTCCCGTTGCCTTGCCCTCACCGAACCTGGCCATGTCCCCCACCCCGGATTGATTGGCCTGCTCGATGATCATGGCCTCGACCTGGTCGAGCGGACCGCCGGGGACGATCTCGGATATGGCGAAGAAGACCGTGATGATCCCGATTCCGGTTGGGATCATGAGCACGAAGCGTTTGACAATGTATTTTAACATGGCGGTTGTTGTTATTGCGTTCGGTTTTCGGATTTCTGGGAGAGGCCATTCCCATTTGTCTCCTCAAAAGCCACTCCTCTTATGATGGCGTCCTGGATGCGCTCATAGCGCGCCTCATCGAACCACCAGTACCAGTACAACGGATAGAAGGCCCAGAGGCCGGGGGTGTAGATCTTCGGGCGACGCAGGTAGTTCCAGTACACAGCGTGGTCCACAGTCGGCCACGTACGCGGAATAACATACCAGTTCGCACACAAGATGCGATCGAGCACTTTCGCGTAAAGCTCCACGGTCTCCTGCGACTCCGAGCTGACCAGCACTTGAAGCACGTCGTCGACGGCGGGATTCTTCAGCCCCATTGTGTTGGCGGATCCCTTGATGTCCGCTTCATCGGAAACGAAAGACCGCGCCAGTTCCCGTCCCGGGGCCTTGCGGGCGTCAAACCAGCCGGTCATCAGATCGAACCTCCGGTTCTTGATCCTGTCCTGCAGTTCAAGTTCCGAGAGATTCGCCGTAATCGCCAGGATGCCCGCCTGTTGCAGGACTTCCGTGAAGTGAAAGGCCTCCTGCGACTTGTCCAGAATTTCAAACGCCAGCCGCTCACCGTCCCGGGTCCGGGCACCTGCCGAGGCATCCCAGACCCATCCGAGCTCGTCAAGACGTTGGCATGCGGCGGCAACCCGCTCCTCAATGGGAATGCGCTTGCCCGTGCTGTCGGTCCCCAGTTCATAGGGTCCCCTCGTAAAGGCTTCCTCGGGAACACGTATGAGGCCTTCCCCGGGCCGGTTGTGTTTCCTTGCCAGTTCCCGCAGGATCTCGAGCACCTTGCCCTGTGCCGGTCCCGGCGCGGCGCGGAGTTGCGGCTGGTTATTGAAATAGCTGACAAGCCTTTCCTCTTCGTTGAAGAAGAAGTTCTTGTTCATATAGTCAAAGTCATAGAGCGAGATCATGACTTTCCGCAGTTCCCTGTCCTGGAAGATCGGTTTCCTCAGATTGAAGACATAGCACTTCATGGCAGCCGGCCGCGTAAGTGGAAAGGTCTCCTTGACGATGTAATTCTTCTCGAAGTAGTCGCCGCCCAAGCCGTCAAGCACATCTTTCGGCAGCCCGCACAGGATATCCAAATAGCCGCTTTTCAGCGCCTCGATCTTGGAGAAGTCGTCATAGTAGATCTGGTACTCGATGCGGCGCCAGTTCATGTGTCCCCTGCGGTAAGGAAGATGGTTCCCCCAGTAGTCGTCCCGCCGGCGGTAGGTAATGGACTGGCCCATTGCAAACGATTCCACTTCGTACGGCCCGCTCCCCACGGGACGCGCCATGTCGAAGTCCTTGCCCAGGTTCTTTCCGGGAGCCCCATAGACATGCCTAGGATAGACAGTAAGATAGGGTATCCAGATCGGCAGATCCAGCCGGTACTCGCTGAAGAAGATCTTCACGGTGAGCCGGTCGATCTTCACCATCCGGTCAACGCCCTTCCAATTGATTTTGGCCGCCGGATTCATGTCCGGATCGTAGAGCAACTCGTGGGAGAAGATGACGTCGTCGGCCGTGACCGGGTTTCCGTCCGAGAAGCGGGCCTCGGGCCGCAGGGTGATCGTCATGGAGCTCTTGTCATCCGCGATCTCAAAAGACTCCGCCAACAGCCCGTAGACCGAGAAGGCTTCATCGTCGCTCCATGACTTGATCCCCAGGGGCTCAAAGCAAAGCCCCAGATCGGGCGCCGGCTTTCCGGTCAGCCCGAATGGCGAGAGCTTGGTGAAGTACTCCCCCGTCAACCGCATCGTGCCGGCAATCGGCGCATTCGGATTCAGGTACTCGAACGGCTCCCCGGGCTTGTATTTCAGGGCCGACGGTCCGAAAATGGAGACGCCATGCATCGTATCGGCCGCATGAGCGTCCGTCTGCAAACAGGCGCACATGACCAGGCACAAGCAGACGCCAAAAGCTCGGACGCCGGCCAGCCTGACCGGAGCGAAGCGGATCTGTCGGTGTGAAATCATGAGTCTCCCTACCACTGAGCCGGCATGTACTGCTCGACGTTCTCCCTGTCGATGATGGCGATGGGCAGATACTGAATGGGCGGGATCGGTTGGCCGTAGAACCAGTCCGCCGCCAGTTTCATCGGAATAGCACCATCAGCTTCCGGCGATTGGTAGGTGATGGCGTGCAGCTTGCCGTCTTTGACGAAGTCCATGCCGACCTTGCTGTTGCCCGCCGCAGCGCGGATGAGGTCTTCGCGGCCGGCGTTATTGGCCGCCTCGTTGATGCCCACCTGCGCGCCCGAGTCATCGCAGCTGACGATGCCTTTCAGTTCCGGCCCAAACCGGGTGAGCCAGCCGGAGACGACGTCCTTGGTCTTCTCGGACTCCAGTTCGGTCGGCTGCATGGCGAGTAGTTTCATCTTGGGCGCCACTTTCCCAAGTTCCGTAATCACCGACCACGTGCGGGCGAAGAACGGGGACCAACCGGGAAAATGCCGCACGATGCAGTAGCCCCCTTCGCCATTCATCCGCTTGGCGAACTCCCGCGCCAGGAGGCGGAACTGTCCCCAGTCGTCAGGGCCTGTCCATGACAGTAGGTACTGGTGCGCTTCCGAGGCCGGCAGGAGGTTGATCGCGATCACGGGTATGCCGGCCTCGTTCAGCTTGCGCAGCAGCGGGACGCACGCCTTGGCCTCCACGGGACCGATGATCACCATATCCGGGCACTCGTTCAGGCACTGATCCACCTGCTGGGACTGGATGTTGATGTCCCCATTGGCCACCTTCTGGCTCAAGGCGATTCCATAGACCTGTGCCACCTTCTCCATGCCAGTCTGCACGGCCTTCCAGTAGGGGTGGTCCGACGCCTTGAGGAACACCACCCGCTTCCCATTGGGTCCGTTGGCGGGCGACTCTGGCAGGTTCACCTTCTTCACCCCCCAGCCCGCGTACTCCATGTCGTACCAGTGCAGCGGGTCTGTCTCCGGCAACGCCTCGGGGTCCGCCGGGCGCGGCGGGATGGTCTTGGCAACAGCCGGCAGAATCAGCGGTTGATTGTCCTTGGACCTCAACCCGGCGACTTCCCGTTCCTTGGCGGCCGACTCCGCCGCCAACGCAGCACCGCCCACGCTGGCGGACTCCGTCCGAATGCTTCCCGCCTCGGCGGCCGGCGGCTCCCCTCTGGGCTCGGTCTGCCGGCGATTCATGCATACCATCGCGAAGATCGCCACAATGGCCACACAGGCCACCGCGCCCACCACCACGATAGCCAACGCCGTCGAGTCTTTTCGTTCCATGGTCTGTTCTCCTCGTGTTTCGGCTGATTCAGCCTCTTTCCAGAAAGCGTCCTGATTCAACTCCGCCATCAACTCATGCCGCCGCCCCCGGACCCGCCTGTGCCGGGCCGCCAGTACAGCGTCATACAGCACGACCGCGCCGAGGACAACCCCCCCGGCGATTTTCCGCACTTCCCAGCCCGCCCCCATGCACTCCAGGCCGTTGTATAGCATGGTGAGCGTCAGCAGCGCCACCATGCTGTTCATCACGCTGCCCTTGCCGCCGCTCATGGCAGTGCCCCCGATAATAACCGCAGCCACCACTTCCATCAACGAATTCGCCCCCATGGTCGGTAGCGCCGCGCTGATGCCAACACTGAACAGAGCCCCGCCCAGGCAGGACAGTACGCCGGAGAGCGCGAAAACGCCTATCATGATGCGGTCCACCGGTACAGCCGATGCCCAGGCTGTGGCCGGGTTGCCGCCCACCAGATACACGTTGCGCCCAACTCGCGTGCGCCGCATGAGCCACTCGAAAAGAGCCACCAGTAAAAAACCGATCAGCACGCGAGGCGGCAGAAGCGGCAGATGTGGTGTTTCCATCCAGGCGCCAAAACGGTAACTGCGCGCCGCCAGCGTCCCGCCCTGGCAGAAGATGTAGATAAAACCCTGCGAGAGGATCATGGTTCCCAACGTGACGATGAAGGAGTCCACCCGCACCTTGGCCACCAGAAAGCCGTTGAGCAAGCCCACGGCCAGGCCGCACAGAAGCGCCGCCGCCACGCTCCCGCCCCAACCCAGGTGCGGTTGCAGCCCGATCGCCATCATGCCGCCCAGCGTGATGCTCGATCCGACCGACAGATCCAGCTTGCCGGCGATCATGACGATCGTGAATCCGATCGTTGCCGGCAGGGCCAGACTCGTACCCTTCAAGATCGTCGTGAAGTTGGCCAGGGTCATGAACCGCGGCGCGACAAGGGCCATAACGGCCCACACCGCCGCAAGCAGGAGGAAGATCCTGTGCTCGGTCAGCAGTCGCTTCCCCGCACGTTGGAACGGGCTGTTATTCATCCCCGCCTCCCGACTGCCGGGCAAACCAGGTGGTTGCCCCAACGAAGACAATGAAAACACATCCCTTGACCACCAACTGTATGAACGAGTCCAGCCCCAGCAACGTCATCAGGTTCAGCAGCACGCCGATCACCAGCACGCCGCCGATCACGCCCTTGATCGAGGCGCGCCCGCCCTGAAGGCTGACCCCGCCCAGCACCACGGCCGTGATGGCGTTAAAATCGTAGCCCAGCCCCGTTTCGAACGTGCCCTGCTTGTTCATCGAGGTCAGGAGCAGGCCGGCGATGGCGGTGGTGAAAGCGGACAGCACGAAGACCTGTAGCACCACGCGGCGTACATGCACCCCGCTCAGTCGGGCCGTCTCGTACGCCGAACCGACCAACTGGACCTGCGCGCCGAACCGGGTGTGCTTCATCGCCACGTGCGCCGCCGCCGCAATCAGCAGCATGGCCAGCGTGGGCAACGGCAGGCAACCGCCGAACTCGCGTTGGGACAGGTCGAGAAACAACGCGCCGGCGGGAGTGGCCGGGTCCGGGTACAGTTGTTGCCCCTCAAATCCCCAGCGCAGAAGACCATCGAGCAGAAAGGCCATCGCCAGTGTCCAGATAATCGGGTTCACACGCCAGTACCCGATTACGTAGCCGTTGATCGCGCCAATCAGCAACCCCGCCCCTAGGCCCGCTCCCAGGCTGGCCGCGATGCCGTAGGGTTGAGCCGCGATCGCGGACAACCCCACGAAAGCCATCGTCGCGGGAATCGACAGATCCACGAAGTGGCGGCTGTACGTAATGAACGCCACACCCGTGCAAACGATGCCCAGCAGGGTCACATTGCGGAGGATGTTGAGCAAATTGGCAGACGTCGCGAATTTGGGCGAAACGACCAACGCCACGGCGCAGAGCCCCGCCAGCAGCACGTACACGCCGCCGGCGTGAAGGGCCCGCCGCCACGGCGGCACACGCAACGTGCGCTTGTCCGTTGTGCGTGCCTGCTTCATCGTTCCCCATTCGCGGCCAGCAGCACCGAATCCGCCGTGAACTCGCCCCGCTTCATTTCGCGGGCAATCCGGCCACGGCGCATGATGAGAACCCGGTCCGCCAAACCGCACAACTCGGGCAGATCGGAGGAAATCAACAACACGCACCGGCCCTGGTCCGCCAGGCGGCCGATCGCCTCGTGAATGACCTGTTTGGCCCCCACGTCAACCCCGCGCGTGGGCTCGTCCAAAATGCACACCTCCGGCGTTAAGGCCAGCCACTTCGCCAGCAGGATCTTCTGCTGATTGCCGCCGGAAAACTGGCTGACCTGTCGGCCGGCCTCGAGAGGGTATACGTTCAGCTCGTACGCTTGCCGCCCGAAAGTGCCTGATGCATTCCGGCCACGAATCATGCGCCCCGTTTTGGCGATCAGCGCGGACAGCGTGTTCTGTGACGCCGTCAAATGCAGGGCCAGCCCGTCCCGCTTGCGGTCCTCGCTCAGATAAGCCAGGCCCCACCGCATCGCCGTGCGCATGTCGGCAGGGGCGATGGGGCGGTCGTCCAGATAGAGGCGTCCCTCATCCAGGGGATCGACGCCACACAGACTGCGCGCCAGTTCGGTGCGCCCGGCACCGGCCAGGCCGCCCAGTCCCAGAATCTCGCCCGCGTGCAGCGTAAAGCAGATCCCGTGAAAGAACCCGTAGCGGCTGGCACCTTCGACACGGAACCGCGGCCGGCCCGCCGGACGCGCCCGCAGCGCCGCCGTCACGCCAAGCGTGTGCCCCACCATCATCTCGACCAGTTTCGCCGGAGTGGTCTCGGCGATGTCCACAGTGTCGACGCGCCGGCCGTCGCGCATCACCGTCACCCGGTCGGCGATCTGCATGATCTCAGGCAGATGGTGCGAGATGTAGATGATTGCCAGTCCTTGCCGCCGCAGATTGCGAATGATGTCGAAGAGCCGCCCGACTTCGTCGCGGCTGAGCGCCGATGTCGGCTCGTCCAGGGCCAGGATGCACGGTTGACTGCCCAGAGCCTTGGCAATCTCGACCAGTTGCGCTTCATGCTGGCTGATGTCTTCCACCGGCGTCTCGGGATCGAGCCCGTGGAGGCCGACCCGCTTGAGCAGGGAGCGGGACTCGGCAAATAACGCCCGGCGATCCAATTGCCCTCGTCGGACGGGCAGGCGGCCAGCCAACAGGTTTTCGGCGATGCTCAGTGGTTGGGCCAGACTGAGTTCCTGATAGACCATCCCGATGCCGTGCTGCCTGGCCAGGGCCGGCGATCGCAGTTCCACCATTTTCCCGCCGACGTAGATACGGCCGGCGTAGTCGTCGAACGCCCCGGCCAGCATCTTCATGAGCGTGGACTTGCCCGCACCGTTCTCTCCGATCAAAGCGTGCACTTCGCCGGCATAGATCGTAAGATCCACCCTGTCCACGGCCAGTGTACCGGGATAGCGCTTCGACACCTGCTCCATGCGCAGGGCAATGCCAATGTCGTCATTCACGCGCCCACCTCCTCCATCGCAATCGCCGCCCATCGCGCCCTATTCACCGATTTCCGCTCTGGCCTTGTCAACATCAAACCCGTGCTCGCGGAACCACGTGAACAAGTCGCGTCCCATAGCCGCACTCATCACCGCCACTGTATTGTTCATGTCATAGTTCTTGATCTTGCCGGGCAAAGCCAAGCGGCGTTTGGCTTGGAAATAGCGCGCGAGGAAATCCGGGTTTTCGTGGCGCATCTGTTCAAGAATCCAGAACGCTTTGCCCCAATGGATGTCCCTGACCGCGCCGCCCTCCAGCTTCGGCGCACCGGCCAGACTATCGCCATCCAGATCGTAGAGTTTCATCTCTGGGTCATGCCGCAGCCCAGCCTCGATAGTCTGCCGAATCCGCTTGTTCGCCTCGTCGACGTACCCCATATCGATCATCGTCAGATTGCCCACATACGTGGCAACAGGTTCGTTCCAGACCTCAGGAAATGGCAGCACCCACGCATGGACGGACTCGTGCGTGATGAACTCGACCATACTGTCCACACACTCCGGAAAACCTCCCCACCAGACGGCCAACCCCAACACGCGGCCGGAGGAGAAGCCTCCCCCTCCCGTAGCGAGCAAGCCGACCTCTGACGCCATGCCTTCCGACAGCGGCACGCCCATACGTTTGGCGATAACGGGCTTGACGCGTTGGAAGATGTCAAACATGGCCTGCGCGTAAGGTTTAAGATAATCGCTGAAATGCAGTTTCAGCCCGTCATGCTCCTCCACAATGTCGCCGGGTGTCAGACCACGGCCCTTGAAAGGCTTCGCATCATCCACAAGCTTGCCGCCCGCGAGCCGGACCAGTAGCGGCGAAAGCCATGCGGCGTTGATCGGGTCGCTCGCGTCCGTCCGGCTGCCCGCGAGTGAGCGGGCGAGCACCAGTAACGCCCCCTGGCCTACATTGCGCATCGCAACAACGGGAGCCCCCCCAGCATCAGACACCAACACGGTCCATAGGTCAGGTTCCAACAGCGCCAGACGGACGCAAACCTCGCCCTCGACTTGTGCCGCACCCAAATTCTCGACCGCCTTGAGCGGACCGTGTGCGCCTTGCTCGAACGCGGCGCCGAACTCTCGCGCCAACTCGGACTGCGGGTCCTGCCCGGAACTGCCGAAGATCACCACACCCCCGCCCTCCCCGAGAAACGTTTTTATCGCCGAAACATCCTCCGTCCCGTAGCCGAGCTGGTCCGCGCACGAGAGCAGGACCAACAAATTCGCGTTGGACAGGTCGAACTTATACAACGTACCCCAACTCGTCACCCCTCTTTGGTCACCGAGGTACTGCTGTGCGAATCGTCCATCGCCGTAGAAGGTGAACTCGTGGGCCAGATCCACCACCGCATGAACCTTCGGTCGATCCTGGCACCATCCAGCCATTGCCAGGCTCATCACCGTGGCCACATACGATAACGCCTTGAGGGATGCCTTACTCATGAAAAGTGCCTGCGCCTTCCGAAGGGTACATGGGAAAGTCCGGATTGAACGACCACTGGCTCTTGAAAACGGCCGCAAGACGTTTGACCTCATCAGGATACTGCGAGGCCAGGTCCGTGGTTTCGTTGATGTCGGCGATGAGATCGTAGAGTTCCCACGTTGTGGGATGGTCGGGGCCTGCTTTTTGAAGGTCTTTGCGGATAAGTTTCCACTTGCCTTCGATGACGGACTGCTGGCCGCCGTACTCGGGATAATCGTTTACGATCGCCGGATGCGGCGCCGCGAGTGGCCGGCCTTCAAACAACGACCGCACCGAAACGCCGTCACCATCGGGTGATGGTACACCGACCAGATCGCATATCGTCGGCAGCATGTCGGGGAATCCGATAATCTCGTCGCATGTCGCGCCGGCCGGCGTGTGGCCGGGCCAACGGATAATGAACGGCACGCGCATTCCGCCTTCGTGCAGGCTGCCCTTGAGTCCTCGCAAGCCGCCGACGCTGTCGAAGAATCCGGTGTCCACGCCGCCGACATCGTGCGTCGCGCCGTTGTCGCTCGTGAAGATGACGACCGTGTTCTCGGTCATCCGATGTTCATCCAGCCACACCATAACCTGCCCAACGTGTTCGTCGAGAGAGGTGATCATGGCGGCATACGCGGCGCGCGGACGGGGATGCGGCGCATAGCCCTTCTCGCCCAAGTACGGCTGGGTGTCCCACTCTTTCGGGTACGTCTCCACAATGCGTTGCGGCGGCTGTAACGCGACGTGCGGTTCGACGAAGGGCAGGTACAGGAAGAACGGTTTGTCGTCACTCGCGCGCTCGTCGAGCCATAGTTTAGCCTCGACCATCATGCGATCAGGCGCGTAGTCGGAGCCTTGGAACCTTGCAAAATCGTTACCCTTTCCGTGGCCGGGGACGCCGTCCGGTCCGTTGTTGAGCATCACCTTCCGATCATCGTTCCAGAGGTACTGCGGGTAATAGGTGTGCGCCTTGCGCTGACACATGTAGCCGTAGAAATGGAAGAAGCCGTGCGTGCGCGGACTCCCTTCGTTGTCCGGCATCCCCAGCCCCCACTTGCCGATACCGCAGGTGGCGTAGCCGCCCTTCCTATGAATGAGATCGGACCACGTTTCGTAGGCCGCCGCCAGCGGGAACTGACCCTCCCGTCCGGCTTGGGCTTCCTTGTTGCCGCGAATCGGCGCATGCGACAGGTTCAGCCCGGTCATCAAGACACACCGGGACGGCGCGCACACCGGCGCACCCGAATAGGCGCGGGTGAACCGCGTTCCCTGCGACGCCAGCCGGTCAATGTTCGGCGTGCGGATGGCCTTCTGTCCGTAACAACCGACCTCGCCCCAGCCCAAATCGTCGGCCATAATGAAAACAATGTTGGGCTTGATCGCGCTTATGTCTGGATCGTTAGTCATACTATATCCCGATTGCGGTCTGCCGCGGGTTTTGAGAAATGCTGTCACCGGGGCCCGGCGTTTCAAACCTCCCGGACTGGTAGTCCCAGCTTTTGCCCTCGTCATGCGCGACGAAGAGGCGGTAGTAGTAGGTCGTGCCGCCTTTGAGCCCGATGAGCTTGAACTGATTCGTCCCCGTCGTAACCGTTTGCCCTTGGGTTGCGGATTGCCAGGTGTGCTCAGGACGATACATGTCGATTAGAACGGCGGATCCCCTAGTCACTTTTTGAGGAGGATAAGTCAGGCTATCCACGGTTCCATAGTAAAGAACGGCCTTCGAGTTCGGCCCCGTTTTCTCAATCTCATAGTCGATGGTGGCGTGATCCGAGGAAACCACTGACGCTTTGGATGCGCCAAAGCGGACGGGCAGATCAAACAACTGCGCGGCCTTTTCAGGGCGCAGGTAATCAGGCAAAGGAGCGGGCTCACCGGCTTGCTTCGGCGGCTCCATGCGGTTATCAATGGGCGAAATGTAACATTCGATGCCGCCCATCGCCATGGACATCCAGCCGTCGGTGGCGTAGTCATCCATGTAATATGCACGCGTACCGTCCAGTTTTGGGGACTTAGCCTCCCGTCGTGGTTGAGTGTCATATCTCTGGTCATTCATTTGTGCTCGATACCATTTATGATCGCTTCCATAGAACCAGCCCCGGCGCTTGATCTCGCTGACCACATCACCACAGCGTGTGCGAGAAGCCCGACCCGGAATCTCAAGAAATGAACCTGTTCTGCACATCGTTCCATCTTTCACATATGTCCTTCGTGCTTTTTCTCCGCCTCTCATCAGAAGCTGGGCAGAGCCGTAGAGTCTCCAGCGCTGCTCCTGCTCATCGTAGAAGTATCCATAGAAGGTCCACAAACCATCCTTCAAATCACCCCTCAAAGCTTGGATGGTGCGATCGGTTTTTTCCTTATACGCGGGGGCATTCCTGAATTTGACTCCCGTTCCTTCATGGCCAAAGCTGCCGTACTGGGCTTCCGGAATATCGGTGCCAATCAAGCGTGCCCATTCCTTGATCGGCGGGGCGTTTGTCGCTCCGCGGCCGGCAATCCACATGGAGAAGTTAAAACCGTCCCCGATGGAAATGCAGCCTGCCTTATTGAAACCTGTGCCGAAGTAGCCAAAAGGTGTTGTGAGAGGCGCATAGCCACCTGATTTCACAGACTTGGTTTCAAAAACCCACATATTCGGAGTCGGGCAGATTTTGGGAGGATAAAAGCCCACATGCACAGCGCTCGGACGCCAGCGGGTTCTCAGCAAGCTCGCTTTGCCGATGGCGGAACCTTCCAGCCGGATGAAACAAATCCGGGTTTGAGCCGGCGGGGGAGTCTTCGTGCAATCGATGGCAAGGGTGACTTTGCCCGGCTGCTTGACTGTGAACTTGAGAGTCTGAATCTGCGGCGCCCGTCCATCGCTCGCACTCACCTTCAGCGTCTGCGTTTCATCGCCCACCTTAATCACCCAGATGTGATTGGTTTCAGCGGCAGGAACCTGCATGAAAAACGTTGCCTTGATTTCGCCCTTTTCCGCACACCACAGATGCCACCGCGCCGTTCCGGGATCCTTGTCCGACCATCTCCCGAGATATCCGAAACTGGAAGTGATGAGTCCCTCATCTCCCGGGGTGATCTGTCGCTCGTCCATCGCCTGGAAACATGTGTCAAAGAAGCCATTGGCGGCGGTGAGGTCAATCTTCCCCTGTTTGGCTGGCTGTCCCCGGTAGCGGATTTCAGATTTCTCATCATTTGTCGACAGCACGTCCATCACGACAGGCGGATCGAGCACGATTGGAGCCCCAAACGCCAATACTGGCGATGACAAACCGCTGAATAGAATCATAAGCCGGACAGCAACGGCGATTCGTGGTTGTTTCATAGGCGACACCCCAGGCAACGTGTCTTCCGAGCCAGAACACGCGGTCTTGTTTCTTCTGCTGTTTGTGGTCTGCCCCATACCCTCACTTCTTTCCTGCATCGAATCACTGCGTTTTGAAACTCCCGGACTTATAGTCCCAGCTCTTGCCGCGGTCATGGGTGACGAAAAGGCGGTAGTAGTAGGTCGTGTCCGCTGTAAGTCCGCCAAGCTTGAACGAATTCATCCCCGCCGTGACGGGTTGCTCGGGGGTTGCGCTTTGCCAGGTGCGCTCAGGACGATACATGTCGATTTGGACGGCGGATCCCTCGGTTACTTCTCGAGCGGGATACGTCACACTGTCCACGGTTCCGTAGTAAAGGATGGCTTTCGAATTCGGCCCTGTCTTCTTGATCTCGTAGTCGATGGTCGCTTGGTCCGCAGATACCGCTGACGCTTTGGATACACCAAAATGGACGGGTAGATCGAAGAGCTGCGCGGTCTTTTCAGGGCTCAGGTATTCTGGCAGTGGAGCGGCGGTGCCATCCTTCTGCACGGGCTTTTCACGGGCGAGGTATAATTCCATGCCACCAGTCGCCATCGCTGTCCAGCCTTCCGTGTCATAATCGTCCATTTCATAGAAACGTCTTGATTCTGGCACGACCTTCTTTGCCACTTGGGGTTGCGGTTTGTTGGCGGGTTTCTTTGCGGTGGCGGCGACGGCATTTGTCTTGGCATCAGGATGGGTTTGCGCACGATACCACCGGTTGTCGCTTCCATAGAACCAGCCCCGGCGCTTGATCTCTCTGACCAGATCGCCGCTCCGCTCGACATGGGGCGGGCCCGGGATTTCACAGAAGCCCGACACTGCTTTCATTCTATTCGGCAGGTCACTCTTACCGCTTCCTGCCGGGCCTTGACCGGACGCAAAGAGTCTCCACCGGTTTGCTTGTTCATCATAGAAGTACCCATAGTAGGTTCGCACATCATTGGTTTCCTCCACCCTGAACGCTTGAATCGTTCGATCCGCCCCGTCCTTGTAGGCAACGGCTTTTCTGAATTTGACTCCCGTTCCTTCCGCATTACCCCAGGAACTGTATTCGGCCTCCGGAATATCCGTGCCAATCAGCCGCATCATCTTTTCAATCGGCGGAGCGTTGGTAACGTGGCGGTTGCCAATCCACATCGAGAAGTTGAAATCAGATCCCGGAGGGATACGGCCACCGCTGCCGAAAGAGGTGCCGAAATAGCCGAAAGGCGTCATCAAGGGTGAATATCCCCCTGTCTCGCCAACATTCGCCGATTCAAAAACCCAAAGCATGGGCTCCGGGCAATTTCCTGGAGCGAAGAAGCGGCCGGACACCGCGGTGGGCCGCCAGCGAGTCCTGAGTAAGTTCGCCTTGTTGATGGCAGAACCTTCCAACCGGATGAACCGAATCCGGGTTTCAGCAGGCGGGGGCGTTTGCGTGCAATCGATGGTGAACGTGACCTTGCCCGGCTGTTTGACTGTGAACTTGAGAGCCTGCATTTGCGGCGACTGGCCATCACTGGGATTGACCTTCAGCGTCTGCGTTTCATCGCCCACTCTGATCGCCCAAGGGTGACCGGCCTCGGCGGTAGGAACCTGCATGAAGAAGCTCGCCTTGATTTCGCCCGCTTCCACACACCACAGATGCCACCGCACCGTTCCGGAAACATTCTCTGACGACCTCCCGAGATATCCAAAACCGTAATTAATGAGTCCCTGATCTCCCGGGATCACCGGCTGTTCATCCAAAGCCTGGAAACATCGGTCAAAGAATCCGTTGTTGGCGGTAAGGTCGATCCTCCCCTCCTTGGCCGGTTGCGCCTGATAACGGATCTCCGAATTCGGGCCTTCCTTGGCTCCGAAATCGACAAGGGCAGGCGGATCAAGGACGATCGGAGAATCAAGCGCCAGTACTGGCGATGAAGCCGCGCCGAGAAGAATCAGAAGGCAGGCAGCGTTTGCAAAGAATCGTTGTTCCATGGGTAATCTCCGTATTCGCTATTTCAATGATGTCGCCCGGAATGATGCCGCGGGCAACTTGTCTCCGTTCATCAGATTGGGTTCGGCAA
>CAZWPN010000026.1:0-31751 GCA_964635275.1 uncultured Victivallales bacterium | reverse complement strand
ACGGCAAACGACTGGCCTTCTATGGCGGAATCGACAAACATGTTCTTCGGCGATCCGTGGCGGAGATTGTGGAGGAGCTGGAGTACAAGATTCCGCCGATGGTCAAGTCTGGCGGATGCGTTCTGGCACTTGATCACCGCATACCAAACGGTACACCGCTGGAGAACTACCGGTTCTACGTCGATAAGGCGTGGAAGATCATGGATCGCGAAACGGCGAAATAAGCAACGGAGGGCCGGAGCGACGGGGACAGACAGATAGTGAGCTGCGCAGTCGTAAGAACGCAGGGTGGAATGGATATGCCGCCTGGAGGTGACGATCCGCACCCTGCGTGTGGAGCGCGGAGCATGTGAATGCCCGCTGGCGGTGCATGCGCATGGCCATCGCTCCGCTCAGAAACAGCGAGGCGGCTGCCGATAGGCTCGATAGGCCTGCCCCCACGATACCCGGCCGGCGCTGTCCGTCACCTGCAACAACCGGCGCAAGCCGGCCCGCGCCGCTTTTCCACCGCCCATCGCCTCCCCGTACCCGCTATAGCGGTAGTCCTTGGGGTCCGCCACCAGCCCCGCCCGCACCGGGTTGAGGTCGAGGTACGCCGCGATGGTCAGCAGCGCGTCCGGGGAGCCTTCCACCAGCACGCTCTTGAATCGTTGTTCCCAGAGGGGACCGCACCGGCCTTCCCGCGTGTTGTACGTCTGTGAAAAGCGCTGCTTCTCGACATCGCCGAGGTTCTGCCGAGGTTCGATGATACGGGACATGGCGTGGTAGTATCCGGCGCCCTCTGCCTGGATTCGTGCTCGTCGCATGGCTCGCCTCCTGTATAGTTCTCAGGGCAACACGCCCCTCCACCTAACATACAGAACCGAGCCATCGACTTTTCCGCAAGCAACTGCAACTATTCGTCTGTCCCCGATGCGCGTTCAACATATTTCACCTCGCAGCGGGGTGAGAATGTTGAAGGCTGCCGTTGGGCTTGAACGGAATTCTCACGAATTCCGCTCCGGGGAGACGGGTGCGGAACTGGTCACAGTTCCGGTGTCGTGAGTCGGGGGTCACAGGGGGCGGCTGGTCGGCGTACGTTCGACGGGTGTTTCCGGTTACCCGTGCACGGCTCGTGCTTCGTAGCCAAATGCCATGCGGGTCCGTCCCGGCTTCCTTCCCGCGATCCCTTACGGTTTAGCCGTTGCCTTTCCCCATGTCCCGCTACGACATGTGCCCGGGCCTATCGGTAGAGCGCGGTGAGCGGCCGGTCCGTAAGGGTGTTGTAGTGGCGCATGGCCATCCGCCACCACGGAGAAAGCTGGGATTCGGGCAGGTTCCACACGCGCTCGTGCAGGTCGGTTGCCGCCTGCCGGTTTCGCAACAGGAACATCTGCTCCCGGCGGTTCAGCGCGGCGGGGCCCTTTGCCAGAAGGCGGTCGGATAACTCGCGCAGATACCGGTGGGCGGCGTGCCCCGGTGTGCGTTTCTGGCGCAACAGCGTGCAGTGCGCGGCATTGACGTAAGGGTCCAGCACGACTTGCGTCAGACCGAACTGTTCATTCAGCCACGGTGGTGGTCCAATCCGGTGATGAATGCTCTCCAGGTTCTTGGCCAGATGCGACACCACGGCTGGTGGATGCGTTTCCGGCGGGATGACGAACAATCCCATTTTCCTGAGCCGTTGGCCCAGCCCCCCCAAGCTAAGGACCGCGGAAACCGGCATGGACAGGATCAGCCCGAACGTGACCGGGCTCAGCCACCAGAAGAAGGCTGGCCCGATGCGCCACGCAAGGAACGCCCACGCTATACCAATCAGGGCATGGGGTGCATACGATTTCACAATGCCCTCCCAGTCCACTTCGCCTTCCCCGTCGCGCCGCTGGGGGTTCCAGGGCACATCGCGCCCCATGAGGATCTCGATGACGAAGCGCGAGTTGAAGATCATCTGCACCGGTGCCATCAACACCGACAGCGCATGTTCGAGCGCCACGCTGGTCAGAATGCTGGCGGTGCCGCCAAATGCGATCCACCGCTGGCGGTCACGCGCCAGCACGGCCACCGCGAGGAGTTTCGGAAGCGTCAGCATCGTCACGGCCACACCGAACAGGATCAGCGCCAGAGACCCGCCGCCGATGTCCAGAAAGGAGGAAAGGCCTACGTCGGAATCGAAGCGCGGGCCGGTTCCGTAGGCGGCCGTGATCCAGCCTTGCAGCATGCCGAACAAGAGGAACAGCAGCCACAGGGGCGACGCCGCGTAGGAAAGTATACCCATGGAGAGGTGCAACCGGTTGACGGCGCGGAGTCCTGTGGCCGTGAGCATCCAGGCGTGCTGCAGATTTCCGCGGCACCATCGCCGATCCCGGGCGGCGTGGTCCAGAGGCGACGGTGGCAGATTCTCGTAGCTGCCGCCAAGTTCGTAGGCGAGCCAGACCTCGTAGTTGGCCCGGCGCATCAGGGCCGCCTCGATGTAGTCGTGACTCATGAAACGCGACCGTCCCTTACGCGCGGAGGTCAGCACCGGCAGCGCGCAGTGCTCCATGAACGGGGCGCATCGGATAATCGCGTTGTGCCCCCAGAAGTTCCCGGAAGCCGCCTGCCAGTAGTTCAAGCCCGCCTGGAAGATCGGCCCGTACAGGGTGCCGGCGAATTGCATCAGGCGGGCGAAAAACGTTTGGCCATGGATCGGCGCGGGTACGGTCTGGATGATCCCGGCCCTGGGATTGCATTCCATCATTTGAACCAGCCGGACCAGTGTCTCCGCCTGCATGAGACTGTCGGCATCCAGGACTACCATATAGCGGTATTTTCGCCCCCAGCGCCGCAGGAAATCGCTGATGTTCCCACTCTTGCGGTTGAGATTCACCATGCGCTTGCGGTAGAAGATACGACCGAAGCTATTCACCTGCTTACACAGGTCAATCCAGGCCACTTCCTCTTCGATCCATTTGTTCGGGTTGTTGGAATCGCTGAGGATAAAGAAATCGAACCCTTCGATCCGGCCGGCACGGACAAGGTCGAGATAGATGGTCCGGAGCCCCTCGTAGACCCGGCTGACGTCCTCGTTGTAGATGGGGATCACGATGGAGGTAGCGGGTAACTCGGCGGTTGGCGGCGGATCGGCGGGAAGCGTGCGCGAAATGCTGTAGGGGTCCTGCCGTCGCAGGAGAATGAAGAAGCCGCAGACGGCCTGAATGAAGCCGAGGGCCACCATGCCGAAGAGCGGCACAAACAGAACCACCAGGGCGATCTCAATCCCACTGAGCCCGCCCCGCCAGAGAATGTCGAGAAGGACCCAGGTGGCCAGTCCCGTGAGGACGATGACGGCTGTGAAGAAGAACACCTGCCGCCGCGCCGAGGCGCGCAACGGTTTGAGCGTTGTCCCGACAAACTGTCGGCTGGGCTGGTTCATTGCCGTGTGTACCAGAAGAGTGTGATCAGTGCGGCTGCAAACAGGAGCCAGAACAGGAATGTCCACAGTAGGGGAAACCGGTCAAACGTGGTCCATGCCGCTTCGGCCAGTTCAGGAAAGATCCCACGATCCAGCGGGCGCGGCACCATACGGCTAACTTCCAGATCCGGTCCCGCCTTGACCAAACGCGCCCTCAGAGTGTCTCGGAAGCCGGGCGGTTCTTCGCCGGCGGCCAGAAACGCGTTCGGCCAGCGCATGGGGCCATCGCACAGGTACAAGGCCACGAATCCTTCCTCCGGCGTATAGGACTGATCACTGGGCCGCGGGGGCAGCAATCCGCCCAACCATGCCGTGATGAGTTGCCGCGCCTCTTCAATGGCCAACGTACACAGAGGCCGTTTGTCTCCAGCGGGGCCCGCGCGGCGCTCGAGAGCCCTGCTAACGATCAAGGCGTTCATCCGGGCCCGGTGCAGACGGCTCGAGACACGGCAAGCGCGCAGATAGTTCTCCACCTTGCCATATGCCTCGTCGAGTTCGGCCATGTCTGCCGGATTGGGTTTCAAGAGATTCAGGGGACCCAGGAGTATGTCCATGTCTCGGTGCATGCCGCCCCCTCTTTCTTTAGGTGCGCGCGCAGTTCGACAGCTTCGGCACCATCGTCTGCGGCGACGTCAAATTGCACCCGCCACGCTCGTCGATAGGGGTTATACTCGTCCTTCCGGTTGGTCAGTCGTCCACGCTGGGCTGTCATAATCACCTCGGGCTGGAAAGCCTCCGCCTGCTGTTCCAGGCCGGGACACGTGAAATCAAGCAGGAAACGGCGCACGCGCAACAACTCATGGACCGCGACGGATCTGAATTCGATGACGCGACCGAGCGGGGGCAAGTCGGCCTTGTCCCCGCGCCACACAACATCATAGGCGAAATCCACCATATGGCCCGCCTTCAGGGGGTCTGCTGGCTCCCAGAAGGCCACGATGTTGTCGTTGAATTCCGTCTCCGTCGGGATCTCGACCAGCCGTACGGCGCCGGCACCCCAGTCGCCTTTCGGCCGGACCCAGGCCGAGGGCCGCAGGTGATATTTTGCGTGCAAATCTTCATACCGGGTCGGATCATTCTCCCGTTGCATGAGTCCGAACCCCTTGGGCGACTTATCTACAAACGCGCTGTTGCGCAGTTTGCCGGTGTTGTCCAGCGGACGCCAAAGCCATTCCCCCGCGCCGGTCAGCATCAACAGGCCGTCCGAGTCATGCACTTCGGGACGCAAGTCGTTGAACCGGCGCTGGGTCTGCTTGCCGAACCAGAACATGCTCGTTAGCGGGGCCAGACCACACCGGGATAACTCCACACGGGGACACAATGAAAGCCGGACATGGATCGTGGTGTCCGATGCCGGTTCCACCGTGAACTCCGCCGCGCCGGCTACGCTGGGACTGTCCAGAATTGCCAAGATCCGCAGGGTGCGTCCCTCCCGACTCGGCCGCTCCACCCAGAACTCACGGAGCAGTGGAAACTCCTCCGGGGCCGTGCCGCCACAATTCACGGCCAGGGCGCGAGCGGAAAGGCCATAGACAAGCCCTTGCGGCGCCACGCGGTAGTAGGATGCACCGTGGAAGACGATGACCTCATCCAACTTGTCAGGACCGTTTAGCGGATACAACACACGGAAGCCGGAGAACTTGGCATCCTGGAAGTCCTTCCAGGCGAATCGGGTGTTGTCCCCGTAGTTGAAGAAGTCACGGGAGAACGGGATGGCGTCGACCACGTCGCCATCCACCAGATTCACGTCAATCGGATCCTGACGTCCGCCGGGATGGAAGAAGTGCAACTGGAACGGCATTCGCTCGCGCCGCCATACCGACTTGCGTTCATCGAAAACGATCTGCCGGAGTTCGTCATAGGACATCTCACTCAACCGGCGGGACAGTGGCAGGCGATGATCCTGATACGGCCGGGATGCCAATTCGCGTGCGAGTGTCCTGATCCCGGAGAAATCCGCGGTGGCGGGGCGCAGCGGCTGGGAGGGCGGGGAGGTCTGGGCATACGTCAAAAGCGGCGCGAGCAACGCGGCCATGAGGGCAGGGACTATCATCTTCATGCCGTTCTCCTGCACGGGAACCCAACATTCCCGGTTACGCATTCGTGAGCCACATACATGCAACTGCTTATCGCACAAAAGGCTCTGGCGCAAGTTGAATCAGGCGTCTACCTCGGTGGGGGTGCGGGTCAGCCGCCTGCATACCAGGCCGCCGCGCTCTACTTCCAGATCGGCCGGAGACTGAACGAGCCCCGCTTCCAATCGGAATCCCAACACACCCTCGCAGGCTTGGCGCAGCATCCAGCCGGCCGCACCGGTATACCCATTCCATATCATCCGGCCGGCGGTGGCGCCGGTTGTCAGATCGGCCGCCTGCTTGTTCGGCTGCCCGCCGTAGTGCTCAATCTCTTCTGGGGTGGCATGACTCAGCGGGGCGATCTTCCACCACAAGCGTGCACTCGTGTCACGGTAGCGAGCCGCCTCCCCAGCATCGCCGGCGGACATAGCGTGTTCGCTCAGGACACGTGCGGCACCCACCAGCCACTGCACGCCATGGCAGTACATTCCGTTTTCTCGAACACCGTCGGGATAGCGGCCGCTCCGGCCGAGGGGCGGTTTCGCATATTCGGGAAGCGGCGGCCATCCCAACAGGATGATACGGTCTTTTTCGAGAAGTCGAAGTGTGGTGTCAAAGGCCACCCGGCCGCGCTCAGGGTTGATGCCGGACAGCACCGCCCAAGCGCCCATCAGGGCATCGATCTCCCATGCCCGGCTGCCAGGCGTGCCGATTTCGGTGCCGTCGTCATGAATAGCGCGCAGGTAGCGATCACCGCGCCAGGTGGCTTCTATGGCGTTGCGGAGACGTTCGCGCCGTTCGCGGTATGCCGCCGCCTGTCGCGGCCCGCCACGAACTTCGATATGAGGCAGGAAGTCGCCACTGACGCGATACAGGAAGAGCCCCAGCCAGACACTTTCCCCGCGCCCTTTGCTGCCGATGGCATCCAGGCCGTCGTTCCAGTCACCCGTGCCCATGAGCGGCAGGCCGTGCCGACCCATTTTTCGACGGAACACGCGATCCAGTGCCCGCAGGCAGTGTTGATAGATGGGCTCTTCGCGGGTGGTGCGATGGGCAAAACCAACCATGCCATGCCGCCCCCGGGGCAAAGGCATCTGCGGGGTTTGAGCGCGCAGATAGGACACGCGCTCGTTGAGCAGTGTGGTGTCGCCGGTCATGCGCACATACTCCGCAACACCCCAGACCAGCCACAGCGGATTATCCGACGCCTGCGACCGATTCAGCAGGCCGGTTCGTCCGTCCGACTGGAGGAAGAACCAATGCGCGACATCGCCCTCCATGAACTGCTGGGCGGCGTGCCGCTTCAACTGGCGGCGCGCGAGTGCGGGGCCGACCCAAATCAAGTTAACGCTGTCCTGCAATTGATCGCGGAAGCCGAACGCACCGCTGGCTTGGTAGAAACCCTTGCGGGCCCGGATCCGCTCGGTCAGGGCTTGGTACTGCAGCCAGGAGAGGTAACCGTCGAATTCCGGACGGTTAGTTTCCACACGCAAGGCGGCCATGACGGAGGTCCATGACCGGCGGGTTTCGGCGAGCGCGGCCTGTACGGCGTCAACCGACCTATAGCGTTCGGCAAGCGCGTCGGTCTGAGCCCGGTCGTCGGTCTGGCCGAGACTGACGGCCACTGTGCGGGTGGCACCGGGCGGGATGTCGAGTGTGACGAGGAAAGCGGCGATGGAGGCGGAATCGGTCGGATCGTCCGCCGCCGGGGCCCCCTGCGCCACGGCCAGCGGCCGGGCGACCAGGCGCCCGGGGCCGAAGAACCGGCTTCGCTGAGTGATGATAACCGGGTCGGCGCAGGAGATTGCCGCAAACGCCGGACCGGAACGGAACGTATTGCGCGGATTCCTGAAGCAAATCATGCCACGGCGTGAGTCGTGTCGCACGATCAGTTTTCCGGCATTTTCCGGCATATTCGCCAGAACGATCTGGAAATAAGACGCCAGCCGGAGGCGGCGCGGACGGTCGGAGCGGTTTGTGATCGATAGCAGATAGAGGCCGACGGGATCCGCGGGGGGTACGAAGACCGTCAGGTCGGTGGCCCAGTCGCCCTTTTCCATCCGGAACGTGGCGGTGCCATCACAACTGAACTCCGTTGTATGCCGGGCCGCAGAGTCGCGCAGCGGCTCGTAGGTGGGCGAATACCACGACCCGTCGTCCGGGTCATAGAGGTAGAAAGCTTCCGCCGGCAGCTCGCGGGTGACGATGTCGGCCCAGTCCGTGGTCAGGCAGTTCTGCTGGGCGTTGGCGCTGGCGCTGCTGTGCAAGCCCCGGTTGGTGACGCACATCACATGTCCGGTTGCATTGGCCATGGTGTGGTCGAACGGCAAGGGTGTGTAGGGTGTGAGGACGCGCATGGTGCGACCGGAGTTCACCATGTCGACGTACGGGGGCGGGACTCCAGCGGGTCTGCGGCCGTGACGTACCGGCAGGGTATGCGCCGTGGCGGGGCGTGGCCCGGTGTGGCCCAGAAACACCCGCCGGATCCAACTGCGCGCCTGTGGCCGGCTGTTGGCGGCGCCGATCATAAGCCGGATGACGGTCTTCCCGCGCGGCGCCAGCCGGGCGCTGAGCAGGAGGCAGCCAGCCGGGTCGAAATCCGGCGCGGCGCCGGTGTCGCGGGGAGCATGGAACCGTAGCGTCTGCAGGGCGCGCGCCGCCCAGACGCTCTGGGCCCGCCCGATGAAATCCACCCGCGCCGCCAGGAAACCATCGGGGGCGACATCCGCGGAGAGGAATCCGACCTTCCGGGTATCGCGATGCCGGGCGATCACAGCGTGCAAACCGGCCACATATTCGACCTCCGGAAACAGGCGGTTGTATTGACTGTGGTGGCGATCCGCGCCGGGCGTATTCAGAACCCATTCAAGATAGGGGACAACCTTGATGTCGCGCGGCACGTCGCCATCGTTGCACAGCTCAATTTCCCACTGTTCCGCGGACGGAACCTTCTGCGCGAGCGTAATACGAACCGTGGCGCGGATCCCGTGGCTTGCATTCGTGATCCGGATGGCACCGGGCTCCGGGGTTATGCCGGATTTTGGAAACAACTGTGCCGGCCAGTTGCCGACCACCGGCCACCACCGACCCGTACTTTCGCGGGGCGCCGCGGCATCCACCAGAAACAGGGCGCGGCCGGCTGGATCCATCCCCTCGTAGGAGCGACGCGTCACCTCGCAGTCCTCATTCGTCAGCCGGCTTCGGACTTCACCACCCGCGGTGACCGTTACGGCATAACGGCGGTTCGTCAGCGTGAACGACATCTCCCGGCGACAGGCAGCCCGGGCCGCCAGCCGCCGGCAGACGCCGGCGATGGCGGTGGCCAACAGAACGCCTCCCACCACGAGTGCCGACAACTCCACGGCCGGCATCGCCCGCAGCGATGCCACCCAGCCAGGTGACGCCGCGATGATCGCGCGGGACATGTTCCACACGTAGTCCCAGTCCGCCGCCGCAGGCATGTAGTACGGAATCAGCAGCGGCATCCAGGTCGCAAACCGCTTCACGGCTTCCGGGATGAAACGGACGGTCGCCGCCGGGCCTATGAAGCGGGCCACGCGCTCGTCTAAACGGTCCATTCCGATGAAGCTGAGGTTCACCAGAGTGGCCACCCGCAGTCCCATATGATCGAGCCATATCAGGATGCGGAACCCGCCGTAGGCGACAATCCAGAGGAACAATTCGCGGCTCCACTGCGCGAACTCGCCAGGATTCAATGTGAATCTCCGCACGATGGCCGCCAGCGTGCGGACGGCGCCATCCTGGTTGAACCAAGTCGGTTCGGGCATCTGCCACAGGAAGGTGGCAATGATCGGGGACATCCACAATCCCCATCGCGTGACTGAGATCGTGTTTTCAAGCAGGCCGGTAAAGCCGCGGCGGGTGGCCAGATCCCGCACCGGCGCCCACTGGCGCTGAAACAGGGCCAGCAGGAATGCCCGGTTAACCGCAAAGAGCCAGGCCGCGATGGCCCAGCAGATACCGCCCATCAACGCCTGGTTGAAAAGCAGCTTCGCGCCGCCCGTGTAGGTGCCCAACAGAAGATATCCCCACTGGCTGATGATCGGGTAGATGTCGAACCGTGTCGGCGAGGTATCAAGACTCGCATAGGCGGCGAGCCGCTGCAGCACCACGTTGATTTGCCCGCCATCCAAATAGAAGAACAGCGCCGCGCCTATGCAACCGCCCAGCACGAGTTCCACGGCATAGTAGCGCCAGGATTGGACACGGCCGAGGCGGCGGCCAGCGTACACCGCATCCCGCAGAAGGCTGACGCCACCGTACGCCATCGCCCCCACGGCAAACCCCAGCCCGGCGCGCTCGGCCATGGTGAGACCGATCAGCCCATGAGCCATGGCCAGCGCAACCCCGCCACCCGCCACCGCACCCCGGACGTACAGGACCGGATCTCTGAATGCGTACCCAACACGACGGGCAAAAGACTGGCTGCCGTCAAACGACTCTACGACCGCCCTTGCAAACGGGAAGATCAGGGCTGCCGCAGCGGCAGGCCCCAGAACCGGAAATGCGTCAAATATGGCGCGGGCAAATCCCTTTACGACCTCTGCATGCATCGTTACAACTACTGCCATGAAGACGCCGCTGAAGATGGCGCCGTACGTCAGACCGCGGAATGCGTGCCGCGTCAACCCAAGCCAGGACGGCCCTTTGCGATTCAGGCCGTCCAGCATGACGCCGGTCAGCAGGAAGACCTCGGCCCACAGGAGTCCCTGAGACAAGGCTGTGGCCGCGATCACGACGAATGGCCGCATCACGGGCGACGCCGTCAACCAGCTGGCGGCAGACCCGAAATCGGCGATGAGCGGCGCCAGGACGGCGCCGGTAGAACAGACCAGAAGGCAGAGCCTTGCACGCCAACCGGTCAGCCGCATGTTCCGCAGGCCCAAACTGAACGCGTTCACAAGCAGTTCGTTGAAGGCCAGCAGAAGAAGGACGCGTCCGCAGGCGTACACCACCGTGCGGGAGCCAGACGGCACGAGGCCGGCCAGGCACTGCCCGATCGACTCGGCCAACGCGCCCGGCTGCAACCCGAGAAGACAGCCGGAGGCGAAGGGCAGGCCCAACAGTACGCCGCCCCATAGGAGCCCGATGTGGCGGCGACGGACGGACAGACTGATCGTATTGGCGATGTGATAAAGGACGCAGAAGAGGGCCGCGCCGAATGCGCTCAGGTGGAGAAGATCCCCCCAGGCAGCCGGCGCCTTCCACAATGGGGTGGGCGATGCGGCGGCCGCGAGCAGCCCTGTGGCGATGGTGTGCGCCAACAAGGCCGGCAACGAGGCGCCACTGCCGGCGAGCCCCATGCTGGCCAGCAGCGACGCGCTGCAGCCCAGGAGCGCTGCGGCCAGACATCCGATCCATGGCGATGGGATGCCCGCTTCTCCCATCGAGTAGACCAGTACGCCGAGAGACAGGATCAGCACGGAGAGCACTCCTAAAACAAGATCGCGCCGCATCCCGCCAAAGCGCCCGGCGGGAGGCGACGGAAAACCCGGTGCTGCGATTGGCTCCTGCATGGCGCGAGAATATACACAACCCGGATGGGTAAGGGGAAGTCTGTCGGACAGCAATTCGCGAAAAACGAGCAGTCGGAAGAAATCCGTTGATTGCCGCTTCCGGAAACTGTTACCGTTTCCCGCACGCTTGGAGGGGTACGTAATATGAAGAGAACCATCGTCTGTCTGGCGGCACTGGCCGCCATGGCTGTCAGTCCGGCTTGGGCATGGAATCGGGGAGGGGATATGGACGAGATTATTCTGGGACCCAGTGCCACAGCGGAAAAGATCCAGGCCGCGCTGGATAGTCTCCCGAAAGGCGGCGGCACGGTGGCGTTGCGCCCGGGCCTGTACATCATCGACCGGCCGGTGAACCTGTACCGTGACAACCAGACCCTGCGCGGTGCTGGACCGACGACCGTTCTGCAGTTGGCCGACAAAGCCAATTGCCCGGTGTTGGTAGTGGGAACCCTGGAAAGCTACCCGCGGCGCATCGTTTACGGAGTGCGTGTGTGCGACATCGCCATCGACGGCAACCGCACCAATCAGCAAATGGAATGCTGGAACACCCCGACCGAGGAAGGGTCGGAGATTCGCAACAACGGGCTTACCGTGCGGGGCGCCACGGATTGCCTCGTGGAACGGGTGCGCTGCTACCGCGCGCGCTCCGGCGGGTTTGTGGCGGAAAAAGGCGTCTACCGCCTCACGGTATCGGACTTTGCCGCCTGGGAGAACCAATTCGACGGGCTGGCGTTGTACGAGACGGAAGAGAGCGTTTTCACCCGTCTGTTCCTGCGCGACAATCCCGGCGCCGGCCTCTCACTCGATCGCGGATTCCGCCAGAATGTGATCAGCGATGCGATCATGGTGGCCAACGGAATCGGAGCCTTTATGCGTCATACGCACGAAAATGTCTTCACGGGCCTTGTCATCCGGAACAGCAAGGAGCACGGCGTTTTCATGGCGCAGACGGCGGAGAAAGGTCCGGCTGGAGAATGGATCTTCAAGCCGGGCACGGAGTGTACCGGCAACGTGTTTGTCGGTCTGCATGTTTCCGGTTCCGTGGGGGCGGGATTCCTGCTCAACAACGACACCTGCGTCAACAACCTGATCCAGGGCGCCCGCTTCGTGCGCAACGCGATGGGCGGTCTCTGCGAGAGCAAGCCGGGCCTGGCTAAGACCCAGGCTATAGAGGACGACCATACGCCCTGACCGTAGCTGACCAACGGGCAGCCCGTCTCCCTTCGAGGCCATTAGGGACTCATCTTCACATTTGTTTCTGCTGAAAACCCCTGTTTGCAGAAACCGGCATGGGCCGACGCCTCACCCAGGAGGTCTTTGTCGTGAGCCTTGTATTGAGCTTTGTCGAAGCGGCTGGGCAGGTGCTCCATGTTAACGACTTGCGACCGAAGGTCCGACGAAGCTCGCGACAAAGAAACACGAAGTCGAAGCACGACGCACTGTCAGGGCGTATGGCCTTCGGTATTCAGAGCTCATCATTCGGCAATCTGCGGTTCTGTCAAACCGGCGAATTCAAGAGCTCTCACGGCGGGTTCCACACGCGGCGCCTGAGGTTTGTGTATGGGCGGGGCGGTGAAGGCGATCGCGGAGAGTCTGGAGTGGATTCGCAAGGAGAGCGGTGCGGAGGCAGCGGAAGCATACAAGAAGCGGCAGGCATTCCTGCCGACACCCTCCTTACTCGGTGGTGTTCAGCCAGCGGGCCAGTGCGCGGCGCGGCGTGTATACAAACAGCTCGCGCAGAAACTCGACGGTGCCGAACGCGCGGGGTTCGCTCAGCCGCAGGCAGGCCAGCGCGGCGCCGCCGAGCAGCAGACCAGCCGTCATGTAGAGCAGGGCATGGGTGTTCAGGGTCCAGAGATGCCAGGTGGCCAGGCCATCCAAGGTCAGTCCCCAGAGAACCGGCGCCATGCCTTGTCCAATCGCTGCCGTGACGCTAAACAGGGCAAAAAAATGACTTCGTCCCTGGGCCGGAACCGTGCCCATCAGCAGGCGCTGGCTGGCGAGGCCCAAGGAGCCACCGGCAATGCCGGCGGTGACCTGGATGGCGATCAGGACGGGCCAGGACAAGGGTAACAAGCCGGCAGCCAACCCGATCCACAGGCCCGTATGCAGCACCCACACGAATAGCGACGTCACCATGAACGGTCGGCTGCCGGTGCGGTCCACCAGGGGGCCGAGCAAGGGTAGGAGGAGGAATTGGGTTGCCGAGGCGATCGCCGGCAACATTGCAATCAGGCTGTCGCTCTGGTGGTAGATGTCACGGAGTACGGGAACCCACAGCAGGCCAAGCGCGGCCAGGGCGACATGGAAAAGGAGACTGCAGCCCAGCAGAAGCTTGAAGGGGCGGCACGAAAGCATTTCGCGCCATGAGGGGATGGTCTCCGGATTGCCTTCGGCTTCCATGGGCGCATCGGGGATGCGCGCCATGACCCAGGAGGCGAAGATGCCGGTCAGGCACCCCCATCCGAAGACGATGGCAAATCCGCAAGATCCGGGCAGCGCGGCGAAGACGGCCGCATAGGTCAGGCCGCAGGCGATGAGCGTGGCCTGCATCAGTGCACCGGTCCATGCAAGGTAGTGGCCGCGCCGCTCCTCCGGCACGAGCTGGGTAATCCACGGCAGCCATGCGCAGCTCGCAATGCCGCGCAGGGCGGTGAATCCCGCCAACAGCAGAAGAAACGCCCACATGGCGGTTGTGGCGCCAAGGTTGGGGGAGAACAGGATGACCAGGGCCATCAGGCCGGCCAGGACGGTGCGTGCCGTCCAGCCGCGCAGCATCAACCCGCGGTAGCCGTAGCGCGGCAGAAGGCGCGCGCCGCCTAGTTGCAGCGCGCCGGTGAGTGGCAGCATAGCCACCGCCAGTCCAAGTACCGTGGCGGAGGCACCCAGGTTCTTGAGCACCAGCATCAGCGGGGCGCCGAGGATCGCCGACCACGAGCAGGCGTTGATCACTTCGAAGGCGAGTGCCCGGCGTCGATTCCTTGGATCATGAAGGCTATGCATGGTTGCGGTCAGAACTCCGGAATGTATCGCAAACCCGATACACTTGTCCGCCAGCTGAGACCGGACTGAACGAGCGCTTGCGCAGGTGGCGAAGGTAGCAGAGCCGGGTTGCATGCGTCAAGATGAGCGAAGAGGAGTCCGTCGGGCGGCAAGACGTTTGGATGGGCGGGAGTAGAGCAAACCTTCCCCGCCGCGAGCGCGCAGCGGTTTGCGTACACCATCAGCCTTCGCCAAGGCTTAGGAGGACTTGATGGTCGCCTGGTGCTCGTTCCGGCGGCCTTCCTGGGCTCCACGTAGGGCTCGGCGCTTCTCTTGAAGATCACATCGCCCCGTCATGCGATGGCGATGCCGGCGCATGCCGAGAAGACCACCTGCCTTCCTTTGTCTTGCGACAAGGCCCGCACTACAAAGTAGAAACTGCACACACAGAAGAACCCCATCGTGTTCTCAAGGATATTGCTCTTGTAGGCCCAATTCCATCTGGGGATGGAACCCGACAATGATCTTGTCCATAGAAGGGATGACGGCAATCTGGAACCCTGGGACCTGCACCCGAAGACCCGTGGGAAAAGGAATGTCTACGCGGCGCGCTTGATCGAGTGAAAAACGTATAGGGGTGAGCTAGTAGGGTGGGGACGAAGAGTATGGTCAAGACCAGTGAGTTGGTATGTGCGCGGAAGAGCGTTGCTTCTCTCACACCCACACACAGAACCATCCTTGACTTCTTGTCTTTCTTCAAGGCGGCACGCGCGGGCGTTTTTAGAGCGCCCGCACCGCCTCTTCCCGTTCGCGGAAGTACCGGGCGGTCTGCCCGACCAGCCGGTCGAGCAGGGCGGGGTCGGGCTTGCCGTTCATGGCGGGGTAGGGGTCGCCGCCGGGGCCAAGCGGCTCGGGGGTGACGTAGCAGCTGGGCTGGTTGTACCCGATGCAGTAGAGCGCCATGATCAGCGTGTCCACGTCCAGCGCGCCGTCGCCCAGGGCACAGCGGTTGGAGTCGGCCATGTGCAGATTCGTCAGCCGCGCGCCCGCGGACAGGATAGCCTCGCCGATGTGCGACTCGCCGGATTGCATGTGATAAACGTCGCCGTTGATGTGTTGCACGCCGGGATGGTTCACCGCCGCGATGTAGGACTGGGCATCGGCAATGGTGTGACAGAAGCTGACCTCCGCCGCGCGGATCGGCTCGATCGCGGCGCGAACGCCGGCCTTCCGGAAGTCGCCGGCCACGATCCGGAGGGTCTCCGCAGAGCGTAAGAACTCGCTGGCGTCATAGGCCGTCGGCCGCCCCACGGCGCCGGGCACCACCAGCATGTAGCCGGCCTTCACGGCCCGCGCGAAGTCGAGTTCGCGGCGGATATAGTCGATCGCCGCCTGGCGCTGGATGGCGCGGTTGGAGGAAAGATCGTTGTCCGGCGAGAACATGCCGCAGATGCCCGCGACCTTCACGCCGTTGTCGCCGAGGATCCTCAACGTCTCCTTCGGCTGGTAGCCCAGGTCCGGTCCATAGTGGTTGCCGTGAAGTTCGATGAACGTCACGCCGTGCTTCGACAGCCGCGCGGCGGAAGCCGACAGCGGTTCGATTCCGAACCCCCAGTTGCTCCAGCTCAAATTGAGGCGGTTCTTCAGCCGTTTCGGTTGATGCTTCTTCAGCGCCAGAAACTGCTGGCGGATGGCTTCATTCTTCTTCTCGTAGTTCTGCTTGCTCATGTGTTGTCCCTTTCTATTTGGTTGTCCCCAAATTCCAATATCTGGCTACAGCGCTGATGTTGCATCCGGTTTCGAAGGTTCGCAGGTCGTGGTCGTTGGGAACGCCTTCGCGCGAATAGGCCTCGGCAGAGGAACCCCAGCAGTCCGTGGTCGGGCCGTTGACCAGCGCCTTGTAGACGACTTCCGCATTCGGATGAGCGGTTTCCGTCATGCCCCACAGCAGATACCCCAGCGTGTGGCCGTCGAAGCCGGTGTCCGCGCCGGGAACCAGTTGGAGGAACCCCGTCTGGCGGTTGAAATAGCAGGCCATGGCAGCCACGTCCCTGGCCCGGCGCTCGGGGTGCAGGTACGGCGTGCCGAAATACACGGGAAAGAGTGTGAAGTTTACAATAGGCTTAGCCGGCCAGGTGTTGTCGGCCTTTGCCCGGAAGCTGTCGTGGAAGCACTCCGGTCGCCCGGGCACATCCGTGCGCCAGTAGTCACGCCCCATCGCCTCCCGGAGTCTGCCCAGCTCCTGCGGCAGGTCCACAACCGACTGACTCCGGGAATTTGTGTACGTGGCAGGATCGAGCCCCTGCCAGGTCAGGTATTCGATATAAAACTCGAGCGCCGCGGCGCAGAGCGCTACCGAGGTCATGGACCAGTAATGCTCTGCCGCCTGCTTGAACCGGTGCGCCATTCCGGAGGCCGTCACATCCACCGCGCCGCAGATTTCCGTCTCATCCCCGCAGAATTCCATGCGATAGCCATGGGCGGCGGCGAACGCCAACTGGGTATCCATGCAATACTGGAGGGCGTCGTGCGCGGCGGCCACGGTCTGCCGATCGCCGGTGGCGCGATAATAGTCGCGGGCGGCCAGCACGCAGAGGGCCGTGGATTCCATGTCCTGATTGCCGAGATCATGCATGCTGCCCCGCTCGGCCAGCGAGGACAGGCAGCTCGCCCAGTTCGGGATATGCCGGAATGCCATGAACTTGCTCTGCATCCACTGAAGCCAGCGTCTCGATTCTTCGAAGTGCCCGGTGGCGTGAAAGCCGCGCAGCCCCAGCGCCGCGTCACGGAAGTAGCCCTGGGTGTAGTGAGTCGCGTGCGCGATGAGCCCGCCGTCGGCGGACTGGTTGGTCTTCATGATCGCCAGCCCGCCCTCGACAATCTCGCGCGCCCTCTCATCGGCGATGCGCTCGAGGCGATATGGCTCTTCCACGCCGTCAAACCAGTTGGTCCATTCGCGGATGCACGCCTGAAGTTCCACCAGATAGTCGATGCGACGGGCACCCTCGACTAGTTCCGCCGGATCGCACCCCGCGGGCACTGCATGATGACACAACGCGACCGTGGTGGAGGCGCCGGGCACGAGGGTGGCGGCTTCCGTGATGAGGTCGCACGGCGCCAGTCCGCCGGCGCCTGTGGCTGTGGCCTCGGAGGCGAAAAGAATCAGCGCATGGGTCGGCTCATATCCCTTGCAGGCATACGCGCAACCCACGCCCTGCGCATCCCGCACGAGCACCCACGGCGGCGCACCCGCGCCAGCCGCAGGTGTCAGCGCGGCCTTGAACCGAATGGTGTGGCTGGTGGTGGACGAGCGGTTTTCCACCAGGACCAGGCGGGCCATCCAGGGCCGCCCCCAGCGCGCCAGGTCCACCAGACAAACGGACAGATCGCCGATGATGGTGGTTCCATAGAACACGCCTGTCTTGGCCGCGCGGTGCATGTCCAGGGTCAGCGGCTGTTCCTGGCCGTCCACCTCCAGGCAGAAACGCTCCGCGGTAAACAGGCTGTCGCGGATGGTGCCGATCATGTAGCCCGGCCCGGCCAGCCGCAGCCACGCGCCGCTGCCGTCGCCAACAGCCATCATGACCCCGTTGCCGACCGGGTAACGCTGCTTCCTATTCAGGTATCGTTTAAGCGGAGGCAGCTCTACCCCGCACATCGTATGGGTGTCGGGATCAGACCGTGAATGAGCAATCCGTCCATTTTCATTCATGCTGTGCACCCCATCTGCATCAATCTGCGGACGCACCGCATCTCTCGACCTTCGCTCATCCCTTAAACACCATCTTCTTCAAATGTTCCATGAAGTACGTGAAGTTCGCCCACGAGACATCCGGCGGGATCAGGTGATCGAACCCCGGGACCCAGCCGCCGAGTGCGAGCATCTGCTCCGCGCGGTCGAGCTCGCGGTGCATTTCCGGTTTCCCCTTGGCCAGGGCGCTCTTGTCGAGCCCGCCCATGATGCCGAGCTTCGGATACTGCTTGCGGTACGCCACGACATCGTTGCCGGCCTGGACCTCGAACGGCATGAATGCGTTGATTCCGTGGCGCATCATGACGGGGACGAGCTCGTCCACCATGCCGTCCGAATCCACGGAAATGAGCGGAATCTTGTGCCGTGCGGCGAAGGCGGCCACACGATCGTACTCCGGCATCATGAATTCCTCGACCATGGCCATGGAGATCAGCGAGCCCTGCTTGCCGGACATGTCTTCCCAGATGTGGATGTGGTCCACCGGGACGACCTTGACGATCTCCTCGTAGACATCGAGCCAAATGGTGGTGTAGGTCTGCATGATGTCGCGCACCATGTCCGGCTCATCGTAGAACGCCACCAGCAGATACTCGACGCCCAACACGTCGCGCGCCGTGCCGAACATGCCCCACGGGAAGCAGCCCAGTTGCACGGGCGCATCCGCCGCCGCCGCATCGGCAGCGAACTTTGTCAGATCCGGCGGGAGCCGCACCGGAAGCTGGCTTCGCTGGAGCCGTTTCTCCTTGTACTCCGCCCAGTCCGCGGGCGACTTCACGGGATGAGAGATGAATTCCGGCATGGAGCCGTTATGGCGCCAGGCGCGCGTCGTGATGCCGCGCCAGTCAAGGCTGATCGTATACTCGGCCGTTTCCTCGAACACTTTCCAATCGAAACTGGGCACCGGCCCCATGTGAGCCGGCGGCACATGGAAAAACGGCTCCAAACCGAAGTACTTGCCGACATCCAGATCGGCCATACCGGACTCCTTCTTCCAGCGCTCGGAGGTTTCGCCCCACGGGGCAAAACCGAGCCAGTTTACCCATGGCGCCCGGTCGGTCTTTTCGCATAGCAAGGTTTTGATGCAGCGTTCCTTGTTGGTCATGATGGTCTTCTCCTTTTCTGGCGACTGCTACCGATAGCTGTCGACAGCCATCGAAGCCTGTCGACTTCGGTACTCTACACGCTTCGTCCCGTCTACACCACCACCGCCGCCGATCGTGCGGGAATGACGATGGCCTTGGCCGGCTTCCACGTGGGGGTGTCCACCAGCCGGTACTTTTCCAGTTTCCCGCCGTTATCTATCGCGGCCTTCACGGTGATGGGCGTTTTCTCCTCGTTGACGATCACCAGCCCCGCCTTGCCATTTCTGGCATTGCGGAACACGCTAAACATGGTGTGCGGCTTGCCGTCGACCGTTACCTTCGCGCCCACCGTGTGGCGGAACTCGCCGTCCCAGAAGTAGTCGCGCAATTTCGCCCGAAGTGCGTCCATCTGCTTGCCGTACTTCATGGTCAGCGGGAAATCGTCCAGGCTCCCCTTGAAGTTGTACGGCTCGTAGCTGATGATTTCGCGACACATCAGGCACTGATTGATCATGTTCCGGTCGTGGAACCCGGTCACCGCGGTCATGAACTGGCTCTCCGGCAGCAGGTACCGGGACATCGGCTGATAGTTTTTCCATCCGCTCCGGTAGTAAGAGACGTTGTAGGCCTCCATCTCCCAGTCGTAACACCCTTCGCCGGCAAAGATGAATTCCGGTGCGTTCTTGCCGAGGCGCTTGGCGAAGCGCTGGATAAGCAGCCGGTCGTTGGCATAGACCGGCGCGCCGGGCCGATGGCCGTGTTCCTCGTCGAAGCAGAGCGCGGTCGGATGATGATGCTGGCACTCGTCGAACAGAATCCCGGCCGCGCCGAGATCCACCGTCTTTTGAAACTCCTTCTCGCAGAGCTTCAAATACTCTTCGCTCAGCATGCACATAGGCACCAGCCGCTTCGGGTTGATATCCAGGAACTGCGTCGCGGTCTGGTATTGATACCCACCATGAAGGCAGTAGTCACCGTACGGATCCTTGATCGCGAGCCGGATCAGGTCTTCGCGAAACGCCTTCGTGCTGCGGTCGCTCCAGGTGAACTTGGCGAACAAGATGACCTTGACGCCCATGGCGTGGATCTTCCGGATGGCGGTCTTGAGTTCGTCGAACGTGCCAAGCCGCGGATCCGGATCGTGCGACGGGTTGCCCTGATCCTGGCCACCGTCATTCCAACCCACGAGCTGGATCGCCTTGACGCCATGCCGGGCGCATTCCGCGCCGACCTTGGGCAGATCCTTGAAGCGGATGCGCAGTTCGTCCTCGGGCGAGTTGATGTGGAGCTGCAACCAGGCGTGCGGTTCGCGCGCCCAGGCGGGTGCCACGGCCGGCTTCATCCAGGTCTTGCGCCACGCGGCATAGATGTCCGCGCCCTTGTGCCACGAGCCTTCGTAGGATTCCAGCGCGATGGGGGTGAGTGCGCGCGTTTCGCCCGGCAGGATATAGGGCACATGCACCGCCGCGAACCGGGTGGACACCTCCTTGCCGCCGATGGTCTTTGCCGCGGGCACTGATTCTTCATTCGAGCTCTCGTAGCCCGGCCGCAGTTCGGCCACCCAGGAGAGATACTCGCAACTGTTCGCGAGTACGCCGGCGTAGATGCCGCGCGTGGGCGTCTTCAACAGGATGAATGGCGCGGTGGGAAGCCCGTTGCCGCTGCAGTTGGAAAACTGAATGGGGTAGTCGGCGCCGAAGTAGCCGCGGTTGTTTTGGAACTTCGGCCAGAGGTGATGCCCGGCCGTTGTGCCGTAGGAGAAATACCAGGTCTCGAACAGCTCGTCACCGGCCGGATGTTGCACGTCGCCGAAGTACGGACAGTAGACGTTCTCAACGGTGTGCTTCGACCGGTTCTCGATCTCCATGCGGTAGATCGCCTGCCGCGCGGTAAGTTCCACCTTGATGGTCACCTTGATCGGCAGCTTGCCGCCGCGGGTGGAGGTGAGGTTGTTCCAGACGAACACGGCGGAACGGTTGTCTGGTGCCACGGTCAGGTGCGCCAGCTTCTGCTGCTCGCCGTGCACCTCGTTGTTGCGGATCTGGGGCTGCGGCCGCCCCATGCGCCTGGCAAAGGCTTTGTCCACAGGCTCCTTACTCGCGAGCGGCACCAGCAGCCGGAAGGAGAGTCCCAGGTGCGGCCGGTCCAGCAGCGCCCAGTCGCCCGGCTTGGCGCGCAGGCCGATCAGCGCGCCGGTCTGGCGCGAGTACTCCAGGCGCAAGGTTTCGTTCTCGAGGGTCAATGACTTATAGGACTTCTTGAATGTCGCTCTCATCCATGTCTCCTGTTATATTTCGAATACAATCCAATACCGCCGCTGCCAGCCTTCCAGGCGCAGTACCCAAGAGTCGCCTTCGCGGTGCCAGGTGAGCGGGGTGTCCAGCGTATGCCAGCCATTCATGCGCCAGTCGCAAAGCCTCGCAGAGAGCGCGGCTGCGCCCGTGATGCGGATCGTGGCGGCCGCCGCGCGCAACGTGCCGTTGTCGGCCAGCAGGAAGAGGGGACCGTCGGCACTGATGGAACAACCGTTGAGAAGGAACGGCGCGCCTTCGCCTGACCAGCCGCGACGCAGTTTGCCCTGCGTGTCAACCATCTCGACACGGGTCACGACATTGCGGTCCGGCAGTTTCTCCAGCGGGCTCCAGTCCGACTTCATGGTCTTCTCGTCGGTGGACCACCGTTGCGTGAAGCGCAGTTCCCCGTCCGCCAGTGCAATCACTTCCTCACTGCGTTTCTTCAGTGGCAGGGCTAGCAGCAGCTCCTTCAGCGGCCGCAGGGACTTGTCGTGGCCATCATAGCCCAATGCCCAGAGGAAATAGCCGGAACCCAGCGGCTCCTTGCCCTCGTAGGCGGTGAGTTGCCGGCCCTCGGCCAGATTGCCGTTTTCATCGAGATGCATCACGTCGGTGTGCGCCCAGACGATGCCGCCCTTGGCAGCATACTCGCGCAGACGTTGCCAGGTGGCCTGACGGTAGCCCTTGCCCGCATAGGGCAGGATCACCAGTGCGGTCTGCGAAAGATCGGCTGTCGCGACATCGCCATCATTGATCCCGTAGAAGCGCACTTTGTTGTGCCACAGCATGTCCGTATAGACACTCATAGCCGGGCCGCCCAGACATGTCTTCGGATAGACGACGGCCACCTGACGATCGGATTGCTGCTCGAACGCGATGCCGTCGAGCAGGCGCGACCAGTTGCGCATCGTCACCATGCCGCGGCGAATGGTGTTGTCGGCATGCACCGCGCAGCCCAGTTCATTGTCCCAGTACTCGACGAAGCTGCTGCTATAGCGCCAGTTCGAGAGGAACATGTTCCAGTTCCAGGGCATGAACCCCGCGCCGCCGAACTGCAGCACCCACGCGATGGCCCGGTTGAGGTAGAGTTGGAGATCCTCCTCGCCCACCGGGGTGGCCGGCGTCGGCACCCAGCCTTCCTGGAACAAGCACGGTTTGCCGGTGTGGAAGTGATCGCCCACTTTGCAGCAGGGGCTGTGAATCGAATGCCAATCGGCGCCTTCGCCCAGCAACATGTTCTGTTCCGGATCGAAGGTGCCGATGCCGACTGTCTGCCCGGTGGCACCCCAGATCGGCTTCAGCTCCTGCAGCCATTCGCCGGCCCGAGACATCTCCGTGTTCGCCTCGTTGCACAAGTCCCACGAGATTGAGGGGATGGATCCCAGGCGCGCCATTACCTGTTTGCCGAAGCGCTTGTGCAGTTGCACATGACCGGGCAACGCGAGGCGGATGGTGTACATCCAGGTGCCGACGTTGCCCATGTTGGGTCCGACATTCGTGTAAAGGGTCGGACAGAAGATGATGCCCAGCCGCCCGAAGACCATGGCGTGGGCTTCCAGGGCGCGCAGATGGCGCTCGGAGAGTTCCGGGCCATCCTCGAAGTGGTTGTACAGGGAGGCGAAATCCTTTCCGTACCAGGCCATGCCGCTGTGCTTGAACCACTGCGGCATGAAGTAGTGGCCGCGGGCCAGGCGCATGCCGCCATCGGCCATCACCTTGGCGTCGCGGGCATCGCGCAGCGGATTCGGGTTGTGCCAATGGAAGGCGTTCTGCACGCGATCCTGCCAGTTGGTGCCGTGCAGGAAAGTGGATGTCGTGGTCTTGCCGTCCTTCGTGATGTCGAAATAGCGCCCGTTCGCCCGCAGCGTCGGCGCCGTGGCGAGCATTTCCGGTGCCCACCGCACCACGGCGGATTCGGTGTAATCCCGCACCCGGCCCCGGTCGTCAATGAGGCTGAAACGGACCGGGAAGAGATAGGCATCGGGGTGATCGGTGACTTCCAGCGTCCACCGACCATCCCTGTCCGTCACCGGGCAGGATTGCCAGGCGATGGGCTTGTCGGCGACCATCGCCGCGAAGGAATGCACCGCGCGCGCCCCTTCCACGCGCCAGCCGGCCGGGATTCTCCCGTGGAGTGGCGCATGCACGCTGACCGTTTCGCCTTTATGCAGGGTCGGCATCGGTAGGTCAATGTGACCCAGGCAGGCGGGAATCGCCAACCAGCGCAGCATGGCTTCGAGTAAACCGGGGGGAAGGCTGTCGGCATTCCCGGTATAGATGGCCCAAGGCCGAAGCGAAACAGACTGCTCCGCGCGATAGGGGTTGCCCCACGCCTTGGTGAGCGTGAGCGTGTTCATGATAGGCTGTCCGGTGGGGTCGCTGACCATGCCGGCCGTGTGTGAGTCGCGCACCACAGGCTTGACGTGGTAGACGCGCCAGTCTTCGCCAAAGGGCATGTCGGGCCTAGCGGTGTGCAGCGAAACCGTTGTGGTGATAACGATCCCGCGCTCAGCGGCAACGGGCACCGACGATGCGCCGATCAGGGCGGAATCGAAATGCTGCTGCCCCTGTGCCGCGGCGTAAGCCGGAGAGTAAGCCATCAGCCCCAACTTGGCGCGGAAGAAGTCAATGGGCTGACTCACCGGTCCGTGCGCTTGCGATCGGCGCATCTCGCCAAAGGTGCGGACGACTTCCGTCCACTGGCCATCCTTCAACCGCATCGCGGTTTCAAAGGGCACGCCGCCGAGGTGCAGCAAGCTGCCGCCGTTCTGGAAGAAGGCGAAGAGCGCATCCTCGATGGCGATGGGGTATATCTCGCCATGGGCGTTGCAGAAGACGCCGCCGTGAATGCCGTTGGAGAGGATTGCCGCCGAGTCCACGACCTCGACCTCCACATTCGGCTGCTTGGCCAGCAGCGTGGCGAGGTCAATCGTCAGCCCGCGGGCGGGCATGCCAGGTTCGGACAATACGGCAATCTTCATGGTCTGGCCTCTTCCTGTTTCCTCGTCCATAACTTCAAGTTGGTGTCCGCAGATTGCGCAGATTTTCGCAGATGTTGATTCAATCTGCGGTCATCTGCGAAATCTGTGGAAAAGTTACCGCGGTCGATTATTTCCGCTCTGCGGGCGGTGGGCTTGCCTATATCTCCGACCTCTGGTCGCTTTCTCGCATTATCACAAAAGGCCACTTCTAACTTCTTGTTCGTCTTCACACACGTTCATGCTTAAGGCACCAAAGCGGGCAGGGCCCGCAACCCAAGTATGTGGGTGCGTGAGTGTGTGGGTAAGTGCGTGGAAGCGCGTTGCTTCTCACACACACCCACACACAGAACAACCCTTGACTTCTTGTCTTTCATCGCGGTTCTTCAGCCTTAAGGCACTATCATTCACGGACCGGAACGTCCTCTTAAGCGGAATCGTGTCGCGGCGCGCCCTCATGGCATGCGCACCACACACCGGAAGCCGACGAGGGAACTGGATGAGTTCACCGGCAGGTGGACATAGTCCCCCCGGCGCGCCACCCGGAAACTCCGGGGTGTGCCGTCATACCAGGATCCACCGCGAACGACCCGCCACACACCTTGGCAAGGGCCCGTCGGACCGCGCGCCGGTGCGCTCCCGTAGTAGCCCGCATCATACCAATCCGCGCACCACTCCATGACGTTTCCGGCCATATCGTAGAGGCCATAAGGATTGGGCGCGAATACGCCCACCGGTGCACTGCCGAGGAAGCCGTCCGTATAGCCCTCGATGTAAAACCTCGGACACAGGTGCTGCTTGGCAAACGTCTGGTCGGCGAAGTTCCCGGCATCTTTGGGCGGCGGCCAGTCATCGCCCCAGGGAAAGACGCGGCTATCGTCTCCTCGCGCCGCTCTCTCCCATTCGGCTTCTGTGGGCAGCGCGGCGCCGGCCCAATCAGCATAGGCCTTGGCGTCCTGCCAGGTAACGTTAACCATGGGCTGTCGGGCCTCCCATTTCCATGGCTTATTCCCGGTGGCCGCCGCCGGACGCGGATCCGGCGGCATGGCCCGCCCCGTGGCTTCGCAGAATTTTCGGTACTGGGACACGGTCACTTCCGTCCGATACATGTAGTAAGCGTCCAAGCGCACCTGTCGCTGAGGCATCTCGTCCCCAAATAAGAAAGGGGTGTCCCTCCGGACAGATGCCCCATGGAGCCAGGCCGTCCGTTGTTCGTTGCTTACGCCGGCCCAGAATCCCTTGAAGACTCCGTCGTACGTCGCCATGAAACCGATCAGCTTTGCCCGCTCCTCGTCAGGATAAGCTGCCTGCCAGGCCTCACGTTCTTCCGCGGTAGTGCCCATCCGGAATTCACCGGCTGGAATCAGCACCATCTCCGCGCCATCATGCGCGTTGGTCTTGATCGCGAACGTGGTAACAGGCGCGACCTCTGATGGCTCGGTCCGCTTCCGGCTCTGGGGAATCACCGCGGCAGTACCGGTGGCATCCGGCGGCAGATTCGTTTCCGTGGTTCTGTAGATCGTATTGGCATACTTGACGAATTCATCGAACGTCCAGGTCCAGTAGAGCAGGGCCTGGCGGGATCGCGGATCGTTTGTCGTTTCGGCAAGCGCCTTTTCGCGCAGCGCCTTCATCCGGGCCACCACCTCCGGCGGCCAGCTTTCCTTGAAATGGAAGTCGTCAGGAAAGCGCAGGGATCCTTCCCCGACCTGGCGCATGGATTCCTGCAGAAGCGGACGGGACCAGGTCATCCCCTCCCAGCGTTCGCATTCAAGCCGCAGCAACTCGCGGGCCGCCTCAGCCCCAGCGCCAAAGAGCCGCCGGCACATCTCGTCGAGTACCGCATCCACGTCCAGCTCCGGATTCCACAACGTACGCATCCAGACGTACCAGGTGGGCGCGGCGGTGGTCCAACACGGCAGGGAATACGTGGGAACCTGGCTGCCCATGATGACGTCCCGGTTGGCCTGGTAGAACTTCTGCACGGCGTGCGGAAACTGCACCGGCCCGTATGTCCAGTCGCTGGGCCCGTAGAAGCCACACCTCCAGCCGACAACCTGCCCGCTGCCTTTGATGCTCTCCCGCCACGCGCGCAGTCGCTCCTGCTGTTCGCGGAGGACCTCCGGCTGGTGGATCAGCCCCATCCTGAAGCCCGAGTCGAGATCGTGCACCACCAGGTTGTCGGGAAACTCCACGCCCTTGGGACACCCAGTTTGCCACGGATGATAGATCACCTTCTTGTCGGGCCAGCGTTGCTTCACCGCCTCGCACAGCCGTTTTGCGAACAAGCCGAACACTCTTTCGTGAACGAGTTCCTCGACCTTTCCAAAGGCCTGGTCGTTTCCGTACTGCGCGGCCAGGCTGGCGTTCAGCTCGCGGTCGTCCCGGTATGTCGCCGCCGCTTCGCGGCACGCGGGACAGTTGCAGGCTAGTCCGGGCGTGGCCGGAAACCAGAGATTCAGGCTTGTCGGCCTGAGCCACGAGCCGCCGGCGCCGCCCCTGTCCCAGACCTGCTCGCAGCGTTTCAGCATCCAGTCGAGGGTTTCTGACGCGCTGTAGCAGAACACCGCGAAGTTCCTGCCGCCATCCTTCTTGAGTGCGAACATCGCCTCGACGCGCGGCTTTGCCTGAGCCGCTTCACCGGCCACGTCGTACGCACGCGCCCCCTGCATGACCGGCTGGTACGGCAAGCTGGAGCCATACCGCGTCATCGGCAGATGCGGCACCAGAGTGACCAGGGTCTCGCCCTCCGGCAGGATCCCCGGCGCGAACGGCAACGGCATTGACATCATTCCACTGGCCGTCGTGTAGTGCGGCGCAAAGGACAGCGGCCGCAGCCCGCCCTGTTCCGGATGGAACGTTCGCTCGCGGAAAACCGGCTGGTCGCGGTAGTGCGCAGGAGGAATCACCAGCGACACATGGCGCGGGATGGATCGTCCGCCGTATTCCGCCGGCCAGTACCAACGCACGCCGACCAGCCGCTCCATGAAGTCGGCCACGGCCCAGGCGGTGCCGTTGTTGACCCCCGAGCCGCCGTACGGCACCGTCTGTGTGCTGCCCACCAGATACACGCGATCCGGCGCCGTCATAACCACGAAGCCTTCCAAGGGCAGCGTCGAAGCGTCGATCCCGGCCCGGCGCGTCTCCTCGCAATCGCCGATCACTATGGCTGGCCGATCCGCCGGCGGCGGCTGGTCAACCCGCTCAAGTTCGGCGCCGGTCCCGATGCGCACCACGTCAACCAACTCGTGAACCAGCCGCGGAAGGAACGGCGGGAAGGCGGTATTCTCGTACCGATAGCCATGGACATCGAATCGTTCCCGCCCGGCAGGATCGGCGACATAGATCACCGCCTTCGGTGTCCCGTTGCGCACGATTTCGACCGGCGCGTGCCGTGGCGTGTCCAGCCGCATCACGGGCGTGAGGTCGCGAGGGTGGGGGGGCTCCACGGCAGACTCGACCGGCGGGGTCGAGCAACCGGCAACCGCCAGCGTCAGCAGCGCGCCAAGACTGAGCAACAGCCGGCGAGTGGACATGCCGGGTTCGGATAGTATGGCGATCTTCATGATGTCCCCTTTGTTATCACGCCATTCTCTCAAGAACACCACCCCGGTTGTGGAGCCACCCCATGTTCCTTCGAGCCGTTGTGCCGATTTGATTATTATCAGGGGCGTCCCTACTTGTTTCTCATCACCTCTGCCCGCAGACCTCGGCCAGTCGCTTCAGGTGATAGCAGTAGTTCGCGAACGAAATGTCCGGCGGACAGGAGTGATCGGTGTGGGGAATGAAGCCGCCTTCGGCGATCAACGGCTTCAGGCGCGCCAGCTCGGAATCAATGGCCGCCGGGCCATGGGCCAGCGCCCGCTTGTCCACGCCGCCCCAGATGCGGAGGTCGCGGCCATACCGGCGGCGCACGTCCAGCACATCCATGCCGCTTTGCACCTCGAACGGATAGAGGAAGTTCAGCCCGGCGTCCATCCAGACCGGGATCAGCGGATGAATCTGTCCGTCGCTGTCCAACCCCACGTAGGGCACGCCGCGGCCGCGCAGGTATTCGGTGACCCGGCGATAGCGCGGAAGCATGTACCGGCGAACCATATCCGGCGAGATCAGCGGCGCGTGGTTGTAGGCCATGTCCTCCCAGAAACCGAACGCGTCGATGTCAATCACGTCTAGAATCTGCGACATGACCGCGATGATGAAGTCCGCGTTGGCCTCCATCATCTCTTCCACAAACGCCGGATCGTCATGGAACATCATGCACAGGCTCTCGACACCCAGCAGATTGCGCAACGGGCCGAAGAAGCCACCCCAGCGGTCGGAGATGATGATGAACGGCACCGGCTGCGCCCGCATCTTCCGTAAGTCCTCTTTCCAGTTCGGCCCAATCCGCTGCGCCAGGCCGGGCTGCATGCGTTCCTTCCAGAACCGGCGGAAATCCTCGCGGGTTTCCACCGGAAACTTGAGGAACTGCGGCATGGAACTCTGCGGATTGTTCTTCAGCTCCTTCATGAGGATCCCCTCGTGGTTGACGTAGACCACGTGCTCGGCATCCTCGGAGACCACCTTGTGTTCAAAGCCCGGGTTGGGGAAGAACCAGTGACCGATCCAGATCCGGTTATCGCAGATACTGGCCGGCTCGCTCTTCTGCGGATCGTAGCCTTCCTTCTTCCAACGTTCGATCGTTTCGGGCCACCCGCCCCAACTCCAGAAGGGGGTGCGATCCACCGGCTTGTAGTCCATGCAAGCGAGAAAACGTTCACGTGCGTTCATGGTCACGTCATCACTCCTTCAGTTCCGATTCATCAGAAGGCTAACCCTGAGCCCTTCGCCACCCTCATGATGCGTAATCGCCGCGCCGAGGCTAGGCAAATGGATTGGCAACCCGAATGCCGCCGTAGAACTGCCCGGTGTTCAGATCCTCCGACAGAATACGGTCACATCCGCGGTTCTCCGCCGCCGCCACAATGGCGGCGTCCCAAAAGGCAATTCCGTAGAGGCCATGAAGTTCAACCGCCCGCCGGACCAGCGCCGGTGTCTGCGACACCACCTGCATACGCTCCATCAGCGCCAGTTGGCGCAAGACGACCTCTTGGCGCTGCCCCAGTTTGTTCAGTGCCACATTCGCATATTCCAGAAGCACTTGCGTGGAGATCACACCATTGCCTGAACGAATCGCTTCACCGATCACGGCCAGAGCGCGCTCCTGTTTTGCGGCATCCCTTCCATCATTGGCGTAGACAACGACATTCGAGTCAATGAAATCGAGACTCACAATCACCTCCGCGCCCGTTGCGCATCTTCGCGGCTGAAGCGAAACCCCTTCGGCGAATGACCGGCATGGGTTGTAGCGTTCCGTATGAACTCATCCGCCACCTGTTCCCTGTCCCCCCCGGCGGTCAGGCTGCGAAGAAAATCGCGCACCAACTGGTTCACCGAGGTGCCGTTACGCCGTGCATATTCACGGGTTCGTTCGATCGTCTCGACATCCGCAGACAACGTAATATTCATGGTTCCCGATCCCCTGTCTTTAAGGAAGTACTACTGTGGGAATATTACACGTATGTGCAGCCTGTGTCCACCAACTCATTCACTGCAATGCTCCCTTCTTAGAGAGCCCCTCAAGCACCAGTACCCAGTCCTGATAGATCGGCCGCGGGAATCAGGCGGGCGTTCCGGGCACCACGGGCGTCCAGTTGCCCGCGGCATCCGGTGTCACGGCGCCACCCGCCACTTCGGCCCCGGTCACGGGATCGAATAACCGTGTGTCTCTCAAGTCTGCCGCATGTTGCTACTATTTGATCGCCACTTCTTTTCCGCCTTTTGATGCGGACTCGTAAATTCCGTCCAGCATCTTTTGCACGGCCAGGCCGTCTTCCGAGGGCGCCATCGTGGGCTTGTCATACAGGCAGTGTTCGACAAAGTTGCGCATCTTCGCAACCCAGATATTGCCCCAGCCGTCCGAACCCACGAAGCCTGGTCTCATATTGACCATGTGCCCCACCCGGTCCGTATAGAGGGTCGCGGGTTCCCATGTGGCGCCACCCTTGGTCCCCATCAATGAAAAATTAAAGGTTTCGTCGCCAATATGAGCAACAAATGAAGCTTCAATATTCAGCATGGCGCCGTTCGCGAAACGGATCATGCCCACGGCCAGGTCTTCGACGTTGTATGTTTTCCAGTCCCAGTTTGGCCAACAGCTCTTGATCTTGCTCGGCTTGTTGCCCATATAGGTGAAACAGTTGCCGAATGCGGCAACGGGCTTTGGGGCGCCCATGGCAAAATGGCACATTTCCAGGCAATGGACGCCGATGTCGATCATGGGCCCGCCGCCCTGCAGTTCTTTTCTGCCGAAAACGCCCCAATTCGGGATACCGCGCCGGCGCAGGGCCTGCACGCGGGCATAGAGCATATCGCCGAACACGCCTTCATCCCGGGCCTGGCGCAAGAAAGCCGTTCTTCCGTCGTAACGGTGTTGAAAACCGATCACCAGTTTTCGATGGTACTTCTTTGCCGCATCGATCATCTGCTGTGCCTGCTTCGCATTCATGGCCATGGGTTTTTCCACGATCACGTGGGCGCCCGCCTGTAGCGCGGCAATGGTATTATCCGCATGAGCCCCGTTGGGAGAACAGACGCTGACCGCGTCAGGCTTGACCTCCGCCAGCATCTTATTGAAGTCGGTATAGCAATTTGCCGCCGGAACCTTGAACTGCTCTGCCTTTGCGGTCATGACCTTCGCAATTGGATCGGCCATGGCCACGATCTCCACATCTTCCATCTTGGCGTATTCGGCCATGTGCGCTCCGGCAATCCCGCCCGCGCCGATGCATGCCACCCGCAGTTTCTGACTCTGTCCGCTCTTTGCTTTTATCACTGAGGTCTCCTCCCCTGAGGGAATTGTTACCGCCCGGAGCCTATTTCCAGGCGAAGCTTGTTCTCTTTTACAGGAACATCGGGTTTATCTGGGCCCGTAGGTCTTTGATCCCTCAATAGGCAATTCCACCACCCAGATATTCCGGTACCAGATTATATTGCCATGGTCCTGGAGCCGCAGGTGTCCGGGCAATTGCACGTTGGTATCGGTCGGCGCGCCGGTCACACCGGGAAGCTCGATATTATTGTGGATGACGATGCCGTTGTGGATGACCGTCAAACGCGTATTCTCCTTGACGACCTTGCCTTCGCATCGCGGGGCGCGGAAGACAACATCGTACGTCTGCCATTGGAGTCCGGGTTTGCAGGCATTGGTCAGAGGGGCGTACTGATCGTAGATGGCGCCACAGTCCCCGAGTCCCGGAACCTTCCATCCGGAGCTGTCTAGAACCTGGATCTCGTACCTGCCCTGTAGGAAAACACCGCTGTTGGCTTTCGCCTGGCCTTTGGCATCAGGCATGTCCGACAGCCTGAATTCCAAATGGAGGAAGTGATCCGCAAAGAGCTTCCTGGTGCAGATGTCGCCGGTACCCGGCTTCACCTTCATGGTCTTGTCTTCCATCTGCCATTGGGCCGGACTTCCGTCCATCTTTGTCCAGCCATCCAGAGACGCTCCGTCGAAAAGCACGACAGCCTCTTTGGGCGCAACCGCTCCCATGGTATCAAACAGCATATTCCCTCCT
>CAZWPN010000025.1:0-32493 GCA_964635275.1 uncultured Victivallales bacterium | reverse complement strand
CTGAATTTAGGCTCCTGCCGCACAAGGCGGCAGGGAGCCCCACTCGGTGACTGACGCAATACCTGGACGCTCGGTTTCGTATGGCGTGAGTGTTTCGAAACTGGTATAAGAGGCGGCTTCTCGCGTGTCGGTGTTCGGTACCGGTAACTGAATGCAGGAGGATGGAATGCTGGAAGTAAGGAATGTATGCAAGAATTTCGGCCATATCCAGGCCGTACGGGGTGTGTCCTTCTCCGTGGGCAAGGGTGAAGTGCTGGGTTTCCTGGGACCAAACGGAGCCGGCAAAACGACCACTATGCGGATGATCACGGGGTTTCTCCCGCCGACGTCCGGAACTGCGGTCATCTGCGGCGACGACATCCAGGAGAAACCCGTGGAGGCAAAGCGACACATCGGATACCTGCCCGAGAACGCGCCGGCGTACCACTCCATGACGACCACGCGTTTTCTTAATTTCATCGGAGAGCTGCGGGGGTTCCGGGGACGGGAGCGCAAGGAACGCGTTGAGTCCGTCATCGCCAGGTGCCGACTGGACAAAGTACGCAACCAGACCATAGGGACCCTGTCGAAAGGCTACCGCCAGCGCGTCTGTTTTGCACAGGCCATTCTTCATGATCCGGCCGTCCTCGTCATGGACGAACCCACGGATGGTCTCGACCCCAACCAGAAGCATGTGGTGCGGCTGATGATCAAGGAGATGTCCGCCGACAAGGCGATCATCGTATCCACCCACATCCTGGAAGAAGTGGACTCCGTGTGTTCGCGCGCAATCATCATCAGCAACGGAACCATCGTGGCCAATGGCACCCCGGCGGAGTTGAAGGCAAAGAGCCCCACCGGTCGTCTCGACGATGTATTTCGCATGCTTACGCTCGGCAAGGAGGGTGAGTCCAATGTTTAAGGTTCGTAATTCCTGTGTGATCATGAAACGGGAGCTCCAGTCTTACTTCGAGTCGCCCGTGGCCTATGTGTTTCTTGTGGTGTTTCTGGTTCTGACGGGGTTCCTGACATTCTCGTGGACACAATTCTTCGAGCGTCAGGTCGCCGATCTGGAGCCATTCTTCTTCTGGCTCCCCGTCGTCTTCCTCCTGCTGGTTCCTGCGGCCACCATGGGCCTCTGGGCCGAGGAACGACGTTCAGGCACCGTTGAACTCATTCTGACACTCCCGATCACAATGACCGAAGCCATTATCGGCAAGTTCATGGCGGCATGGACGTTCCTGGTGATTGCCGTGGGGCTGACATTCCCCATGGTCATCACCGTTGCGGTCCTGGGCGACCCCGATGGCGGCACCATCGCATGCGGGTATCTCGGCGCCATCCTGCTGGCCGGCGCCTACGTCTCAGTCGGCATGATGACATCTTCGCTCACCCGCAACCAGGTGGTGAGCTTTGTCATCTCGTTCGTCTGCTGCCTTCTTCTGCTGCTGGCGGGCACGCCGCTCGTGACGAACTACTTCGTGAAGTGGGCTCCCAACTCGGTGGTGGACGCGGTCGCAGCCTTCAGCTTCTGGTCGCATTTTGAGTCAATCCGACGCGGCATCGTTGACCTGCGTGACATCGCGTACTTCGCCAGTGTCATCGTGTTTATGATCTTCACAACTCACGTGGTCCTCGAAAGCCGGAAGTCGGCCTAACCCCACAACGCTATTCTAATTGGAGACCAATCAATTATGAGCAATGCCAAGACCAAACGATGGATCAAAGTCGGCAGCGGAGTCGCCGGGCTCCTCGTGATGCTTTGCATCCTGATCGCCGCCAACGTCATTATCGGCAACCTTCGGATGCGCGCGGATCTTACGGAGGACAGGCTCTATTCCCTGTCAGACGGAACCCGCAGCGTCCTTAAGAAGCTGGACACAGACGTACGCCTCATCCTTTTCGTAAACGACAGCGCGCCGGAAGTGCCGGTTTACGTGAAGAACTTCGCCCGGCAGGTGGAGGACCTGTTGCGCGAATACGAGATCGTGTCAGGTCGTCGGATTACGCTGGAGAAGCGTGATCCCAAACCCGACTCCGATGACGAGGAACTCGCCCAGCGCTACGGAATCTCCCCTCAAACGCTTGACATGTTCGGCTCCGCGTTCCATTTCGGACTCGTAGCTCTGGCCGGCGGGGAGGAGGCTGTCATACCGGTTCTTGACCCACGCACGGAGAGCCATCTCGAATACAACATCACTCGACTGATCTACCGGGCAACCCACACGCGCAAACCCGCCGTGGGCGTCCTGTCGTCCTTGCCCGTGCTGGGGTCAGCCGCGCCAAACTTCTCCATGCCAGGCATGCCGATGCCGCCGCAGCGCCGACCGTGGCTCTCGTTCCAGGACCTGCGCAACGACTTCGACCTTCGCGAAATCCAACCCCAGGCGGAGACTATCGATCCCGACATTGAGTCGCTCATCATCGTGCACCCGAAAGCCCTGCCCGACACGGCCCTCTTTGCCATCGACCAGTTTGTTCTTCGCGGCGGCCGCCTGCTGGTCTTCGTTGACCCTCTTTCCGTCTCGGAGATGGAGGCTCAGGCGCCGGGACAGGATCCGTACGGTCTCAATGCGGGCAGCTCCAACATGGAGCGTCTCTTCAAGGCATGGGGCGTCACCTTCCAGGCAGGCAACGTTCTGGCCGATTTCAAATGCACCTCGCGCGTACGGGCCGGCAACAACCAGATCGAGGATAGCCCCGTGTGGCTCTCACTGCGGTCCGATAACATCAATCGCGACGACCTTCTCACCTCGCAACTGGACAGCATCTTGATGCCATTCGCCGGAACATTCTCCGCGGAAAGCACCCCCGACCTCAAAGTTGCCACTCTTATAACCACGTCCGACTCCGTCGGCGATGTCAGCTCAATGTCAGCCCGCTTCGGCAATCAGGCAATCCGCACCGACTTTAAGAAAACGCCAGGAATGCGCAAACTGGCTGTCCGGCTCTCGGGAACGTTCAAGACCGCCTTCCCGGAAGGTCGGCCGGCTTCCATGCCTGATGGCGAGGCCAAGACCCCGCAACCACCGCCAGGCGACTTCCTGAAGGAAGGTAAGAGCCCCGCCGTGGTTCTGGTCGGCGATAGCGATATGCTATTCGACCGTTTCTGCGTCGAGGAGCTCAACTTCCTCGGGGCTTCGGCCGTGAACCCGATCAACGACAACCTTAGCTTACTTGCCAACGCCGTTGAACAGATCGCAGGAAGCGCCGACCTGATAGGCGTCCGCTCGCGTGGCCGGTTCAACAGGCCGTTTACGAAGGTGATCGCCATGCTCACAGAGGCCAACCAGGCTTGGCAGGAGCAGGAGAAATCACTGGAGCAGAAACTTCAGGAAGCGCAGCGCCAACTCCGCGAACTCCAGAGCGTCAAGAAGGATCAGAACCAGAACTTCATCCTCAGCCCCGAGCAGAAACGCGCTGTAGAAACATTCCGCCAGGAGGAGCTGCGCATAAAGAAAGAGCTCAAGACCGTGCGCAAAAACCTCAGACAGGACATCGAGCGCCTCGGGACAATCGTCAAACTGTCCAACATAGCGCTTGTCCCGTTCCTGGTCAGCATGGCAGGGCTGGGTTTTGCCCTGTATCGCCGAAGCAAGCAATAGCAGCATCAAACTTCAAGGAGTAGCCGCACAATGAAAGGTAGAAACCTCGTCCTACTTGCAATTCTTGCAATCATTCTCGTCGGTCTCGCCACGCTCAGCTCGCGCAGCAGGCGAAGCGGGTCTGCAGACAGCACTGGAAAGAAGGTCTTCAACGACCTGGCCGTAAACGATGTGACGAGTATCGTGATCCGATCAGCCGGGCGCGAAACCGTACTCGCCAAATCTGACAACCAGTGGGTATGTGCATCCAGGCACAACTACCCTGCGCAGTTCGAAAAGATCAAAGGCGCCCTTCTCAAGCTGGCCGACATGAAGATCGGGCTGGTTATGAAGAGCGATGACACCCAGCGTAAGGCATTCAAGATCGTGGCACCGACGGTCGCCACATCCAACGTCACCGAAGAAGCGGGAACCCTCGTGGAGTTGCTCGGCTCCGGCAACAAGGCAATTGCATCGCTGCTTCTGGGCACATTTCACATGCGCAAAAGCAAAGGGGATCCGTCCTTCGGCGGCGGCAGCTACCCCGACGGGCGCTATCTATCCCCAGACAAAGGGCAGAACGTCTATCTGGTCACCGATACACTTGACGACCTGAGCGACGATCCCAAGAACTGGTTGGATACGGAACTGCTCAGCGTCTATTCCTCCGACTTGAGCGAGATCACTGTCACGCATTCAAATGCCGTGCCCTACCGTGTCTCGAGAAACGACGCCACCTGGACCCTTAATGGTGTGGCCGACAACGAGACGACCGACGAGTCAAAGGCAACCAGTCTGGCCGGAGCGCTCGGCTACCTGCGGTTTGACGATATTGCCTCCCCTACTCTCACCGACGAACAGGCGGGCATGGTCCACCCCGTCGTTTACAGCGCAGCAGCCACTAACGGCGAGATTTACACGGTACGCATCGGCGCCGAGACCCCCGAAGGGCGCTATACCCGGATCGCCGTGTCACTTTCTCCGGCTCCCGAGGCCGGCACGGCCGGCACCAACGAGGTAGCAGCCGCCGAGGCCCGCAAGGCACAGGAGCAGAGCGTGAAAGCTCTTAATGCCCGTATCAGCCGGTGGACCTACATCCTGAGTTCCCACAAAACCGAAAGCATGATTTACACGAGGGATGTACTGGTTAAGAAGAAGGAACTACCTGCGGAGCCGGCATCCAGCAACATTACAGAGTCAGCAACCGGGCCTGCGTCCATTCCTGTGCCGGCGCCCTGACACTGTCCGGCCACGGGGAAAGTCACTGGTTCGTGAATCGGAAGGAGAACGTATGAACAATCCGGATATTGCAAAGACCGGCAACCTGATCGCACAACAATCCGCCCTCGTGGAGGCCGTGCGGCAAGAGGTCGGAAAAGTCCTGGTTGGCCAGGAGAAACTTGTATCCCGCATGCTTATCGCCCTGCTGACGGGGGGGCACATCCTTCTTGAGGGAGTGCCGGGGCTTGCCAAAACCACGGCAATCAAAACGCTCGCCCAGGCGCTGGGTCTGAATTTCCATCGCATTTCGTTCACGCCGGACCTTCTGCCCGCCGACGTGGTAGGCACCATGATCTACAACCCGCGCGAGGCAACCTTCACGCCCCGCCGGGGGCCAGTGTTCACGAACCTCCTGCTGGCGGACGAAATCAACCGGGCGCCAGCCAAGGTGCAATCCGCCCTGCTGGAGGCTATGCAGGAGCACCAGGTGACGATTGGCGACAGCACATACCCTCTGCCTGACCCCTTCCTGGTTATGGCCACGCAAAACCCGATCGAGCAGGAGGGCACCTATCCCCTTCCCGAGGCCCAGATAGACCGGTTCATGCTCAAGTGCAAGGTGCTGCACCCCTCGAAAGATGACGAGCGGCGCATCATGCAGCGGTTCACTCGCCGGACCGATATCAAGGTTCAGCCCGTGCTATCCGCCGAAGCCATCGCCACAATGCGCGAGACCCTCGACCAGGTCTATTGCGACGAGAAGGTCGGCGACTACATCCTCGACATCGTCTTTGCCACCCGTCCGCCCGAGTCCGACAGGCTCAAGATCCGGCACCAGATACTCTACGGCGCGTCACCCCGCGCCTCTCTGTACCTGAACCTGGCCGCCCGGGCCAACGCCATGCTCAACGGTCGCGCCTACGCCACGCCCCAGGACGTCAAAGAAATAGCCCACGACGTGCTGCGCCACCGGATCATCCTGACGTACGAGGCCGAAGCCGAGGAAGTCTCCAGCGAAGACATCGTCACGAAAATTCTGAACGAATTGCCGGTGCCTTGATCTCCCATCATCCGGAAACGGGCTTAGGGAATCAGTGACATCATGGGGGTTCGCGAATGCCGCTCGACACCAAAACGCTGATGAAGCAGGTCGGCCGGATCCGCATCGTGACCAGCCGCCTGGTTGATGAGCACCTCAGCGGCGAATACCACTCCGTCTTCAAGGGTCAGGGCATCGAGTTCGACGAAGTCCGCGAATACATGCCTGGCGACGATGTCCGCTCCATTGACTGGAATGTGACCGCCCGCATGGGACACCCTTTCGTCAAGCGTTTCGCCGAGGAACGTGAACTGACGCTCATCTTTCTCGTGGACATATCAGGCAGCCAGTGTTTCGGGTCCGGCGAGCGGTCCAAAGCGGAGGTCGCCGCTGAGATGACATGCCTCATGGCGCTCTCAGCGATCCGGAACCAGGACAAGGTAGGCTTGATTCTATTCAGCGACCGCATCGAGCGATGCATACCGCCACGAAAGGGGCGCACCGCCGCCATGCGGCTGGTGCGCGAAGTGCTCGCCTCCGAGGAAACCCGCCACGGCACCGACATCGCCGCCGCCCTGCGCTTTCTCAACCGCGTCCAGAAGCGCAAGGCCATCGTATTCCTTATCTCGGACTTCATGGACGATGGATACACCAAGGAGCTTCGTACAACGGCCCGCCGCCATGATGTCATATGCTGCCCCATTTCCGACCCGCGCGAACGGGAACTGCCTAACGTCGGGCTCCTCGAAATCCAGGACCCGGAGACCGGGGCGCTGATGATGCTGGATACCGGGTCATCCGTCATCCGCGAATCCTTCAGCGCCGCTGCCCGCTCGGAAGTCTCTGCGATCCGAGACCAATTCCGCCGATTCAAGATTGACAGCGTCTTCCTGGACACGTCCCGGCCCTTCATAGACGATGTGCACCGCCTCTTCCGCCAACGCCAGATCCGCATCGGAAGGGGATGACCATGATGACCAACCCACAAAGCATCCGCGGTCAACCGGAACGATGTCGTCTCCATGCCGCAACCGCCATGGCCGGAATCCTGCTGCTGGCTCTGGCCGCCGGGTGCCGCCAGAAGGCGTCCACCGCTGACGAAGACCGGGCCGACGCCGTGCGGGTCGAGGAACTGGCCTCATCGCCACTGCAGATCACCCTCACCATAGATCCCGGGTCCGTCAGCGTTGATCACGATGTGCTCGCCATTCTCCGCATCCAGGCGCCCTCCCAGACAGACGTCACCCTCCCGCCGCTGGAGGACCGCTTCCAGGGATTTGCCGTGAGCGGCGCCTATGATGCCGAGCCATCGCAGAAGGATGGCCGCACCACCCTCGAGCGCCGCATCAGGCTGACGCCCCTGGTGGCGGATGAGTACCGGTTGGCGCCTCTCGTCGTGCAGTATGTCAACCGAGGACGGAACCCGCCCGTCTCCGCGTGGCTGACCACCCGCTCCGTCCTGTTCCCGGTGCGCAAACTGCCCGCTGCTGGCGGTGACAATCTGGACCTGGACGTGAAACCGCAACGGGTTCCGCCTTCGGGCCTGACCATCGCGCTATGGTGCTGTACCGGACTGGCCGTGATCGGAATCGGATTGCTCCTTTGGAAAATCTTCACCCGGGTACGCGAGGAAGTGCGGCTGGCACGCATGAATCCAAAGGAACGGGCGCTCCACGAGCTGGATCGATTGCTCGCCAAGGACCTGCTCGCGAGGAACCTCGTGAAGGATTTCTACGTGGAACTGACCATGATAGTCCGGCGCTACATCGAGCGCGCACACGGCATCCGGGCGCCGGAACAAACCACGGAGGAGTTCCTGATGGCCATGGCGGCCGATGCGCACTTCCCACCTGCCGTCGCCAGCCGGCTGAAGTCATTCCTTCAGGCAGCCGATCTGGTCAAGTTTGCCGCCTATCTCCCGCCGCGGGAAAGCACGGGAGCGGCGGTGGATACGGCGCGCGAGTATGTTGTTTCAGATGCATCCACCCAGAGCACGGACACCCCGGACAAGGCATCCGCCGAAGGAGGATCGCGTGTTTCGGCTCGCTAGCCCCCTCTACTTGCTGCTGCTGGCGCCTCTGGCTCTGACAGCCTGGCAAGTCTACCGCCGTCATCGCCGCATCGGACTGGTCTTCCCGGCCATGAGCCGCGTGCCCTCGACAGTCGGAGTCACCTGGCGTATAGCCCTGTCCAACGCTGCTCCGGCCCTTTTCCTCGCAGGAACCGCCCTGGCCATCGTGGCGCTGGCGCGTCCTCAAACAGTGTTCTCAACCCTCAAACGCAGCTCGGATGCCATCGCCATCCTGATGACGGCTGACGTCTCTGGCTCGATGCAGGCGCTGGATTTCTCCGACATCGTAGGCAACCGCATCGTCAAGGAGCGCACGCGACTGGATGTGGTCAAAGAGACGTTCGCCCGCTTCGTGGACAAACGTCCTGATGATCTCATCGGGCTCGTAACATTTGGCGGTTACGCCTCCACACGCTCGCCGCTGACGCTGGATCATCGCGCGCTTCTCCAGGTCCTGAAGGGAGTCGAGATTCCTGCCGCCTCCGCCAGCGACGACAAAGAACTGATGACAGCCATCGGAGATGGCCTGGCAACTGCATGTGCACGCATCGATAAGTCGGACATCAAGAGCCGTATCATTGTCCTCCTCAGCGACGGCGAGTCGAACGCCGGCATTGTGGACCCGTCCGAAGCAGCCAGCCTGGCTAAACGGATGGGAATCAAGGTATACACCATCGGCGTCGGATCCAACGCCACCGCCCCGGTTCGCGGACGCGACATGTTCGGGCGCGAACGCATCGTTCCAATGGAGGTGCGGATTGACGAGGAACTCCTGAAGTCCATCGCCCGGGAAACCGGCGGCATCTACTTCAATGTTCGCAACCCCGAGGGGCTTGATGCGGCGCTCAAGCAGATAGACGCACTGGAAAAGACCCGCGTCGAACGCGATATCTACGAACAATACGACGAGTGGTTCCCCTGGGTGCTCGCGCCGGCACTGGGATTGGTGTTGCTGGGCACCACCCTGAACATGGCCGTTGCACGGAGGCTGCTCTGATGAGTGTCCACCTTGTACATCCATGGGTATTGCTCCTTGTCTGGCTGGTTCCTGCCGCCGGAATAGGCTGGTATGTCAGCCTCCGGCGCCGCGAGTCCCGTCTTCAGCATTTCGTTTCAATGACGATGCTCCTAAGGTCCGGCCGCAACGTGAGTCTGGCGCGCGATGCATGGCAGATCCTCATGGCATGCCTCGGAATGCTGCTTTTGCTGATTGCGGCTGCACGTCCGCAGTGGGGGATGCGCGACGAACTGGTTCGCAGCTCGGGCCGCGACATCGTCATCGCCCTGGACGTCTCCCTGTCCATGCTGGCCAACGACGTCCACCCCAACAGGCTGCAGCGCGCCAAGACGGACATTCTGGACCTCATCAAGGAACTGCGCGGCGATCGCGCCGCACTTCTGACTTTCCGCCACAAAGCAAACCTTGTGTGTCCGTTGACGACCGACTATGCGTTCCTGCGCCAGACACTGGAGTCCACCGGGCCCGATTCGGCGCCCCGAGGCGAGACCGACCTAGGCGATGCGATAGTCAAGGCGCTTCAGTCCTTCGACCAGGAGGGGGCGTCTCACAAGGCCATCGTCCTTATCTCGGACGGAGAAGACCTCTCCGGGCGAGCGCTGGAGTGCGCCAAGCTGGCTGCCGAAAAGAAGATACCGGTGTTCACCGTAGGCCTCGGAAGCCCACAAGGCTCACGTATCCCTGATCCCGAAGAGAACACAAAGTTCCTCCGGCACGCCGACGAGGACGTGCGCACCAGCCTCGATCACGAAACACTTCTGGCAGTGGCAAAGGCAACCGGCGGCGCATACATCCCGATTCAAACCGCCGGCATGACGACAACCACGCTGGGCACACTCTACCGTGACTACTTGCGCCGGATCACGACCCAGGACATCGAAGAGACTCAGGTGCGGCGCAGGATCGAGCGGTACCAGTTGTTTATCCTTCCCGCCGTTATTCTACTGCTCGGCACGGCCGCCCTGAGCCGCGGCCGCCTCAAAACCGGCGCACCAGCCGCGCCGGCGTCCGGCGAACCCGCCCGGCCGCCCCTAAAGAACCTGACCCCGCCGGCCACCCCACTTAAGAAAATGGCTCTTGTCCTCGCCCTGTTAGCCGGAATCGCACAAGCCCAGCCATCCACCAATGCTCCGGCCACCCGAGCCGAAGGACACGCAGCCGCACGAGACGCGCAGCGGCTGTATCAGAAAGGCCAGTTCAAGGAAGCGGCGGCTGGATACGACATCGCGGCGTCCACCGTCGGCCCCGAATCCCGGCGACGATACCAATTCAACAAGGCCGTCTCCCTGTATCAGGCAAAGCAGTATCCGGAAGCGGCTGGCGTTCTGGAGGAGTTGGTGCGAACGGGCCCCAAAGGCTCTGCCGCCGAACTAGCCGCGGCGTTGGGGGCTGCCCTGTACCAGGCGTCACAACCTCCAGGAGCCCAGGCGGAAGACGACGACCCTGAGCTGCGAGTCCGCTATCTCAAGGAGGCCGCGGACGCCTTTCGACAGGCCGCGCGCCAGTCCGACACCAAGTCCCGCCGTAACCTTTCCATCATTCTGGAGCGGATGGAGAAAGTCATCGAAGACGCGCGGATTGCCGCACTGCTGAAGCGCTACGGCAACATGCCACCGGATCAGATCGCCAACAAGTTGATGCGAGATCAGCGGCGCCTGGCCGCGGACACGTCTGAAGCCCTGGCCGATCCGTCCGTCGCCCGTGTCACACGCCTGGAGTCCCTGGCCGCCCGTCAGAACGCCACCACAGACCTGCTGATCCCATTGAAGGGCAAGCTGCTTCAGGCACTCCAGCAGCAGGCCGGCACGAACGATGTGACCCGTCAAACCGCCTCAGTCAACCAGGCCATCGAGACCACGCGCGATACGATGAAGGCTGCTTTCCACCGGCTGCGTGACTTGGAACCCGAGGCCGCGCAAGTAACGCTAAACGCCGCCGCGGCATCCTACCAGTTCTGGAAAGCCGTTGCCCCGATCGGTGCGCTGCTATCCGAGGACATGCTCCGGCAGACAAACAGTATCGTCGGCGCCCAGGGGGGGAAGATGGAAACCGAGTTCTCCACGGAGACTCCACTGCGGCACCAGCAGGAATCGGCGGATCTCACCCGCGTTTTCAGAGAGCGCTTTGAGCAATCAGTCCCGGAATCCGGCATCCCTCCAACCGCGCAGTCGGCAAGCGATACCAACGCGCCTCCTGCTGATGACGGGATCACTCCAGAGACGCGAAACAACATCCTCACACTCACCGACGAAACCATCAAGCTGCAGGAGGCTGCAGCAGGCATGCTGGGCGAGGCGAAGGCCCCCCAGGCAGTCCCGAAGCAGCAGGAAGCCTGCCGGCTTCTCAAGGAAATCGAAAAACTCCTCCCCCGCCAGCAACAGCAGCAACAGCAGCAACAGGGGAACGAAGAGGAGCAGCAGAATCAGGAATCGCGGTCCGAGCAGACGAAAGAAAGCGGCGAGAGCCAGCAGCAGGAACAGGAAAACAACCAGAGTTCATCCACCAATACGACAGAAAACGCGACGAACCAGACCGTAACCGCACAGCCCGCCAACGTGGAAACAAACAAGCCGGATCAGGCATCGAACACACTATCGAACGATCTGCGACAGATACTTGCGCGCATGCTGATGCGCGAACGGGAGCACGAGGCCGAAAAGCGCCGCCGCCAGGAGCGGATTCCCATGAGCCCGTCCGCCAAGGACTGGTAGAAATACATGCAGTTTTATCGTGCACCATTAGTGAGCGTCTTCCAAGTTCTGGCCTATGTCGGCCTCGCCGCTGCAGACAACATTAGCCTCGACGTCCACGCCAGTCGCAACCAGGTTTATCTCGGCGAGTCATTCAACATGCAGGTTGCTATATCCGGTTCCGAGTCCACTTCCGAACCCGACTTGACAGGGATCAAGGCATGCACTATCCGCCCCCTCGGCAGCCGGTCGGAGAACCGCTTCTCATTGTCAAGTGTCAATGGCAGGATGACTCGGCAACATGTGGTACGCCGGATCTTCGAGTACGAAATAATGCCAGCCCAGGCAGGTGAATTCCGCGCCGGCCCGGTTTCCATGAAGGTCGGCAACCAGGCATACACGCATCCGGGCCCCGCTATCCGCGTTCAGGGCATCGAGGATCAGGACCAAGTGAGGATCACCGTGCAGGCCTCACGCGAAGCCGTTTTGGTCGAGGAACCGTTTGAGATCACCCTTCTCATCTTCCTGCGGAGGCTCCCAAGCAATCTGGCTGACGCAGATCCCATCTACCCGTCGAACCCGCCACGCCTCAATGCGGATTTCTTTGACCAGCAGGCACCGGAAGGTCTGGAAGGGCCCAACATCGGACAACTCCTCCAGCAGCGGCTCGCCACTGGACGGCGTCCCGGCTTCGCCATCAACAACTACCAGACCGACCCAATGAGCATACCCTTGTTCGGACTGCATGATCCGTTTAACCGGACTGCGGTCTTCCAATTGGACCGCACCGCGGTCACCGAAAATGGCATCCACTACTTCCAGTACGCATTCCCCCTTCGTTATGTGCCGAAGAAGGAAGGCACTTACACGTTCGGACCCGTGGTGTTCAAGGGCCCCGTCGCCGTCGGCCTTGATAGCCATGGGCAGCCGCTTGAGCGCCAGATATTCGCCGTCGGTCCGGCCGTCACCGTTCGTGTACTCCCCCCACCCGAGGAGGGGCGCCCGTCCACATTTATCGGAGTGATCGGAAGCAACCTCGTGGTGGAAGCCTCGCTGGATGCGCAAACGTGCCGTGTCGGCGACCCGCTGACCATGACCCTTACCCTTTCGGGGAGCGCCAATTTCGAGGGTGTTGTCCCGCCAGTCCTTGGCAATCAGCCCAGCCTGACGCGGCATTTCAAGGTGTACGACGACACCGTGCAAGCGCGCACGCTCGACGGCAAGCGCCAGTTCACATACACCATCCGTCCCATCGCGGCCAACACCATTGAGTTACCTCCAATTGAGGTTGCCTACTATGATACGCAGAAGCGGCGCTATGAAGTGGCGCGATCGACAGTCCTGCCCTTGCGAGTCAACGAAACAACCCAAGTCGGGGGCGAGATCGTCATCGAAATGTCACCCGGCATCTCACCGGCCGCCCCACTGACCCAGATGCAACGCGGATGGGTCATCGCCCCGCTGCTGTATTCGCCTCTCGGCGCCGTCCATACGCCTCTTGCCCCGACCACATGGCACTTCGCCCTCCTCCTTGCACCGGTCCTTGCAATCGGCTCAATTACGCTCTACCGCCGCGGCGCGCCCCGCATCCGCCAGTTCCTTGCCGGCCGCCACATACGGGGTGCATGTGGAAGGGCCATCCGCGAACTTGAGACAGCCCGCGATTCCGCCGCCATCTGCCGCGCAGTCTCCTTCTACCTCGCCGACCGTCTCAACACGACCGGCAGCACGCTGACCCCCGGAGATGCACGAGCACATATTGAGAAGCGACTTGCCTTTCATGAAGCCGGCTTACCCTCCGCGGCCGATACGCTGCTGACCGCATTCGAGCATCATTTTAATGCCCAGTATACCCACGGAACATCCACGGCCGATCAGCCGCCCGTCAGCGACGCGGCCCTCGCAGAAGCGCTGATCAATCTGGACAGGCTCCTGGAGAATTCACGGTGAGAGCATTATGAGAGAAAGAAACAGGATCTTTCAAAGGGCACACTGCGCCATGCTCCTGCTCATGGCAGCCGCATCGTTCTTCTTCGTCGCAACCTCCCGAGCCGCCCCCCGCTTCGAGAGCGCCTTTCTCTGGGAGCAGGCCAACGCCGCCGCGGCTGTAGCCCGCACCGAGGCCGACTACCTCCGCGCCGCCGAATTGTATGCGTCTCTGGTTCGCGATCAGGGCGTGCACAACGGCATCGTTTTCTTCAACATGGGGGCAGTACTGCTGAAAGGAGGATTGTACGACCGCGCGCTGCTCACGACGCTCCGGGCAGAACGCTATGACGGAACGACGCCGGAGATCCAGCGCAACCTCCTGCTAGCCACAGCCCGAGGCGACGGGAAGGCGGAACTCACCCTCCCGTGGTACCGGATCCCGCTGATCTGGCACTTTGGACTCCCATACCGCATGCGCCTTTCCATTGCAGTTGTCGCCGGCGCATTCACTATCGTTCTTGCCGGTCTGTGCCGGTTGCGCGTCCGGCAGGGCGTGGGGCCGTTCCTTGTCCTTGGCGCCGCCATCGCGGTGGTCTTCACCACCAGCGTCATGACCACCGTCTATCAGGAACACCGCGACGACCGGAGCGTGTTCGCCGATCATCCAGCTGTGGAGAATTCCACCACGCAATGAAATATGCATGGATCATCCTGACCGGACTATGGATCGCCGCAGCACCGGCGCACGCGGAGCCAACGGTATCGGTCTCGGCACACCTGACACCCGGCGATGCCTCGCTATTCGAACATCAGGTGACCGATCTCACCCTCACCGTTGAAGCGCGAAACATCCAACTGGGCCGACGTCTTGAACTCCGCGAACTGCCGCAAACCGGTCAGTTGAAGTTCGGCGCATTTCGCGAGCTCGCGTCTGAGCGCACCCAGCAGGGCGGCGACCAGGTTGAAGTGAAGCGCTTCCGGTCCGAAATGACGGCCATGGAGGTCGGAACCGTCCGCATTGCCCCACAGCTATCCTGTTCCGTCGTCCAGTCGATCCCCGGCGGCTTTGGCGTCATGTACAGGGAGCAGCAAGCTACGGTGCCCGTCCAGCCGGTTATCATCACTATCCGGCCGCTGCCTCAGGACGGACGTCCTCGCGACTTCTCAGGCGCCGTTGGCAGGTTCATACTGACGGCGACACTTGAACCGGCGCTCGTGGCGCCGGGCGATCTCATCAAGGCCACCATGGTCCTATCCGGTTCCGGCTGGACCAACGGAATACAGGCGCCCGTTTTTTCACTACCGGAGCATTTCCGCGTATACGACCCGAAACCGATGACTCCGCAACCAGGGGAACTCATGCGCTGGGAGCAGACCATTGTTCCGCAAACCACGAACGCCACATCGGTTCCTGCCATCGTATTCAACTACTTCGACGACGCCGCCGCCCGCTATACCCGTTCTGCCGCGGGCCCATTCCGTCTAACCTTCCGCGATGCGATCTCGGGGCATGTCACGCCTTTTGCGGCCACGGGATCCGTTCTCGCAGTGGCCGCAACAACCAACGCCACCGCCAGCTTCGTGCAGCAGCCGCCTAACCACCTCGCCCGGCTGTCGTCCATTCCGGGATTCTGGTTTGCCGCCGCTTCTTCGGCCGCCTTCTGGCTGACCGTGGCCGTTCTCGTCTTCCGGCTGGCGTCCAGCAGGCGGCGAGGCATCGCTCTGGGCGCCGCACTCCTTCTGACCGCCCTCACCATCTACCTGCTGGCGCTATCCGCCTACAGACAGGGAATGGGGAAAGAAAGGGATCTACTGATCATCCGTCATGGGACACAGGCACGGTTTGCGCCTCATCAGCAGGCCGCAGCCACTTTCTCCTTGCCCGCAGGGGCCACCGTTGAGATTGCAGAAACGCACGGCGAGTGGACACGAATTCGCTTCAACGACAACTCCGGATGGATTCCATCCGCCTCCGCCCGGAAGTGAATTGGCCCGGGCAACGCCTGAGAAGCAGACACTGGAACTCACACCTGCTTGAATAGCTTGGGCGGTTTTCCCCAATGCGCCCGGAACGCCTTGGAAAAATGAAAAGCATCGTGGAAGCCGAGTCGCGCCGCTGCCCGCTGAACCGTATCGCCGGTTTCCAGCAACACCCGCGCCTCATCCATGCGCCTGCGCTGGATGTACTGTTTGGGCGAAAGCCCGAACTCCGCCCGAAAGCGGTGCGATACAAACGATTTCGAGCAACCTAGCGCTGCAGCCATATCCTCGATCCGGATCGCCCGCCCGAGGTTCTCCTCGATGTAGGCGTCAAGCCGCTCCGCCCATGGACGGTTGCGGCAACGGATGAGTTCGTTGCCGATGATGTACTCGCTCATGCACTTCAGTAAACTTCCGATGTCCGTCGCCCTGACCTCGCTGGATACCGGCAAGCGAAGGAACAGGCGGCGGTGGGCGGCAGAGGCGTCCGCCGGAGGCCGGGCTCCGGCTTCACGCAACTGTCCGAACACAATGGCTCCGACATAGAAATTGCGCCGGTCATACAGCGGCACAACTCCCTCCAAGAGCCCGTTGTGGCATCGGTAGATATGAACCTCGCGCTGCGCCCTGGCGACCGCGAGGTGGGCACGGTCGCACGCGACGCACCGGGCGTTGAAATGCGGATGACTCCGCCGGGCCGCACAGTAGGCCGACATTGGCTTGATGTCGAATTGCGTGTGCTCCGACTGCTGCATGTCGAAAAAAGTGATCCTCACGTCCAGCAGACGAAAGAGCAGACCCATGATGCGGTTCAGTTCGCTGGTGACAATCACCGGTTTCGCTGGGCGGTCATCGTGCATGTACTTTTCCGTGCAATATATTACATGAATAAGCCTGACAGTCCATTCCGTTTTCCTTCTTACAGGTGCAGGATGGAGAAAACAGGGGGTGACAGATGACTGATTCGACCACAACCCGACAGTGGGTGGAGCGCGCATGGCACAAGGGCCTGGTTATCCCAGCCTTCAATATTCCCTATCTTCCCATGATGGCACCCGTCGTACGGGCGCTGGCCGACACTGACACGGCTGGCCTGATCATGGTCGCTCGACTGGAGTGGATCAAGTTCAAGGCCGGCAATCTGGAAGCCATTCGCGATGAATACCGCCGCGTGGGCGACCGGCGCGTTACCCGCCTGCATCTGGACCATGTTCCAGTGGTGGACGAGGATGACCTACGGGTGGACTACGCGACGGTCATGGGCCAGGCGATTCGCGCCGGCTACGAGTCCATCATGGTGGACGGCTCCCGCCTGTCACTGTCGGAGAACATCGAATGCACACGCACCGTCGTCGAAATGGCGCGGCCGGCGGGTATCCCGGTGGAAGCCGAGTTGGGCGCCGTGATGGGGCATGAGTCCGGTCCGTTGCCTCCCTACGAGGAATTATTTGCTTCGCGGCGCGGGTTTACCGACCCGTCCGATGCCGCCGCCTTCGTGAAAGCCACCGGCGTGGACTGGCTGTCCGTGGCCATTGGCAACATCCACGGTGCCGTATCCGCCGCTACCAAGGGCCAGAAGAAGATCGAAGCAAGGTTGGACATAGCACACCTTGCGGAACTGAACCGGCGCTGCGGAGTCCCGTTGGTGCTGCATGGCGGCACAGGAATCTCGACGGAGTATATCAGGCAGGCGGTCCGAAATGGCATCGCCAAGGTGAACGTGGCCACTGCGATTCGTCAACCGTATGAACGGCACATGGCTGACTCCGTCGAAAAGGCCCAAAGCATGGTGTACGAGGAGACAGTGCGAATTCTGAGGGATGAACTGAGAATCGCAGGGAGCGTAAAGGAGCTGGAATCATGAAGGAATCTGCTGCCACGACAAACCGGGACCCGTCCGATACATTCGCGGTGTATTTTGGAAACCGCGGATTCTTTCCCGAACAGTTGATAGCCCAAGCCCGCCGCGAAATGACCGCGGTGTTGCGATCGCTGGGCTACGGCGCGCTGCTGATGGACGAAACGCTCACGCGCTATGGGGCCGTGGAGAGCGTGGACGACGGCCGGAAGTATGCCGCATTTCTCAAGGCGAATCGCGGCAAATACAGCGGCGTCATCCTTTGCCTTCCGAACTTCGGCGACGAAACCGGCGCGATCGAGGCCCTGCAGGATTGCGGCGTGCCTATCCTCATTCATGCCTACCCGGACGAGCCAGGCAAGATGGGCTTTTCGCAGCGGCGCGACGCCTTCTGCGGCAAGTTCTCCATCATGGACGTGTTTTGCCAGTACGGGCTGCCGTTCACCACCTTCCGGCCGCATACGGTGGCACCGAACGGCGATCTCTTTGCGCAACACCTGCGCCAGTTCGCCGCAGTGTGCCGAATCGTCAACCGCATGCGGCGCATGACGGTCGGCGCTATCGGCGCTCGCACCACGGCATTCAAGACGGTGCGGTTCGACGAGTTGACTCTCCAGCGCTATGGCATCACTACCGAGGCGCTCGATCTATCGGAGGTCTTTCAGCGGGTTCGTGACGTCAAGGCCACAGACGACGCATTCGCGGCCAAGGCCGACAGACTCCGGGGCTACACCAACTGGACGGGGGTTCCGGCGGAAAAGTTCGAGATGCTGGTAAAGCTTAGCGTCGTGCTCGATCGGATCGTAGCGGACTACCGGCTGGACTGCATGGCGCTGCGCTGTTGGATCGAGATAGAGAAGGAGTTGGGTGTTTCGCCATGTGTTTTGCTCAGCGAGTTGAACGATCGCGGCATCGTGGCCGCGTGCGAGCTTGATGTCTGCAACGCCGTTCCGATGTTCGCGCTGGCGCTCGCCTCGGAACGGCCAGCGACATGTCTGGACTGGAACAACAACTATGGGAACGACCCCGACAAGTGCATCCTCTTTCACTGCGGCCCGGTGCCTCAGGGGTTGATGGCGGCCAAGGGTCAGGTGATTGATCACCCCATGTTCGCAAAGGCGATGGGGGCGGGCTGCGGATGGGGCTGCAACGTTGGCAGAATCGCGCCGGCACCCATGACCTTCGCCAGCACGAAGACTGCCGACGGCAAACTCTGGTGCTACCTGGGCGAGGGCGCCTTCACTGCGGACACTATTGAGAACGACTTCTTCGGCTGTGCCGGCGTGGTACAGATTCCGAACCTGCAAGCGGCCCTCGAGTACATTGGCCATGAGGGCTACCGACATCATGTCGGCGTCACCGCGGGCCACGTGTCTGTTGCCGTCCGCGAAGCGTTTACCCGTTACCTCGGCTACGAGTTGAAGATGCTATGAGCCTGATGGGCATCGATCTCGGAACGAGCGGCTGCAAGGCGGGGGTCTTCAGCCTCGACGGCTCCTGCCTTGCGCAGTCCTACCGCGGCTACGATCTGCTCCATCCACAGCCAGGCTGGGCGGAACTGGACAGCGCGGTTGTCTGGCAGGCAGCCCAGGACGTGATCACTGAAGTTGCGGCCAAGGCGAGCGGGGATCCGGTTACCGCCCTGTCTATAAGTTCCTTCGGAGAGGCTTTCGTACCTGTAACGCGAGACCGCGAGTTACTTGACCGTAGCATCCTTTCCATGGACAACCGTGGCGCGGAGCATATCGAACGGTTGCTTGCAGCCTACGGGCAGGAGCGCTTCTACCGGATCAACCCTAACCTGCTTGGCCCGAACTACTCCATGCCCAAGCTGCTGTGGCTGCGTGAACATCGCCCGAGTATCTACCGGCGCGCCGATTACTTCCTGTTGTGGGCGGACTTGATTGCCTTCATGCTTGGCTGCGATCCGGTCACCAACGCCTCACATGCCAACCGTACGCTGTTGTTCGACCTCGAGCGCCACGATTGGTCGGCGGAATTGCTCGATTGGAGCGGAATCCCTCGGGAGAAACTTGGACCTGTCGTGTCCGGCGGTACGCTTCTGGGAACCGTCTCAGGCGACGTAGCGTCCACCCTTGGCCTGCAAAAAGGTGTGCGGGTCGTGGCCGGCGGGCACGACCAGTGCTGCAACGCCCTGGGATGCGGCGGCATCGCCCCCGGACGTGCCGTCTACGGACTCGGCTCCTATGATTGCATCACGCCCATCTATGCAAGGCCGGCCCAGCCGCTGTCTTTGCTTCGCGAGAATCTGAACATCGAACACCATGTCGTTCCGGAACTGTTCGTCTCCTTCCTCTACAACCAGGGAGGGCTGCTGACCAAGTGGTTCCGGGAAACCTTTGCGGCCGGCGACAGCATTTCGGCCAATGACGAGATTTACTCCCGTCTCGATGCCGAGATGCCGCCGGAGCCGACAAGGCTGCTGGTCCTTCCGCACTTTGATCCCCCACCCTTCCTGGCGGCGCCAACAGCTGGAGTCCTCGTCGGCCTCAAGACCAGCACGACACGCGGCGAGATCCTCAAGGCCATCCGCGAGGGCACCACCCTCTATTTTATGCACGGGCTCGATGCCCTGCGCCGGCTCGGGATCGACACGACCGAGTTCATCGCCTCGGGTGGCGGAGCCAAGTCGGATGCCGGACTGCAGTTGAAAGCCGATATCATGGGCATTCCTTTCGTTCGACCGCGCATTACAGAGGCCGGCGTACTGGGAGCCGCCATGCTGGCCGGGATTTCATCCGGCGTCTTCAGCGATGCGGCTGAGGCCGTGCGGGTGTTCGTACACCGCGAGCGCATCTTCGAACCTTCCGCCGCACGGCACGCAATCTACCGGGAACGGCATGCACAGTACCGACAACTTTTTCCGGCGCTGCAGCCGGTACTGAAGGACCTGAACGGCCGCTAACGACTTCTGCTTACCGGCAACGCCGTAACGCCTCAGTGAAGCAGGGGTATGTAGTGTCGGACCTTGCGTCCGCCCGCGCGCGGTGACAAGCGCCGCCCCTACATGACTGATGGGTTACGCAATGCCGGATATTGCAATTGCTACACGTGACGTGCGCGTGCTACTATGGTGATTCAAGCGAGGGCTAGACTATGGAACAGAAGATTCGGGATAGACTGGAGCAACTGCGATCCATGCTTCAAGCAGACGGTGGCGATCTTGAAGTCGTCACGATCGAGGGCGTAAACGTTAAACTTAGGCTGAAAGGCGCCTGCGGCGGATGTCCGCACGCCACCGTTACCATCAAGCAGGGAATCGAGCGGATACTGCGGGACGAGATTGATCCCGGCATTTGTGTTGAACGGGTCTGAACAAGGAACATGCTGAGGTGCTGGCATGAAGCGATTGCTCCTATTAGCGGTGTGTGCTTCAGTCGCGAGCCTTGCGATATCCGCCGATGAGCCGGCGGCCAAGTCCGACAAGTTCTATCTCGTGGAGATAACCGACTTCAGCGGCACCGAGGCCAATGAGGTGCTTGACAGCGCCGCGTTCAAGAAGCTGAACGATGACCTCAAACTTGAAACGCGACTGTTTTCAAAGGCCGTGATGCTCGCAGAGAAGGAGTGGAAGGCGGACGAGTCCACCAAGACCAAGATGTTTCCCCGCAGCTTCCGCGAGCGCAAGTTCCGGCTAATCAACCAGAGCACAAAGAAGAGTGTGATGGATGACGCACTGTCGGCACTTGAGGAGAAGACGGCGGAGAGAGAAAGATACCAGGCTGAGCGCGAGGCCAAGCGTGCGAAACAGGAAAAAGACAGCAAGGCGTCAAACAAGACGACAGGCGTCGTTCGTCGGGATGACGACAAGAAACGCAAGAGCCAGGATGAGAGGGACCTCATGGAGGCCCGCGCCATTGGTCTTTTCAAGAGCAAGCTTGAGGAGCTCAAGACCGCCGCAGTGCAGCCGAAGGAATCAGCCGGCGCCAAGGTCGAAGCGCCCAAGGCAGCAGTGGAACCCCCCGCCAAACACTGAGTTGACAGCATGATGCGGCGGTCATGGAAATGCCGAATCGCCGTTCTGGTTCTGTGCGGACCGTTCATCGGCTGTATAGGATGCGTCAGCTCCCAAAGCGTGGACCGCAACGTTTCGACAGTCTTGCGCGATGCGGCACGCTTCCGAATTGAAGTCTCGACGAACGCCCTCGCCGACTCAATTCTTCTTCCGGCGCCTTCTTCCGCGTCCTCAGCCCCTGTCGTGCTATCCCTTTCCAACGCGCTGCATCTCGCCACGTTGAACAACCGTAATCTTCAATCGCGGCGCGAGTCGCTCTACCGGCAAACGCTTGATCTTATGGCCACCAGGCGTAACTTCGGATGGAGTCTCTCGGGCACCATCGGGTTCGTGCTCCTGTCTAATGAGAATGGCAGTACGGACACAGCCTCGGTCGACATCAAAGCCGGCAAGCCGCTGGTCACCGGCGGCACCCTCTCGGCATCCGGTTCGGCCGGAGTCAAGACAAGCCAAGCCGACGCACTCTCGGAGTCGGGCACTACACAGGCGGATCTGCAAGCTCGATTGGATCAGCCTCTCCTCGCCGGTGCCGGCCCCGGAGCCAGCCGCGAAACACTCAGACAGGCGGAACGCAACCTTGTCGATGCACTGCGCACATTCGCCCTCGATCGGCAGGATATAGCGCTGGACATCGTCGGCGACTTCTATGGACTGCTGACCAGCAGGTCGGTGGTAGAGAACACACGCAAGGCGACGGAGCAGTCCGTCAACCTGCGGCGCCGCACCGAAGCCCTGTTCCGCGTGCGCCGGGCGCCGGCGATTGACGTCATGCGCGCCCAGCAGCAGGAGCTTGCATCGCAGAATCAGCTCGCCCAGACCGCACTGGACTACGACCTCCAGTTGCGCCGTTTCCGGGTGAAACTCGGCATCTCCGAATCCGCCGCCGGCACCCTCGAGGGTGACATTCCACGCCTGCAGCCTTTCCCTCTAAACGCGCAGCAGTGCGAGGCTGCCGCAATAGAGGGCCGGCCGGACATCCTGGCCGCCCGCGACCGCTGCACCGATGCCGAGCGTCATCTTGCCGTCGCGAACAACGGACTGTTGCCGCAACTCGACGCATATGCCCAAGTCAACATCTCCGGCGCCTCGACCAGTGCACTTTCCCAAATCGAGTCCGATACGTCCTACGGTGCCGGACTTGCCCTCAAGATCCCTTTTGACCGAAGGGATGAACGCGACCAGTGGCGGTTGGCACAACTGAACCTTGCCGAGGCCCGTCGCGACTGGGAGTCGCAGAAGGACGGTTTGCGGCTCGACATCCTGGAGCGCCTGAGCCGGTTGCGCTACCTGAAGGGGTCGGCGGCTATCGAAGAGAAGAATCTCGCCATCGCCGAAAAGCGCGCACAGAATGCACAGCAGCGATTCAAGAACGGAGAACTCGAGAACCGTGATGTTGTGGAGGCTGAGAATGAACTGCTGAGCGCGCGAAATGCATTGGTCCGGGCCACCGTGGGCTACGAGCTGGCCCGGTTGACGCTGCTGCGCGACTCGGGACTTCTGGATGTAACCACGGATGGCCAGTTGATCGAGAGACTCCCCGCAGGAGGAGAATGAACATGCGCCACTGCAAGATCACACAAGACCGCCGGACCACGGGCAGGCTGATCGGGTTGATCGCCTGCTGCGTATTGGCCCAGACGGGATGCCGCCCCTCTCCACAGGGGACACCATCATCAACGCCGACGGCGGTGGCAGCCGTGATGGATCTGCGGATCACGATCAAGGCCAGCGGCGAGATCCGCGCCCAGCGATCCGAACGAATCATCCCTGACCTTAAGCGGGCGGCCACCATCGAGTTCATCGTCGCGGAAGGCCAGCGGGTGACCAACGACGAAGTAGCGGCCCGTTTCAGCACGGAGGAACTGGATCGCTCCGTCAAGGATGCTGAAGCGCGCCTCGCCGACCTGACCGTGCGCCTGAGTTCCGCGCAAACCGAGCTGGACGTTCAGGAGATGGAGAACGCCTCCTCGCTGCGAACCGCCGAGATCGACGTGACATCCGCAGAGCGCGAGCTGGAGAAATTCCTGCAAGGGGACATCCCGCTGGAGACCCGCGGCGCCACGGTTAAGAAGGAGACCGCCAACCGGGAGCTGGAGCGCCGGCAGAGCCGCACGGTTGAAATAGAATCCCTTCTGACCGAGGGATTCGTCACTGCCGACCAGGTCGAAGAGGAACGTATTGCCCTCGATCAGGCGCGGGTGGCAAAAGAAGCTGCTGCCGCCGAACTTGACATGCTGACACGCTACACGCTGCCACTGCGCGAAGCGAAGGCACGTAACGCACTGGCCACAGCGCGCACCGAACTGGAGAAGCGGCGCAAGAACACGGCAAGCCTCACCCAGCAGAAGCGCCAGGCCGTCGAGGCGGCCCGCCAGAATGTCGAGCGCACCACGCGCGATATCGAGTCCTTCCGCAAGGAGCTTGCCGCCTGCGTCGTTAAGTCGCCCACGGACGGAATCGTAACCTACGCCGACCCGAACACGCCGTGGCGGCGCTCGGAAGTCCAGGTGGGCAGCAAGGTCTATCCGGGACAGGTCCTGATGACGATTCCCAACATGGACGACATGAAGGCTGTGATCAACGTGCCTGAGGCGGACGTTCAGCGCATTGCTTCCAATCAGCAGGCCATCGTTACCGTGGAGGCCGCTTCACGCCATGGTGTCACCGGTTCGGTTATCAAGGTCGCTGAAGTCGCAAACGCACAAGGCTGGTGGAGCGCCGACGTAAAGGAGTTCGCCGCGGAAGTCACCTTCACGGATCCGCCACCCCTGAAGCCGGGGCTCTCATGTTCCGCCGAGATTCTCACTGGAACGGTAACAAACGCCCTATGCATTCCAGTTCAAGCCGTGTTCCGGAAAGATAATCTTTTCACCGCCATTGTGGCCAATGGCGGCACATCCAGGGAAACGCCCATCCGTATCGGTGCTTCATCTGAGTCCATGGTCCAGGTGTTGGAAGGGCTTCGCCCCGGCGACCGCGTCTGCCTCAGCAAACCATTTGAAGAGTCCCCACGGCAATGATCCGTCTCGCGTCCGTGACCAAGACCTACGCGCTCGGGGGCGGCCTAACCGTACTGCGCGACGTCAGTTTCTCCATGGCCGCAGGCGAATTCGTCGGCATTGTCGGGCCGTCCGGTTCCGGAAAGTCCTCTCTGCTGCACATACTCGGTCTGCTCGACCGGCCGACGGCCGGAACATTCTGGTTTGACGGCACGGACGTCTCCACCCTGTCTGATTCAGCTTTGTCTGCACTGCGTGGCATGCGAATCGGGTTCGTTTTCCAATCCTTCCATCTCATTTCCCACCTATCCGTGCTGGAGAACGTCGAACTGCCTCTTTTTTACCAGAGGATTCCACGGGCACTCCGACGAGCGCGCGCGCTTGCGCTGCTGGAACAAGTTGGCCTCTCGCATCGCCTGGGGCATCACCCGGGGCAATTATCTGGCGGCGAATGCCAGCGAACGGCAATCGCACGCGCACTTGTCTCGCGTCCCGCCCTCGTCCTGGCCGATGAGCCAACCGGCAACCTGGACTCCAGCACCGGGGAGGACATCCTCAGGCTCTTCGATGAAGTCCACCTGCAGGGCACTTCCGTAATCATGATTACTCACGATTCGCGCGTGGCCGCACGCATCCCGCGAATACTCCATATCAACGACGGACTGCTATCGGAGGCGCCGGGATGAGAAGTCTGCTCTGGCTGATCGAGCTATTCCGCGACGGACTGCGCAATCTGTCACGGCATAAGCTGCGAAGCATTCTGACACTGCTGGGAATCGTCTTCGGGACTGCCGCCGTGATCGCCATGATGGGCATCGGCGAAGGGGCGCAACAGACCGTGCTGGCGGAGATATCGGCCCAGGGGTTGCGAAACATCGCAGTTGATTCGGTCGAGCCCTCATCATCCACTACGCCGGCATCTGCAAACTCCAGAATGATGCTGCAGTACGGGCTCACCCATCGCGATATGGCGCAGATTCGTGCCGCCTGTCCCGCGGCGCAAATCACCCCGGTCCACGCCGTCCGGCAGCGAGTTCAAGGTGGCAACCGGCCAATCGAAGCACGGGTTCTCGGCGTGGAGCCAGTGTACTTCGACAGGATCAAGGCCGTATGCGTGTCCGGGCGACTGCTTTCCGAGCCAGACAACGAAAACCGTCACGCCGTAGCGATCATCTCCGTAGAGATGGCGGAGGCGCTGCGCCGCCAGGGCAACCTTGGCGCACAGTCCCTCGTCATCGGAAGGCAGACGTTCCACGTCGTCGGGATCGTCCGCATCCCTGGTCAGGCAACGGCCAACACGGTCCTGGTGCCCTACCGCACTGCCACCTCCCTCTTCGGATCGATCCTGGCAAAGAGGGAATCAGGCAGGTCCGAGATGACCCGCGTGGATATCGGGCGCCTGCTCATTACGGCGCCTTCAGAAGAGGATGTCCCCACCATCGCCGCCACCGTGCGACGCACGCTGGAGATAAACCACGTCCGCGGCGACTACGCCATAACGGTCCCGCTCGACCTGCTGCGCTCCAAGCAGCGCAGCCGTCGAGCCCTTAACTTCGCCTTAGTAAGCATCGCGTCCATTTCTCTGCTGGTCGGTGGTATCGGCATCATGAACATTATGCTGGCCATTGTAACCGAACGTATCCCGGAAATCGGACTCCGCCGCGCCATCGGGGCGCGCCGCAGCGATATCCTGCTGCAGTTCCTCGCTGAGACCGTCACGCTTGCGACCATAGGCGGCCTGGCAGGATGCCTGCTGGGCTGGGCCGCTGTGCGCGTCGCCACGCAATGGACCGACTGGCCGGGTATCATTACACTGGAATCCGTGGTGCTGTCCATGGGGGTCGCCTGGGTCGTGGGTCTCGTGTTCGGTCTGGCGCCGGCCATCCGAGCGGCGCGCCTGGATCCAGTCACCGCGTTGCGCTACGAATAGGATTGCGCGGAGAGAGAGACGCCGCGAGGAATCGCCAGCCCACAAACAGGACACCTTGCCTATAACTTGACCCGGCGAGAGCGGAATGACCCAATGTTTGCGCATCGCCAATCCCGATAGTTATCTCCGTGTTTGTTCGCGGCGCAGCCGCGCGGTTGGCTCTTCTGTAGACTGGGCATGTAGACTGCCCAGCGTCACTGGCCCGATCAAGTGCTGGAAGTTTCCATCGACGCCTTACGCGGAATCTCCAGCGTGAACTCAGCCCACTGCCCGAATTCGGACTCGGCCCCCATCCGCCCGCCGTGCATACGCGCAATCCGCCACGATGTGTACAACCCGACCCCCGATCCTTTGACCTGTGAGAAGGCCGGTGTCGGCAGACGGGAGAACTTGCGGAATAGCCGGCTCCGGTCTTCCGCTCGAAAGCCATGCCCCTCGTTCCGCACGGCAAACCGGACATGTTCCCCGTCCTCGGAAACCGTCAGCCGGAGGATGCCGCCGGTCCGACCATACTTGGCGGCGTTGCCCAAGAGATTAACCATCACGATCCTGATCAGGTCAGGATCACAGTCAGCCCGAATCTCCGGGTCGGAAATGTTGCGCTGCACTTCAATCTTCTTGGCATGGATGGCGGATTCCACCAGCTCCATAGCCTGGTCAACCACCTCTTCCACGACTCGAACATCCGGCCGCAGTGAAAGGCTGATCCCTCCAACCTCCATCCGCGCCAAGTCCAGATAATCCCGGACAAGTCCTGATAGGTAGTGCGACTGCCGCACGATGCGTTGCGCCGTCGCCTGCTGTTGCGGGCTCAAAGCACCGAGATACGAACCGGCCAGCACTTCGCCCGACATGATGATCGAAGCCAGCGGGTTCTTGAGTTCGTGGCTCACAAACGCCAGCATCTCCATGTATGCGCGGTTGGCTTCGGTCAACTGTTCGATGCGATAGGACTTCTCCACGGCCTGGCTCAGTCGCTCGGCCACCGCCTGCTGGAAGCGGACATGCGAGCTCCGGTAGGCGCCGACCATCCGGGCGCTACGGAACAGAACTCCCACGGACCTGTCCTCCACGCGGAGCGCACATGCCATGCTGGACCGAACCCCTTCCTTCACAAGCATCCGCGTGGATTGACTCGACGGATGCTGTGCCAGATACACCTCCAGATCGTCGATCACCCGCGGGATGCCCTGCTCCATCACCTGCCGCAGAGAACTGCCGTCGAGATCCTGATGAAAGCCTTTCTGAAGCAGGAGCGGTTCGTACTCAGCGCGGGTCAAGTAAGTCGTCAGGCGTTCGCCGTTTTCGTCCAGAAAGGCGATACTGATCCGATCGCATGGGAAGAGCGCGTGGGTGGCGTCATACAGGAAGTTCAGGATATCCGCCAGGGATCGTCCGCCGGCGATCCGGCGGTTCACGGCGTCCAATACGGCACTCTCCTCGCCCGAGAACGCCATCGTCTCATCAGCATTCCCAAACCATGCCGTATCGCCAGCGTTCATAGCCCCGCCTGATCAGTCGTCCGGCGCGCCAACCGCGCCAACCGGGAACGAACTCCGAATTCGAATCGTGTGAAGTTCCGCCCAAGCCGTGGACGCCCTCCCCTGGAGATATCCTGCAGCATTCGGGCTCTCATCGCGGGATCCAGTCCGTAGCGAACCAGAACCGAGTCGCACGCATCCGGTCCGAGATGTCGCCGCATGGCGGCAGCGAAGTGCCGCAAGTCATCCCACCCCGTTCGAGTGCCCCAAATGTCGTACGGGAAGACCATGGCCTGCGGTGTGTCAATGATGCAGTAGGCCGGTGCGCCGGCATCATCAGCGCCGACGAGGATATTTCGAAGATCCAGACGCCCATGATAGAAGCCCGCCGCATGCATCCGGCGAATCAGTCCGCACAAAGCGGTAAAATCCGTCCCTTTCAAGCGATCCAAGGCAGACCAGCCAGGAGACCGGGAAGGGAATTCCGGCACCAGTTCGGTGACATTCGGTATTTCATCCATGCACAGGATCTCGTAGCGGCCATGGTCCTGATGAACCCCAAACGTCCAATAGCGGGGGATGCTGCAAGGGATGTCGTGGCGGGACAGAAAATGCAGTGAATTGTATTCCCTTTCCACCCGGAAACGAAAGGCGCGCTCTCTCCACACGCTCACGCAATCCCGGTTCCGGTACATCTTGAAGACAACGGAAACGCCTTCGGACGGAACCGCGTCGCACCAAACAACAGTGTCCCTCTCCAACTTCAATATCCTGCGCCCGGCTCGTTCATGGATATCCGTTGCCAAAGAGGCATTGGATGGAATGTCGAAGGGAGAAAGCTCCCTGTAGCCGAAGCGACTGACGGCGCGGCTCAAGAAGCTACCCCTCCTTGACCATAAGGGCATAGCGATGGCCGGAAGACGTGTAGGCCAGATAAGGCGCGCGCACCAACCGGGCTCCGTTCCGTCGAGCCAGTGCGGAAACCTCTTCGAAGGTCATGGTATGCTTCGGCTGATTCCCGTCAAAGATACGCCGGGCACGTCGAAGGAGATTCTTCACCGAGCGGTAGTCGAAATATGTCATGATGACAAACTTCCGGGAAATCCTGAGAATCTCGGCCAGAAGAGCCTCACGTTCCTGTGCCGTGGGCAAGTGATGGCAGAGTCTGCAACAGACTGTGCCGTCCACACTGTTATCGCGAAACGGCAGACGAAATGCCGAAGCAGTCATCCATATCTGCGGAATGCCCAGACGGCTGTTCGTTTTCCCGTACAAAACTTGCCCAAGCGCAATGTCCGCCTCGATCAGGCGATCCGTGAACTGCCCGATTTGCGCGCTTAATCTTCCCCCTCCGCACGGCAAGTCGAGAAGCACAGAACTGCGCCCCTGCGAGGAGAGGAGTTCGCGAAGAAGCCGGTATTCCCTTGCAGTGCTCATCCGCTTGAACAACTGCTCCCGGTAATCCGCGTTGTACTGCGATGCATCGCGTACATCCTGGTATTGCTTTTGGTAGTCCTCGCTCGTAGCTACACCCGCCGACGCACCCTGACTCTGTGACGATGTCGGCGTGCCAAGCCGCGCCAGGAGCGGGACCCCCTCATAAATGGGATACTCAGCGCGGCAGCCGGTGCATGTGATCTTCCGATTGCCGATCTCAAGGCTACGTCTGCAATCCGGACAAACGATAATGTCGGAAAGGCCCTTTAATCGGGCAATGTCGGCGTCACATTCCATGGTCTTTTGTTCCTTCCAGAGCTGCGATACGGAGCGAGTGTATAGGGGGTATCATGCGACGGCAAGCCGAAAGCGGGAGGAGCCTGTCGGCCCAGCGTTCGAGGGCCCAACTGAGCCATGAGGCCGACAGGCTCCTGAAGTGTTGACGAATCGCATCCCGACAGGCATTCTTCCACGCATGAATCATGATTTGAACCGCCGCCCGGACTGGGACACCTATTTTATGAACATTGCCCGCGTGGTGGCGACGCGCAGCAACTGCTCACGGCGTCAGGTCGCCGCCATCATCGTCAAAGACACCCGGATCATTTCCACAGGCTACAACGGAACCCCGCGCGGTGTCCGCAACTGCTTCGAGGGGGGCTGTCCGCGTTGCGCCGGTTCGGCGGAGTCGGGCTCGCACCTCTCCGAGTGCATCTGCTCCCACGCCGAGGAGAACTCCATCGCGCAGGCGGCCTGCCATGGCATAGCGGTGGAGCGCGCCACGCTTTACTCAACCACGAGCCCCTGCCTGCTTTGCGCCAAGATGATCATCAACGCCGGCATCAGCGAAGTCGTGTACGAGGATGAGTACGAGTTCGGCGAATTGACCCGCGACATTCTCGGCCAGGCTGGCGTCGAGTGCCGCCGGTTCCAACGGAAAGGGTAAACCGCACACCAGCGGTTTGCGCAACCCGCCATGCCCGCCATTCTCAAAATACTCATCATCTTTGCCGCGATACTGGCGCTCACGCGGTTCAAGGTTCACCTCGGACTAGCACTCGCCGCCGGGGGCATAGTACTCAACCTCTGGGCGGGGTTACCGCTGCCGGAGGCGCTGATCAACATCGCCCGCTCATTCGCCGGGGCGGAACTCTGGCTCATGATAGGTATCACCGGTATCATCGTAGAGATCGGGCGGTACATGACCGAGGAACGTAACGCGTCGGAACTGGTCGCCGCCTCCCGCCGGTGGGGCGGGCGCCACGGCCGCGCCGCCACCATCATGGCGATGCCCGCCGTGGTCGGCCTGATCCCGATGCCCGCGGGTGCCCTCTTCTCCGCGCCCTTCGTCGAACAGGCCGGCAGCCACATCGCCGGGCGCGCGGACTGGAAGGCCAGCGTCAACTACTGGTTCCGCCACGTGTGGGAGTACTGGTGGCCTTTGTATCCCGGCGTGATCATCGCCATGGCCACTTTCAGCATGATCGAGACATGGCAGTACATTGCCACCTTATGCCTCCTTTCCCCGGTCGCCATCGCCGCCGGCTACTGGTTCCTGGTCCGGCCGCACCTTGTCGAACTCGCCCGCACCGAGGAGACGCCGCCCGGCAGCCGCCGGATCTATGTCCTCATGCTGCCACTCATCCTGATCATCGTCTCTTTGATCGTCCTGCCGTTCCTGCTCAGAGCCGCAGCGCCGGACATGTCCGAGCAGACCCGCAAAATGCTCGCAGTGCTCCTGGGACTCCTGGTGGCGCTGATCGCGATTGCGGCGGACGAGTGGCACACGGGGTCGTTCAAGGTCTTCCGGGCGATGTTCTCCCGCAAATCCCTGGACGTTCAGGCCTCGCTGGTCGGAGTGCTGCTGTTCAAGGCTATGCTCGACCACTCCGGCTTGCTTCCGGCATCCGGTCGCGAATTACTGGCCTCGCACATCCCGCTGAGCATCGCCGTGGCCGCCCTGCCCTTTCTGGCTGGACTTGTTACCGGCATCGCGCTCGGATTCACCGGCACCTCGTTTCCGCTGGTCGTCGGCCTGATGGCCTCGCCCGAATCCGGTCTGACACCGCTGGCGACCCTCGTCCTGGCGTACAGCTTCGGCTATATGGGTATGATGCTGTCGCCGGTTCACCTTTGTCTGGTGGTGACACGCGACTACTTCTCCACCTCAATGGCCCCCATTTATAGGCACATCCTGCCATGCGTGATCAGCATCATGGCGGCCGGCTTGCTGGAGTACGGAATCCTGCGAATACTGGGATGGTAGGGCTTCCCGCCCCCACCCTTCCTGCCCCGCAACGCGAAACCGGACGCTGGTGATAAATAGCCGGCCGACAAGGGTGACTGCTCTTCTGTGAACCGGGCATGTAGTCTGCCCGGAGGCAGAAGCTCAAAGCACGAGAGGGCGGATCACCGCATCCCACGCCTACAACTCCACGTACACATCGCCGAAGAAGTTGGTCCCGCACGAGAGCGAAACGCAATACCCCCACGAGAACCCGACGGCGTTCAACTCCCCACTCATGTTGCGGTAGACCTCGTTCACCCTGTTCGTGGTTGTCCAGATGGTAACCGCATAGGGGCCTTCGTCCGCGAGATCCCCGGCGTCGCGATCAGGCCGGTCAATAGTGACGTCATAGACAAGGCCAGTACTTACGGCCACGGTATTCTCGTAGAACTCACCGCCAATCCGCACCGTGCCGGTTTGCCGGATGGCCCCGGCGAGAGGATGAAACGTCACCGCGAGGTTGGTCGCCACCACGGACACGTTGGCCGCGGCAAACTCATACGTCAGATCCATCGAAAGCAGCGCGGTCTGGCTGTCGTAGTCGGTCCGGCCTGCAATGCGAATCGAACCGCCACGTGAGCATGGCACGGTCACATCCTGTGGACCCGCCGGTCGCGTGGCAATGAAACCGTTGAACAGGTATCCGGTCAGGTACGCGATGCCCCACGCCGTGTCACGGGTATTCTCCACACGGTAATCGCGAACGGGATCGGAGTCCTCGCAGCCTACGACCAGTAGTAATACCGCCAACAGTCCAATGCCGGGTACGCGCAACCTCACAGTACACCCTCCCTGTAATCTCGCGTTCCCGCGACGCAAGGTCGCGGGGGCGCCGCCATAATGAGAATTGCTGCCAATCCACCCAAAACCTCGCCTAAGCGCTGAGCTACCGGCGGGACCCATTGCGGACAGCCTTGCGGCAGCGGCTCCGCCGGAGGCGTCGCCCTACCCAGC
>CAZWPN010000024.1:0-32527 GCA_964635275.1 uncultured Victivallales bacterium | reverse complement strand
TTAACTATTGACTTCAGACTATCCCCGACACCCACAACCAGCGTAGACAAAAGCCCCCCGGAGTGGTAGGGTCTGAAACAATTCTTTTGGGATGAACCGGTGGATCTTTCGGCCACGATTCGCAAAGCGGGAGGTAATATGAATCGACGAACCTTCGCCTGGCTCTGGACAGCACTAGTCCTTTGTGTGACGGCGGTAAGCGTTTCGGCAGTCGAGGCAGAAGCTGTTTTCAGAACCGTGGGACCCAGCGTGGTCCTGATCAAGGACCTGGAGGGATTCGGCTCTGGCGTGGTGCTGACTGCCGACGGGCTCATCGTAACCTGTCACCACGTCGTCAACACTCCGCTCAAACTGACCGTTGTCGCCGAGGTCCAGAAGATGGGCCAGCGCACCAGGCAGGAATTCCAGGACGTGAAGATCGTCGGGGTTCATCCTTCCTACGACCTCGCGCTGATCCAGGTCAAGCCCCCCGCCGGCGTCTCGTTCATTGTCGCGCCCATATCGGGCGGTCGCCCCCTCAACACCGGCGAGGATTGCTTTGTCATCGGCAATCCCAGCGGTGCTGCCGGAAAGGTGCTGGAGAACTCCATTTCCAAGGGTATCATCGGCGCCGCCAACCGGACCATCGAAGACCAAAACTATATCCAGGTCACCGCCCAGATCAACCCAGGCAATTCCGGTGGGGCACTCTGTGACAAGAACGGCCAGCTCGTTGGAATTGTGACCTTCAAAATCGGCCAAGCCGAGGGGCTCGGCTTTGCTATCCCGATTGTCAAGACCCGGAAGACGGACTTCGTGCCCGCGTCGGAGAAAAAGGGCAACAAGGAGAAAGGAATAAAGTACGAGGAAGCCGGAGCCCGCTGGTTCGACCTGGCGCGGCGCTCAACCGGCGAAGCTCGCGACGCCGCGCTGTATTTGGCCTATGTCTGCTACCGCCTCTCGCTCGCGGAGCTTCCCAATGACCCGAGCCCCTACAACAACGTCGGCCTTATGTATTACGAAATGAAGGAGTACGATACTTCCCGCGCTTTCTACGAAAAAGCCGTGGAGCTGTTCCCGGACTACCCCACCGCGCACCAAATGCTGGGCATGATCGCCGTTGAACAGAAGGATATGGCCCGCGCCGACAAGCATTTCCTGGCGGGCATCCAGACTAAACACACCGACGAGGTCGATATTCGCGCCCAGGCCGCCTGCCTCCAGAACTACGGTATCGGTCTTTTCGAGAAGCGGCAATATGCCGAAGCCGCCTACGTGGCCAAATGGTCGCTATCCCTTCGAACCGAGCGTAATCAACTGGCCGCACTGCAGAGGATGTTTCAGGACAGCGGCGAGAAACTCTCCGACGCCCAGTTCAGCGAAATCAACGCCAAACAGGACGGTTTCTCGATCGATGACATGAAGCGCTTTGCGCAAGCCAAACACACCGCCGATCCAGGGGCCAAGGCCCTCGTCTCCACGGCCGGAGCGACCACCCCGCCCCCTGCAGCTGCCGCCGCCACTTCCCTGGCAAAGATCTACGAGAAGATGTTGACGGGGGCCCCAAAGCTGGATCCCGCCGGCCTGAAGAAGGCGCTTCCCGAAGCCCCGTCTGATATTCGCCCTGCCCTCGGTGGCGCCTATCTCGTGTTCCACTTCCCGGCCATGGGCAAGCTCGGTGTATTCAATGTGGCCCAGGCAAAGTTCGACACGTATTTCCCGGTTTCCGAAGACGCCATCTACACCGCTGGCGGCAAGACTCTTCTCGTGTATCTCCCCAAAGACCGTATCTTCCAAATCTACGACATGATGACGCTTCAGCGATCAAGTTCCAAGCCGAGCCGAATCATTGGCGAACTGACCGACATCGAGATGAGCCTCTTCCACTCACAGGCTGCAGTCATCAGTTACGCCGAGAGTACCGACGCCCTGGCCCGCCGCCACTATGCGATCCTGAATCTCGACTCCTTCCAAACCCTCGAACTCGTTGACCAACAGCGGCAGTTCACCCGCAACAGTTGCTACCGTGACAACATCCACATGCGGCTGGACGACAACTTCACCGGAATTGCCTCCTGGGCCACCTCCCACTCTCCCTCCGGCTTCATCTTTGCCCGCCTTTCCCCCCGCGGCATCAAGGATGTCGCGTATGAACATGACAGTTTCGGAAGCCTAACACCCGACCGCATGGGGCAGCGCGTCTATGCGACCAACGGAAAGATCCTGGGCCCCAAAGCCGAACCCTTGAAGGTGTTTCCCGCTGCCGCCCTTTTCCCTGTCCGGGGGGGCGACTACTTCCTGGAAGTGAAGAAGAAGGCGGTCACGGTCCGGGAACCCTTGAGCTACTCCGAAATCACCCATTTTGAATTGCCCTTTGAGTTTTCCAACACGCACTGGAACAAGGACAACCTGACCGATGACCGGCTGGTGCACGCCTGTGCCCAATTGAACCGAGCCTGCTTTGTCGACATGAAATCCCTGACCCTGTACGAGTATGAACTGGGCCTCGGATCGGATCTTCAACAGATCCGCCAGGCGCTGGACAGCGTCCGTCGCGGAACCCTGTGGACTCGCAAGATGGGGTTCCCGGTCGGCACCAAGGTTACAGTCGAAGACGCTCCGGCCGGCGTCAAGTACGACCCTGCCACCAGCGTCCTCTCGTGGCAGATTCCCGCCACCCAGCCCGCTGGCAATGTCACCTTGCTGCTGAGCGTCACCATGCCTGGCAAGGACGAGGCCTACCAGCGCGTGGTGGTACCCCTGCAGTAGTGCAGAGGGGCGCCAGCATCGGGGTCAACCCCCTACTGGAGCAATCAACTTGCATGAAGGTGGGGATGAGCGTGGTGTCTGTGGCATGGCAAGACAAAGGTGTGTGGGGTCACGTCTTCACGTTCCACGTCGCGACGTTGATAACGGTCAGATGAGTCGGAGAAAGAGTATGGTCAGGTTCTACAACCGAGAAGGTTATAGGTGATGTGGATGTGCACTGTGAAAGGTGAAGACGTGACCCCGCAGCCCTGCGAATCCATAAGGAGGTCCGGTGGCGGACAACAGCACATTTCAGGGTGATCCGCTCCGGTTCGCTTCGCTCATCGCCCACCAGTTGCAGTCGCCGCTCAACGCGATCAGCGCCGCCCTCCAGACCGTCCTGGCCGAGTATGCCGGCCCGCTGCTTCCCTCCCAGCGAGGGACGTTGGAAAAGGCGAGTACCCGCTGCAACCAGGCGGTAACCACGGTCCGCCGCATGCTGGCCATCGTCACCGCCGAGGAGAAGCGCGGCACCGAAAAGGCGTCCTGCGATCTCGCCAACGTGGTACGGGCCGTCCACGCCCAGTTCGCCGCCGAGGCAACCCGCCGCCACATGCGCATGGAAGTGCTTCTCCACGCCCCCGAAATTCCGGTACGCCTTTCCGAAGCCGCCGCTTCCGAGGCCGTTCAGGCGTTGGTCAGCAACGCGTTCAAGTACACCCCCGACAGCGGACGGATCCGTATACGGACCGAGTCCGGACCCGGCGGGTCAGGCGTCCAGTTCGCGATCGGGGACTCGGGCATCGGGATTCCCGACTCCGAACGCACCCGGATCTTCGAGCCGTTCTTCCGCTCGTCTACCGCGCGCCGGGCGCGTCACCCTGGCGTCGGTCTTGGACTGGCCTTCGTTCGCAGCGTGGTTGTCGCCGCCGGTGGGAGCGTAGCCATCAGCCGTTCAGACCTTGGCGGAGCCGAATTCACTCTCGATCTACCTCCGGGCGAACCGACGGACACCGGCGATGGGACGAGGCCACAGCTTCGCGTGGTCATCGTTGGCGGCGTGACCGCCGGCCCGAAAGCCGCCGCCAAGATCAGCCGCCTTAATCCGGATGCCTCTGTCACGATCGTCGAGAGGGGCAGCGCACTGTCTTACGCGGGTTGCGGGCTGCCGTATTACGTCTCCGGCGTCGTGCGCGATCAACAGCGCCTGATGTCCAGTTCGGCGGGCGTTGTTCGCGATCCGGCGTTCTTCCGCAATGTGCTGAACGTCCAGGTCCTTAACCAGACCGACGCGGTGGAGATTGACCGCGGCGGAAAGCGCGTCCGTGTCCGGGACGGCCTGAATGCCCGCGAGCGCTGGCTGCCATACGACAAGCTGCTGCTCGCTACCGGCGCCTCCGCCGCCGTCCCCGAAAGCCTGAAAACCATGCTGAAGAACGTTTTCACGCTGCACGGAGTCCGGGATGCGGAGGGTATCAAGATCGCGCTCTCCGACTCGCGCGCGCGGGAAGTGGTGATCGTGGGGGGCGGGCTGATCGGTATCGAAATGACCGAGGCGCTGGTCCATAAGGGCGCCCGCGTCACCATTCTCGAATCCCGCCCGCGGATACTCCCCGTGCTGGACTCCGACGTCGCCGCCCTGGTCGAACGACACCTCGAGGGACACGGCGTTCGCGTCGTCACCGGCGTCCAGGCACAGCGGTTTGAGGGCGATGGCGCCGTGTCGGCCGTGGTGACAGACAAGGGAACGTTCCCAGCCAGCCTGGTTATTCTCGCCGTCGGTATCCGCCCAAATACCGAACTCGCGCGGGGTTGCGGACTGGAGATCGGGGAAACCGGGGCACTCCGAGTGGACGACCGTCTGCGGACTTCGGACCCCGATATCTACGCCGCGGGCGATTGCGCGGAGACCCGCCACCTGCTCACCGGCAAGGCCTGCTACATTCCGCTCGGTTCCACGGCAACGAAGCAGGGTCGCGTCGCGGCGATCAACATCGCCGGCGGAGAGGACCTCTTCCCGGGAATCGTCGGCAGTTGTATCTGCCGTGTCTTCGACCATGCCGTCGGGCGTACCGGCCTTGGCGAGTCCGAGGCAAGGGACGCGGGGTTCGATGCCGTGTCGGTGCTCGCTCCGGGCCCCGATCGCGCGCATTTCATGCCTACCTCCGGAATGCTGATGCTGAAACTGGTGGTTGACCGTCGCACCCGTCGCATCCTCGGCTTGCAGGCCACCGGACCGGGCGCGGCCGACAAGCGCATTGACGTGGCCGCCATGGCCATCGCGTCGGGCATGACCGTGGACGCCATGGCCCATGCCGATCTGTGTTATGCCCCTCCATACTCGACGGCCATGGACAATATCATCACCGCGGCCAATATCGCCCGCAACAAGCTGGATGGTCTTTACCAATCCATCTCGCCGGAGGACCTCTTCCAACGGATGCGCCGGCGCGACGGTCTTACGCTTCTGGACGTCCGCACACCCGAGGAGCATGAACAGTCGCGGTTGCCCGGCTCGCTGTCCATCCCGCTGGGTGCGCTCCGCGGGCGCGTGGCGGAGATTTCGCGGGAGCAGGATGCCGTGGTCTACTGCGACGTCGGCCTGCGCGGGTACGAAGCCGCGCTGATGCTACACCACGCCGGCTTCACCCGCGTCAAGGTCCTGGAAGGCGGACTTGCCATGTGGCCGTACGACATTCTTGACTGATCGGAGGGCAAATACCTGGGCAGCATGGGGGACACCTATGAGAAGCGAAGTCAAGACGGAACCGTCCCTCAAAATCCTCGCCTAAGCGCTGTCCCACCGGTGGGACCCATTGCGGACGGCCTTGCGACAGCGGCTCGCTCGGAGAGCTCGCCCTACCCAGCGAGACATACAGTCTGTATATGTTCCCAAGGTAGGGCGAGCTCTCCGAGCGAGCCGTAAACACAGGACGCACATGAGTCCGCCAAAGGAGTCCTTCCTCCCCTAGCCGAGGATCAGGGGTCCCGGCCAGCGACGCGGCAAGCTAGAATGCTCTTGGCTTCGCAGGACAGCCCCGATCGCGGTGGCAGGCATCGACCGTGGATCTTCACAGGTCTCGTTCCCGCCATTCGTTGTTTCCTGGTTGCTCGCTTCAGGCGGCTGTAATCCGGATCGTCATGACGGTGCGAATCATGAGCATTCCCAGACACCTATTTGTCTGTCCCCGATGCCTCCTCCCACAAACTCACGCACTCACATTCTCACATGCGACCTGGCTCTATGGCTCGCTAAATGCTGTTGGCTTGAGGCGGATGTCATTCATTGACAGTGAGTTGAGCGTGAACGGAGCGTGAAAAGGCACTGGAAGTCCGGCCTATGCGCTACTCGTGGCTGGAGTCGCGCCTTTTAGCTTTCCGAAGCGTGTCAAGTGCGGCAGGGAAGGGAGCTAGAGCGCGTTCCAGTATGCCGAGGGAGTAGGCGATGGTGACGCCGTAGTTGCTTATTGGCAGTCCTGCCTCACGGCATTGCACGAGGCGCGACATAAGGTTGCGGCGGTTGAACGTGCAGGACCCGCAGTGGATCGCGAGGCGGTAAGGGCTGAGATCCTCCGGGAAGTCCAGTCCTTGAATATGCTTAAACTCCAATTTCCCGCCAACGTACTGGGTCAGCCAGCGCGGAATCTTTATGCGACCGATATCCTCGCCGATAGGATGATGAGCGCAGGCCTCGGCGACCAGAACCCTGTCCCCTGTGCGCAGACTATCGATGGCGGTGGCTCCTTCGACGAAGGTGTTAAGATCGCCTTTCAAGCGCGCGAAAAGAATCGAGAAGGATGTCATCGGCACGGATGGCGGAGTGTCGGCCGCCACCTTCAGAAAAGCCTGGGAATCCGTAATGACCAGCGCCGGTGGCCGCTTCAGCCGGTCCAGAGCATCCTTGAGCTCGCGCTCTTTCACGACCATGCAGTATGCATCGTGATCCAGCAGGTCGCGTATAGTCTGCACCTGCGGGAGGATCAGCCGGCCCTTCGGCGCCTCAAGATCGATGGGCACCACGAGTACCGCCATATCGCCTGGCGGCACGAGGTCGGCCGCAATGGACGGCGCTTCCAGGAAGTCCTCGGGGAGCACCTTGATCAGGGTCTGCCGGAACTCACCAAGACCGCGCCCGTCTATGGAGCTGACAACGGCCGTCGGAATAGAGCGCGCGCGGAGCTGCTCCAGCACGCCGGCATCCGGAGCCACGCGGTCCGCCTTGTTGAACACAACAATGACGGGAGTATGAGCAGCCCCGAAATCCGCGATAAGTCCATCTTCCAGCGGGCCCCAATGCTGGCCTTCCGCAAGAATAAGGGCTACGTCCGTGCGCGCCATGGCCTGCCGGGTCTTCTCCATCCGCAGCATGCCGAGCGGGCCCGTGTCGTCCAGGCCGGCAGTATCGATGAAAAGTACCGGGCCTATCGGCAGCAGTTCCATCGACTTTTCGACGGGATCGGTTGTCGTTCCCGGCGTATCGGACACGATCGCGACTTGCTGCCTTGTGAGGGCGTTGAGGAATGACGATTTGCCGACGTTGCGGCGGCCGTAGATTCCAATGTGGAGCCGCAGTCCCTTAGGCGCAGGTTGCATGGCTGCCTCCCTTTGCGAGCGGGACGCCGAGGCGAGCGACCGCCTCCGGCGCCACGAGTTCGTCGAACCGGACGGATGTCATGAGCGCGCGACGCAGCACAATGTCGCGGATGCCAACGCCTTCTCTCCTGGCTTCGCCGGCAACCTGCGCCGCGACGGTGTATCCAAGCTCCTGGACAAGCGCAGTCACCGTGGCGGTTGCGCCCTGGGTGTGGCGCATGCAGGCGGCCTCATCGGCGCGCAGTCCTTCAACGCAGAGCGTCGCAAGTCCCTCTGTCGCGCTGCAAAGGAGGTCGATGCTCTGCAGGAGCGCATCGGCGATCAGCGGCATGAACGGATTCAGCTCGAGATTACCAGCGGAAGCGGCGTGCGCGATGACTGAGTCAAGACCCATCACAAGCATCGCTGCCTGCGAAGCGGCCTCCGGGATGACTGGGTTGATCTTGCCGGGCATGATGGACGATCCCGCCTGGAGCGACGGCAGGCGCAGTTCTCCGAAACCCGCGTCGGGTCCGGACGACATCAGGCGCAGGTCGGTGCACACCTTCAGAATGTTGCCGGCGCAGGCCTTGGCCATGCCGCTCACTTCGATGAAGACGTCAGCGTTCTGCGTTGCATCCACGAGGTTCTCCGCTCGTGCCAAGCCGAGTCCGGTGATTTCCCGCAGCGTGTCCACGACCTGGAAGATGTACTCGCGGGGTGCACCCAGCCCGGTGCCGATGGCCGTTCCGCCCAGGTTCACAACACGCAACCGCTCCTCGCATTTGTAGAGGCGCCACCGGTCGCGGTTGAACGCTTCCGCGTAGGCGCTCATTGTGCGGCCCATCGTGGTGAGCACCGCGTCCTGCAATTCAGTGCGGCCAATCTTTACCACGCCGGCCATTTCCTTCTCTTTTGCCTGGAAAGCCTCCTGCAGGCGAATGACGCTCTGCTGCAGGCGACGCAGCTCGCCGATCGCCGCGACGCGCAGAGCTGTGGGATAGGTGTCGTTGGTGGACTGGTGCAGGTTAACGTGGTCAAGAGGGTGGATGATGTCGTAGCGGCCCGGAACATGGCCCATGCGCAGCAACGCGCAATTGGCAAGGACTTCATTAACGTTCATGTTCGTGGATGTGCCGGCGCCGCCTTGCAGCGCATCCACAACAATGTGCGCGTCAAGCGAGCCAGCGGCCATATCTTCGCACGCGGCTGCTATGGCCTTGCAGGTCGCCGGATCGATGCAGCCCAGGCCGCAGTTGACGCGCACGCACGCCAGTTTCACATGGCCGTACGCGTGGATCAGGGCCGGGTGGACGGTGCGACCCGCAATCCGGAAGTTGCGGCGCGCCCGCTCGGTGTTAATGCCGTGCAAACACGAGGCGGGAATCTCCATGGCGCCTAGAGCGTCTGTCTCAGTCCGGTGGGACATGTTCTGCCTCCGAGGTGCGGTTGAAGAAATGCGGGGCGTCGCCACGGGAGTTGTAGCCTATCTCCTCACCGATGGCGGCAATGCGGCCGGCCAGGCAGGTGCGGCACATCGTGGCATTCTCGTCCAGGCATGGCTTGCCCTCATAAAGCGTGTACAGTGAACGATAGCGAGTGGGGGTCAGGTTGGGCATGATGATGTTGGCGCCAGCCTTCAAGCCCATTTCCCGCCCTTGCGGATGAAGCGCCTGCAGGGCGGTTGTGGCGGCTATGTTGATGTCCGGCAGGTACAGACGCGTGAGAGCTATCATGCGCAGCGACAGGTCAAGCTGACGCTTTGGGTCGTAGCCTGCGGATTGCGCGGCAAGCGGCGTTTCGGCGTGGATGACATACGGCCCCATGCCTACCATGTCGACGTCGATTCTGCGGTAGAACTCAAGGTCGTCGGCGAGGTCCTCGGCTGACTGTCCGGGTAGTCCTATCATTACACCCGTGCCGACCTGATACCCGATGCTCCGAAGGATATCGAGGCATTCACGGCGTGCCTCCCATGAGTGATCGCCGGGATGCAACTGCGCATAAAGCCGGGGATTCGAAGATTCAATGCGCAGCAGGTAGCGGTGAGCGCCTGCATCGAACCAGCGCCGGTAAGTCTTCTCCGTTTGTTCGCCTAAGGAAAGGGTGATTCCCAGCGAACCGCCGTCGAGCGACTTGATCGCTCGGGTGGCTTCCTCGACGAAACGGATGAACGTTTCGTCCGTGCGCTCGCCCGCCTGAAGCACCACGGAGCCATATTCCGCATCGAGTGCCCACTTCGCGCACTCGAGAATTTCTTCCTGCGTCATCTGATAGCGGACCGTATCCGTACTCTCCTTGCGAATGCCGCAGTAGAAGCAGTTCTTTGCGCAGATGTTGCTTAATTCGAGGATGCCGCGGAAATGAACCTTGCGGCCTATTGTGGCCAGCTTGGTGTCATAGGCCCGGCGAATAAGGTCATCCACCGCGTTTGTATCCGCGGTGGTCAACCAGCGCACAATGTCCTGACGGGTCAGGCAATTCTTAGCAGTATGCATCCCGCTTGCCCTCGCACACCATCTTTACCAGCTTCCTAGCCGTCTGTTGTGCCGCCGGCTCCATCGTTTGTATGGCCTGCTCGATCAGATGCTCGCCCTCCACCCGCGTCGACGGCGAGGCGTAGTCCATTAGATACTCCATGAATGTCGACGCCGCATTTGGGTCGCAGTGCTGCCTGATGTCGCCGGGTTTAGCCATGTCCATGAAATCCTTGCCCGTGCGTCCCAGGCGATAGCAACCTGTGCAGAAAGACGGGATGTATCCGAGTGACGCCACGTCGCGGATTACCTCATCGAGGCCGCGGTGGTCGCCGAGCGAGAACTGGCCCGACGCCTCAGACTCAACGCTGTCGGCGTAGCCGCCGGGGTTCGTGCGGCTGCCGGCGGAAATCTGTGATACGCCCAGCGCGAGGCTCTCGCGCCGCATAGCCTGATTCTCGCGCGTGGAGAGGATTATGCCCGTGTAAGGCACGGCCAGGCGCAGAATGGAGATGATCTTCCGGAAGTCGTTGTCGGTGACGTTGTGCGGTGGGTGTGACGCCATGTCCGACCCGGTAGCCGGCTCAATGCGCGGCACGCTGATAGTGTGCGGGCCGACACCGAATCGCTGTTCCAGGTGAGCGATGTGCTGCATCAACGCCAGCATCTCGAAGCGCCAGTCGGCAAGTCCGAAAAGGATGCCGATGCCCACGTCGTTAATGCCGGCCTCCATTGCGCGGTCCATGGCTGTCACGCGCCAGTCGTAGTCGCGCTTCTTCCCGCTGAGATGGACCTGCCGGTACGTGGCGCGGTGATACGTCTCCTGGAACAGCTGGTAGGTGCCGATGCGGGCGTCCTTCAGACGGCGGAATTCGTCCAGCGTCAGAGGCGCCACGTTGGCGTTGACGCGGCGGATTTCTCCTTGGCCGCTTTTGACGCTGTATACTGTCGCGATGGAGTCGAGAACGTACTGAAAGCCCTCCTGCGGGTAGGATTCGCCTGCCACAACCAACACGCGTTTGTGTCCCTGCTCGATGAGAATCTTCACCTCTTGCGCAATCTCGGCTTGAGTGAGTGCGCGGCGAACTACTGCCTTATTGCGGGCTCGAAATGCGCAGTACAGGCATTCGTTGGCGCAAAGGTTGGAAATGTATAGCGGCGCGAAAATGACGAGCCGGTTGCCGTAGATATCGTGCTTCACGCGGCGCGCGGCGTCGAACAATTCCTGCAGCAGGTCGGGCGCAGTGGTCTGCATGAGCACGGCCACGTCGGTGGGCGAGAGGCCCTTCATCATCCTGGCTTTTGCCAGTATCTCCCGGACCCGGGACGGTTCCGGCGCGTCGGCGCTTTCCAGTATGGCGCCAATTTCGTCTTCACGGATAATAGTACTTTGTTCACTCATGGCTTGCCTTTGCTTAGCGCGCTTTTGACGGAAACGTGAGGAATCATGCCGAGGCGCCCGGTCAGTTTGCCAATTTCATCGGTCGTGGCATCCACGACCAGTGTAATGACGCAGCAATGCTTCTGTGCGTAAGGAATCCCGGTGCGCGCTACGACCAGTTCGCCGAACTCTGTCAGCACTTTGTTTACCTCGGGCGCCGCTTGAGCCCGGTCCTCAACGATAATCCCAACGAATCCCAAACGTTTATCCATGGTTTTCCCCGTATAAAAAAAGACCCCGACGCGCAAGCCGCGGCGGGGTCTTCCAAACTACACTACACCACTGATCCCTTGATCCCAGGACTCGCGTCCCTCGCCGCAGGCCGAGGGATATGAACATTTGCGGGGGGATATTGCAAGGAAAACCATCGGAAGTTGCGGCGCTGCACCGGCCTTGATGGCATAGATGAAATGCATTGAAATGTCGCGCGCACTGTCATGTACTGCCGCGCCTTTATCATTTGGTAACAGCATTGAGTGTGGAGTAAGAAGCGAATCCTGGTCGACGACTTTGCCGCGCTCGTGGAGAGCATATGCGTGTTGCGGGAATCTGATTTGCAGTCCCATAATATGGCCTCAGGGGAAGATTCGTGAAATATTTAACAGTAAAAGATTGACGTTTTGACCTCTTTTGAAGTAGTGTGTGCGGGATGTTACGCACGAAACTATTTCAGGCGTTTGCGCTGCTTGTGATCCTGTTCAGCGGATTGTCCGCCTACCTGGGCACTCGGATGATCTCAGGCAGGGTCATCGATGAGGCGCAGACTCGCGCAAGGCTCGACCTGAGCAGCGCTTGGGCACTGCACGAGAGTAAACTGCAGCAGATCGAGACGATCGTCCGGATGGCGGCCGCCAAGGAGCTGGTGCAGCAGACGTGCGAAAGTCGCAAGTGGGATGACCCGGAGCTGCTCAACCGTCTGGAGCGTATTCGCGTTTCCTTTAATCTGGACTTCCTCGACGTAGTTTCGCCTGACGGGCAGGTCATGGTGCGAACTCGCTTGCCGCATTCGGCAGGTGACTTCCGAATTTCTGACCCGGCTATTGCTGCCGCCATGCAGGGCACTGTGAAGTCCTGCGTCACTTTGCTTTCGCGCAACGAGCTGGAACGGGAGGCGGAGGGTTTGGGAGACCGCGCCTTTCTTGAACTCGAGAACACGCCGCGTGCCCGGCTGACGGAGAAGAAGTCGGAGAACCGTGGCATGGCTATGGTGGCGGCATCTCCGGTACGCAGCGGCGATCGCATCACGGGGCTCGTGTACGGCGGAATCTTGGTGAACCGCAACAGCTCGCTAGTGGACCACATTCAGGACGTGGTTTTCAGGAACGAGGCGTATAAAGGTCAGCTCGTTGGCACGGCGACGATATTCCTCGATGACAGCCGAATTGCGACGACAGTGCGGCTGGCGAATGGCAATCGCGCGATCGGCACGCGCGTGTCGAAAGAAGTAGCCGACCGCGTTCTCGACAACGGACAGCCTTGGATCGGGGATGCGTTCGTGGTGTCGCAGTGGTATCTCACGGCATACGAGCCGATCCGCGACGGAATGGGGCAGATTGTCGGCATGCTTTACGTGGGGATTCTCAAACAGCCCTTCGACGATATGTCGCGGGCTGTAGTATTGCGGTTCATATTGATCTCGGTGCTGACGCTGTTCGTCGGGCTAGTTCTGGCGTTTGTTATTGCGGCGCGCCTCGCGGCGCCCATTCACCGGCTGGTCGAAGCTTCCACCAGTATGTCGAGCGGCGATCGGCCGGCGCCGATTCAAGTGAAGGCGGGGTGCGACGAAATCGAGCGGCTGATCCGTGCCTACAACCAGATGACTGCAACGCTGGCGGATCGCGAGGACAAGTTGCGCGCGCTGAATCGCAGCTATATGGAGACGCTTGGATTTGTGTCGCACGAACTGAAGAGCCCGGTGGCGACAATCATGAACTACGTGTACCTGCTGCGGGAGCAGAAGCTTGGCCCCGTCACGGACAAGCAGGGCAAGGCCATCCACGCGATAGAGATGGGCAGTAACCGGCTTGTGGAAATGGTGCGTCACTACCTCAATCTTTCCCGTATCGAGAATGGCGAAGTGCATCCCGTGCGCGGCCGTGTGATTGTGCTCAGTGATGTTGTGAAGCCGCTGCTCGACACGTTGCATGCGGAAATTGAAGCCAAACGCATGTGCTTGACAAATGGTATCGGCGCGGAAGTTTGCCTGGATGCGGATATCAATATGGTGCGCGAGGTGTTTGAGAACCTGATCAGCAATGCAATTAAGTACGGACGGGAGCAGGGAGAGATCGCGTTAAGTTGCAGGGCGTCCGGGGATTTCGTGGAGTTCGCCGTGCGCAACTCGGGCGACGGGATCCCCGAAGACCGGATGGGCGAGTTGTTCCAGAAGTTCAGCCGCCTGAACAGCACGGAGTCCGAGCGCAAGCAGAAGGGCACGGGACTCGGGCTGTTCATCACGAAGAACATCGTGGAAGCGCATGGCGGAAGGATTACGGCGGTATCAAAGCCCGGCGAGTGGGTGGAGTTTGTCTTCACAATGCCGGCGCATAAAGGCGGCGACATTGTCTAGTAGCTTGGGCGGGGCGGGTCGTTCGTCGGCGGTGAAGAGAAGAGCGTTAGTGTCTATGGCAAAGGTGAGTTGTTGTGCATGCGGGCTGGTGGCGAAGGAGAAGGTTCTTCGGTGAGTTTCTCAACATGCCGCTTGGCAAAACGTCGCGCCACCTGCTACACACTGAGTACGTGGCGCGCGAACAAGTATAAAGGAATCAGAGATGGTAAAGATCTTGATTGTTGATGATGATGCTGAGTTTGCACGATCCGTTGCGGATGTTCTGGAGCACAAGGGGTATCGAACGGTCTTCGCATCCAATGGCAAAGATGGGATAGCCATGGCAAAGCAGGAGAAGCCTGACCTGATGCTTCTGGACGTGATGATGACTACAGACAACGAGGGCTTCGAAACTGCGCGCCAGTTGAGGGAAGATCCGGTCACAAGCCATTTGCCGGTCATAATCATCAGCGGCATTCGCAGGGCGAAAAATCTGCCTTTCAGTTTCGAGCCCGATGACGACTGGTTGCCCGTGCGGGATGTTTTAGAAAAGCCCGTGAAGCCGGAAACGCTCCTTACGAGCGTGGCGAAGGCTCTGGCCACGGCTGTAACGAAGGAGACACAAGACAATGCCTAGCGCAATAGCCAGACTGCATGCGAAGCGACGCAGGGCGGTCTATGGACTGTTTGAGAATAAATTCAAGGCCCGTATCCGCATTACTGTGGGGTCAGCCACCTGCGAGAACGCAGCCGGTGCGGACAGGGTTTTTGACCGTCTCAAGGAGCGACTTGAGAAGGATGGTGCAACCGATGTGTCTCTGAGCCGCGTCGGCTGCGCCGGCAAGTGCGACATGGAGCCGGTTGTGACCGTGATCGGCGTAGGTCAGATCCCTCAGAAATATGTTCTCATGACGCCCGAGCGGGTTGACCGTGTCTACGAATCGCACATTCGCGACGGCAAACCCGTGCCGGAGTTCGCCATGCGCGCCGGTGCGGCGACGCACCAGCCAGCGCGTATCGTGAGCCTGTGCGGCGGCAGCACATGTCTAAAGCACGGAGGTATGGATATTGAGAAGGCGTTTCTGGCTGCACTGAAGGAGGAGGGCATTGCGGACTCTGTGGCAGTGACCCGCTCTGCATGCCAGGGCTTGTGCACGCGGGGGCCAGTGGCTTATGTCTATCCTGACGGTGTGATGTACCACAAGCTCACGCCGGAAAAGGCGAGCGAGGTTGTCCGTAAGCATTTCGTTCAAGGGAAGCCGGTGGGGGCATACCTTTGGGAAGGGGAGCGGATTGCGAACCGTTTCTTCCCTGTATTTGGCGACGTTCATTTCTTCAGCAAGCAGTTGCGCCTGACGCTGCGAAATTGCGGTGTCATCGATCCGGAAAGTCTGGATGAATACCTGGCAGTACGCGGCTACGAAGCGCTGGCTAAGGTCCTGCACGAGATGAAACCACAGGAAGTGGTAAAAGTCGTGCAGCAGTCCGGTCTTCGCGGGCGCGGCGGCGGCGGATATCCGACCGGGGTAAAGTGGGGGCAGGCAGCAGCACAGCGCAGCGACGAACGATTCATCATCTGCAATGCGGACGAGGGTGATCCTGGTGCGTTCATGGACCGGAGCACAATCGAGGGCGATCCCCATACGATTCTGGAGGGTATGCTGATCGGTGCCTATGCCATCGGCGCGCGGCAGGGCTACATCTACATCCGGGCGGAGTATCCACTGGCCATCAAACGGCTGGAGCGCGCGATCGCCGATGCACGCGAGGCAGGATTGATTGGCAAGAACATCCTGGGCTCCGGATGGGACTGCGACATTGACATCCGGCTGGGCGCCGGCGCGTTTGTGTGCGGCGAGGAAACGGCGCTGATACACTCCATCGAGGGTAAGAGGGGGATGCCGCGCCCGCGACCTCCGTACCCCTCGCAGTCGGGCCTGTGGGGCAAGCCTACCGTGATCAACAACGTCGAGACGTTGGCCAACATTCCGGTAATTGTTCTCGACGGATCGGAGTGGTTTGCATCCATCGGAACGGAGAAGAGCAAGGGTACGAAGGTGTTTGCGCTGGCCGGTGACGTTAATAACACGGGCCTCATAGAGGTGCCCATGGGCGTGACCCTGCGCGATGTGGTGTTCGGAATTGGCGGCGGGGTGAGGGACAACAAGAAGCTCAAGGCTGTGCAGACAGGTGGCCCCGCGGGCGGGTGTCTTCCGGAGTCAATGCTCGACACCCCTGTCGACTATGACACGCTGGCGCAGGCCGGCAGCATCATGGGCAGCGGCGGAATGATTGTCATCAACGAAGACGCTTGCATGGTGAACATCGCGAAATTCTTCATCGAGTTCACTCAGGACGAATCGTGCGGGAAGTGTACGCCGTGCAGGGAAGGCACCAAGCGCATGCTGGAGATCCTCACGCGGATCGTCGAGGGGCAGGGGAAGGTAGGCGACGTTGAGAAATTGCTTCGACTCGCGGAAACGGTGAAGAAGACTTCGCTCTGCGGTCTAGGCCAGGCGGCGCCGAACCCGGTGATCAGCACCATCAAGCACTTCCGGTCTGAATACGATGCGCACATCAAGCAGAAACGTTGTCCTGCCAAGGTGTGCCGCAAGTTGGTGACATACATGGTGGATCCTGAGAAGTGTGTAGGTTGCGGTGCCTGCAAGCGGGATTGTCCTGTGCCATGCATTTTAGGCGAGCCGCGGAAGATACATGCGATTGATCAGACGCGTTGCATCCAGTGCGGCCGATGCTTTGAAGTGTGCAAATTCGCTGCAGTTAAGAGAAAATAGAAATGAAGAAAGTAAAATTGATTATTGACGGGGTGGAGACCGAGGCGTCAGAGGGCATGAGCATCATGCAGGCGGCCGACGCGATCGGTATACGGATCCCGAGGTTGTGCTATCACCCGCACCTCAGCCTGGCTGGCTCCTGCCGCATCTGCATTGTGGAGGTGGATGGGCAGCGCAATCCGGTGGCTTCGTGCGCATTTCCAGTCGCGGAAGGGATGAAGGTTAAGACCTCGTCCCCGAACTTGCGGCTGCTACGGCGGGACATCGTGGAGTTGCTTATCGACAACCACCCGCAGGACTGTCAGACCTGCACGCGCGATGGGAGCTGCGAGTTGCAGAATCTGGCCTTCAGCCTTGGCGTGCGCGAGCGCCTTTACGCTGGCGAGCGCAAGCGCTACCCGCGTGACGAATCCTCTCCGGCAGTCATTCGTGACCCGGAGAAGTGCATCCTGTGCGGGCGCTGCGTTCGCGTTTGCGAAGAGGTGCAAGGTGTGAGCAACCTTGGCCAGCAGCACCGCGGATTCCACAACATTGTGGCACCGGCGCACGACGGCGACATGAACGAGTCAGTCTGCATCCATTGCGGGCAGTGCATCAACGTGTGCCCCACTGCGGCGTTCATCGAGAACGACGACACGGACAAGGTGCTCGCGGCACTGGCCGATCCGGAGGCCATAGTGGTTGTACAGACGGCGCCCTCCATTCGCGCGGCGGTTGGAGAGGGCTTCGGGTATGAGCCCGGCACGTCCACAACTGGCAAGATGGTCACGGCCTGCAGGCTCATGGGTTTCGACCGGGTGTTCGATACGAACATCGGCGCGGACCTCACGATCGTCGAGGAATCCGCTGAGTTTATCCAACGCCTTACCAGTGGGCAGAAACTGCCGCTGATCACGTCGTGTTCGCCGGGCTGGATTGCGTTCATGGAGCGGTTCTATCCCGAACTCATCCCGCACGCATCCACGTGTAAGTCACCGATGAGCATGCTGTCCACGCTTATCAAGACGCACTACGCCGCTAAGACAGGGCTCGACCCCAAGAAAATATATGTGGTGGGTATCATGCCATGCACGGCGAAGAAGTTCGAGGCGAGCCGAAAGGAGCACCTCGCGCCGTGGGGTGCTCCCTACACGGACGCGGTGCTGACAACGCGCGAGTTCATCTGGCTTGCCAAGTGCCTCGGCGTCGATTTCCGAAACCTTTCGGACGGCGAGTTCGACAACCCGATGGGTGTTTCCTCCGGCGCTGCCGACATTTTCGGTGCCACGGGTGGCGTGATGGAAGCCGCACTGCGCACTGCGTACGAGAAGGTGACGGGCGGCGTGTGTCCTTCCCTGGATTTCAAGAGCGTGCGTGGCGTAGAGGGGGTCAAGGAGGCGACCATCGACATCAAGGGCACGAAGATCAACGTGGCCGTCTCTAACGGCCTGAACAATGCGAAGATCCTATTCGACCGGATGCTCACGAAGAAGAAGACGTACCACCTGATTGAGGTAATGGCATGTCCTGGCGGGTGTGTTGGCGGCGGCGGGCAGCCGTATCCACCTGAGGGCATGCACGTACTTGATCAAAACCTTATAAGAACGCGCGCGAAGGCGCTTTATGCGATTGATGCGAACAAGACGCTGCGCAAGTCACATGAGAGCCCAGCCATTCAGGATCTGTACAGGGAGTTCCTCGGCGAACCGAATGGCCATAAGTCGCACGAACTTCTGCACACGACGTATGTCGCCCGGGAACCGAGAGGTGTAAAGTGAAAGACGAAAAGAAAATTACATTACCGACGGAAATTGTGGCCTACATAGAAACGACGAAGGGCAAGGAACATGCTGAGAGCAACCTGATCACTGTGCTGCAGAAGGTGCAGATGCACTTTGGCTATCTGCCAAAGGAGTGCATGGACGAAGTGTCTTCGCGGATGCAGATTCCATCGGCACGAGTGACTGGTGTGGCGACTTTCTACCACTTTTTCAGTTTCGAGCCGAAAGGGAAGCACCGGATTACCGTGTGCATGGGCACCGCTTGCTTTGTCAAGGGCGCCAGCAAGGTGCTGGACAGGCTTAAGGACTTGCTCAACGTGAAAGAGGGCCAAACGACGAAGGACGCGCTGTTCTCTCTTGAGTGCGCACGTTGTCTCGGCGCCTGCGCCTTAGCGCCGGTTGTCGTGGTTGATGAGAAGGTGTACGGCAACGTAAAAGCTGAAGACGTGCCAAAGATCCTATCGGAGTATGGCTTCGGTAAGAGGTAGCCAGACAGGTCCCCCAGCGCAAGCCGCCGTGTGTTCTGCCATGCGCCACGTTCGGTGGGCTGCTTTGCCGGGCACCCCGACAGATTCCTGTTGCGAGGTGTGAGCGCGGAGCGTATATATACATAACCGCGCAAAGGAGGGGGGGGCATGAGCGTTGCTAAGAAGATACTCATTGTGGATGACGATGCGTCTTTCTCCGAATCAAACCGCGATTTGCTTGAGGCTTGTGGCTACGAGGTTGTTGTGGCAACCAACGGTGATGATGGAGTGCGGCTTGCCAGGGAGATCCGTCCGGATCTCATGATTTTGGATATGATGATGCGCACCGACACGGAGGGCTTCGATGTAGCCAGGAGGGTTGCAGAGACGCCGGAGCTTTCCCGGATGGGCGTCTTGCTTGTGACTGGCGTAACACGCGCACTGAACCTGCCAGCGAACTTGGTGCCTGACCGTAAGTGGCTTCCGGTTGATCGCGTACTTGAGAAGCCTATCGTTCCCGACCACCTCATCCTCGAAATAGAGCGCATCCTGAAGATGCGTGAAGAACCGGTCGCCCAACCCAAAGTTCTGGTTTCTCAGGGCTAGCAACGTGTCGGCCAATGCGGTTGGGGCGACTCGATCTGTAACTCCGACACACTGCGAGCGGGAATGTTGCGTTTCTGGCTGAGCTTGGCCTTCGGCATGATGCCTGCCCTATCGGTTGGGACAAATATGGAGATGGTTGGTATTCGATCTACATGAACTCGCGCGGTGCAAGTCCTTTAGGTGTTACCAGCACCTCGAAGAGTTTTCCCCTGCGCATACGCCGGACCGTGAAGTCACGGTCGGCGATGGTGATGACCTGTCCGAGCCTTGGGATACACTGGAAGTGCCGTATCAACCATGCGGATAGGATGTCCTTTGTAGCTTCTACCTCGATGCCAATCTTGGCCGTCATATCGGCAACGGGAACGCCGCCACCGACGATCCACACACCGCCGGATAGGGCCTGAAGCATCTTTGGCAGTTTGTCAAATTCATCCTCGATCTCGCCGACGAGTTCTTCGACTACATCCTCGAGTGTCAGGAGCCCCATAATCTGGCCGTCGGGTTCGTTGCGGACTAGCGCGATATGAACATGCTCGTCAACGAAGATCCGAAGAATCTGATTACAGGTCATGTCTGGCGGAAGAAAGTAGATTGGACGGACGATTCCACGCAGTGTCGGATCGGCGGGGTTGGTGCGGACGCGGTAGACAAGTTCCTTAAAGTTGACGTAGCCCAGAACCTTGTTGCGGTTGTCACCCTCGATGATCGGGAAACGCGTGTGCGGGTCCGTGTGGGCGGCGATCAGCGCATCGGCGAGTGTGTGTGTCGAAGACAGAAAAGTAACCTGGTCGATAGGCACCATCACGTCACGGGCCGGAAGGCGTGACAGTCGTGTGCTCATGGTGATGATCCGCTCCTGGTGTTGACCGATCAGGTTGTCGATCTTAGCGGCACCGGCCAATGCGGTGATTTCGTTCAGAACTTCGGCGGGAGGCCTGCCTGATGCCTTTCTGAGACCGGCTTCGAAGGGACTGTTGATGAGGTGGATTACTCGGATCAGCGGCGAGAGCACGCTGACGAGTATATGCAGGGGGCGAGCCACTTTGGGAGCTACTTGGCGGCTGAACTGTACGCCGATGGTCTTCGGCAGGATCTCGGTGAACTGGAAAATGAGAAACGTGAACCCGATGGAGAAGGCAGCGATCCATTCATGACCCATGACGATGGAAAACTGGGAGCCGGCGACGGTTGCCCCTATGGTGGCAGCCGAAGTGTTGAGCAGCAGGATGACGGCGATTGGCCTGCGGATATTCTGCTTGAATTGACGAAGGATACTGCCGATTCGCGGTCTGGTCCTTTCGATGTCCGCCAACTGGCCCGGCGTGAGGCTGAGCAGGGATGCCTCGGACAACGAACACAAGAACGAAGTGCAAAACGAGACAACAATACTGGCTATCAGAAGTTCCATATCTACTGTCAACCCCGCGCAAACCGGTGCATCAATACCTATGTCAGGACGACACTATTTGGTCGCCGAGGCTACCTCTCCAGTTACCATCATAAGCTTCAACAGGGCGGCGGGTTGCACTCGCCGCGCATAAGATCTACGACAAGGCGCCGCCAGCATCTCTGGTGGCCGGCAGCCGTGCAACACGATGCGAAGCACTCTGATCCTCGGCAAGCTGTGCGAGACACCACTGCTGTCTCTCGCTATCTTTGCCACCAGCGGAACTACAGCTTGACCGAGATGCCGCCAGCAAGAATCAGATCGTTCTTCTCTGCTCCGGGGGCGGGGTCGGAGTTGTACTTGTCCTGGGCGACGAGGCGAAGACTCAATCTGGTTGTCATGGCTGCCTCGGCGCCGATCTCGGCGTTGATAAGATACTGGTTGAAATCGTCGGCTGTGGGCAGATACTCGACGGACTCCCATATCTTCGCAGTCTTGGAAAGACTGTGGACCATCCGTTCATACCCCCGGATGGCCATACGGCTGTCGTCGACTGAAGCGACGCGGTCTTGGATATAGACCACGCCAACCTCAGCGTTCAGCGCAGTGTTATCGGTCTTTATGAAGTAGCGGCCCACGCTCGGGCCGACGGCCAGGCGATAGGCAATATCCGCGATGTCGTCATGCGATACGTCCAGCGACAGACCTGCATAGTTCCGGCCGCCGGCAACGAAGCGGTATTCCGAGAGCAAATGTGCATTTCGCACGTTGGCCTGATTCTCCGTGGTTCCGTCCGCGTTGGCGACTTGTGTTTCTCCGTAGTTCGCCTCCACGAGAAATCGGAGTTCGTTGGGTGCGCCCTTACGTTCCGTGGTTAGGCGGGTGTTGGCGGTCAGCGTTTCGCTGTTGCCATCGGTCAGGGTGGCGCCCAGAGAAAGGCTGGTCTCCCACTTGACTGCTGCCGGCGATACGGGATCGGCTGCCAGCAGGCAACAGGAGGATGCATTGAGAAGTGTTATGACGACCATAGATGAAACAATATAGCGAACCATGGCTGCTCCTTTCATGACTCTACTTGACATGCGTGGACGCTGTTTACAACTCACCGTTACTTGCGCTGCTTGAGAAGATCCCTGATTTCCGCCAGTAGCTTTTCCTGAGCAGGCGGTTCCGCGGGCGCTGCCGGTGCCGGTTTGGCTTCTTCCTTCTTTTTTGCCGCATTCATGATCTTGATAACCATGAAGATGCAGAAAGCTACGATAACGAAGTCAATGACAGTATTAACAAACTTGCCGTACTGCATCAGCACCTCGCCCTTGCCGTCCACAGGAGCTTTTAGCGTAACGGCCAACTGCGAGAAATCCATTCCGCCCGTGAGCAGGCCGATCGGCGGCATCAAAACATCAGAAACCAGAGACGATATGATCTTGCCGAATGCGCCGCCGATGATGACGCCGATGGCCATGTCCATGACATTGCCCCGCAGTGCAAACTGCTTGAACTCGCTTGCCATACTCATGACGCTCCACCTTTCTGTTACTGTTGTGTTGCCGCCGCTTGACGAAACTACTGCATTCTCAACAAGTTTTCGATCCGGGTCAAGGTATGAAAGACAGTTCGGCTCGCAATTTTGCCGACAAGAAGTTGGCAAGAAGCCATTGACTCCGACGCGTGTAATTGCTTTAATGGCGACTGTTTTGGATGTCACGAGCGCGCACCCGTGGTGAAATTGGCATACACGCAAGGTTCAGGTCCTTGTGGCCGCAAGGCTGTGGAGGTTCGACTCCTCTCGGGTGCACCATTTATCCGAATGGCAACGATTAGCAGTCCGGCCTTTTAGTAACTCGCTGGCTGGGTACAGACACGCCGAGGCGTGCCGTCATGCTGAATAGGCGGCCACGACCCGTCCTTCCAGCAACACCAACCTTGGTGAGTGTCTTGTATGCGTCATGCTTGAGAATGGTCAGGTGAAGGAGGATCGACTCGATGCGGATCTACATGAACGGCAAGTTGGTGCCTGAGCGTGCGGCGAAGGTGTCGGTGTTTGACCATGGACTGCTGTACGGCGACGGTGTTTTTGAGGGCATTCGGTGCTACAACGGGCGCGTGTTCATGCTGAACGAGCACGTCGACAGGCTCTATCGCTCGGCCAAGGCCATTGCGCTAGATATTCAGATGAGCAAGGCATCGATGGCCAAGGCAGTGGTCAAGACTTGCATGGCGAACCGTACCATGAGCGGCTACGTGCGCCTGGTGGTCACGCGTGGCGTCGGGACTCTGGGCTTGAATCCATTCACATGCAAGAAGCCACAAGTCATCATTATTGCCGGGAACATACAACTCTATCCGAAGGAGTTGTACGATAAGGGGATGTCCATAGTCACTGTGGCGACCATGCGGAACCACTCGGAAGCGTTGAACCCTAATATCAAGAGCCTCAACTACCTGAATAATGTTCTGGCGAAGATCGAGGCGATTAATGCGGGTGTGCCGGAAGCCGTTATGCTCAATCCCCACGGTTACGTGGCGGAAGCGACGGGTGACAACATCTTTGTCGTCAAAGGCAATAACCTGTTGACGCCGCCCTCGGAAGCGGGTGTGCTTCAGGGAATCACACGTGATGTCGTCATGATGCTGGCTGCTGAAGCCGGCATATGTGTGAAGGAGAAGATGATGACGCGCTACGATCTCTACACGGCCGACGAGGTGTTTCTAACCGGAACAGCCGCTGAGGTCATTGGCGTGGTTGGTATTGATCGGCGTGTTATCGGTGACGGCACGCCCGGGAAGGTAACCCGGCGACTGGAGGATCGCTTCAAGGATTATGCCGGGAACAACGGGACTCCTATTGTGTAAGGTGTGAATTGCTTTTTCTCGGTCAGCCGCTGACGGATGGCCCCTGTAGGAAGGTGATGAGATGAAGTGTCAGTTGTGCCAGGCAGGCGAGGCTGGCGTTCATATCAAACAGGTGCAGGACGGGAAACCCCATGACCTGTTTGTCTGCAGCGAATGCGCCGCAAAGCAGGGCTTTGAGGGCCTTTCGGTCATGTCAATGACGGACTTCCTTTTTGGCGTAGGTCTTGCCGGTGAGGCAAAGGCGGCGCCCGAGGAGCGGCGTTGCGTGTGTGGCATGACCAGCCGGGAGATGAAAAAGAATTCGCGGATGGGGTGTGCACGATGCTACGACACGTTCGCGGTCGATATGAAGCCGATTCTGTTGTCCATGCAACCGGGTGACCGGCATGTCGGCAAGGTTCCGGCTTCGGCAAAGGCTGTGGCCGAGGATGCCCTGATGCGCCAGGAGCTTGCGCAAGCGGTGGCGGCACAGGATTTCGAACTGGCGGCACGGATTCGTGACAGCCTTCGCGAATTGAAGGGCGCCGTGAAGAAGGATGAGGCTTCGCAGGGGGTAGGGCCGTGACGGTTGAGACCTCAGTCAAGCATCGCAGCCTCTGGTTGTCGTCGACGGACGACAGCGGGGTAGTTATCAGCAGCAGGGTACGTCTGGCCAGGAATCTTTTGGATTTTCCTTTTCCGGGTTGGGCGGACGATAAGACTCGACAGCAGGTTCTCGAAGTGATCAGCCCGGCTTTTGCGGGACTCAAATCCCTTCCGAAGCCCCTGATGGTTGACGTGGGACGGATTGATGAGATCGATCGCCTTATTCTTGCTGAGCGGCATTTGATAAGCAACGAGTTGGCCGAGAAGAACGCGGGGGCGGGGCTTGTGGTAGCGGAGGACGAGGGGATCGCCATCATGATCAACGAGGAGGACCACCTGCGGCTTCAGGCCATGGCGCCAGGGCTGGACCTCGTCAATGTATGGCGACGCATTGATGCAGTGGATTCCGAACTTGAGGAGCGTTTGCCCTTCGCGTATTCGCATACGTTGGGCTATCTGTCGGCATGCCCCAGTAATGTAGGTACGGGGATGCGGGCCAGCGTGATGCTGCACCTTGGCGGACTGCGCCTGACAGGCGACATTGATGGTGTTATCTGCGGCCTTGAAAGGCTTGGTTTCGCTGTCAGAGGCTTGATGGGCGAGGGCACCGAGGCTTCCGGCGATCTGTTTCAGGTCAGCAATCAGGGAACGTTGGGTGGGGCGGAGGAGGCGATCATAGACCGGCTACTTGAGATCGTAGACGAAGTGGTGCGCCACGAGGTGAACGCACGGATGCGGGTGCTGGAAAGTCGCCGCGAATACTTGCTGGACTATGTGGGAAGGGCGTATGGAGTGTTGATGCATGCCCGTGTTCTTTCGTCGCGGGAGGCTGTTGACTTTCTTTCGGCAATGCGCCTCGGCGTTGAACTGGGACTTGTCAAACATCTGACTGTTATGCGGATTAATGAGACCATGCTGATGACCCAACCCGGACACCTGCAGAGGCTGGCGGGTGCGCCGTTGGCGTCTGAGGATCGCGATTTGGTGCGTGCCGGAATGGTGCGCAGGAAGTTGCGTGGCGTTGCCATGGCCGAATAGGAGCGCAGAATGAACGGTTTTTCTAATTTTACTCCCAGGGCGCAGCGGGTCATACAACTGGCCCGGCGGGAGGCGGACCAATTCAACCATCCGTACGTCGGGACTGAGCATTTGCTGCTTGGACTGATAGCCTTGGGTGAGGGGGTGGCGGTGAATGTGTTGAAACGGCTGGGCGTGTCCTTGGAAGCCGTGCGCATGGAAGTCGAAAAATCCGTCGGCCAGGGGCCAGAGACCAAGACGATAGGCAACGTGCCGCTCACGCCCCGGTGCAAGAAGGTGCTCCAGATGGCCATGGCGGAGGCCCAGGCGCTGAGCCATAACTACGTTGGTACAGAGCATATTCTACTGGGACTGATCCATGAGGGGGAGGGGATTGCTGCGCAGGTGCTTCGAAACCTGAACGTTGACATGGAGACTGCGCGCCTCGAGGTGCTTCGCGAACTCGATCCGGAACATGAAGATGGGGAAGGTGTTGAATCCGCCGCTGGGCAACCGTCTCATCAAGCCGCGACGGAGGCCAAGGCGCCTGCGGGGGAAAAGGCGAAGACGCCCGCGCTCAACACCTTTGGGCGCGACCTTACTGAGCTGGCTCGGAAAGGAGAACTGGATCCGGTAATTGGCCGCAAAGATGAACTGCAACGTGTGATTCAGATCCTCTGCCGCCGACACAAGAACAACCCGGTTCTATTGGGCGAGGCTGGCGTCGGGAAGACGGCGGTCGTCGAAGGCCTTGCGCAGGCTGTAGTGGCCGGCGATGTGCCGGAGATGATGCGCGACAAGAAGGTCGTAGTCCTGGATATCGCTCTCATGATCGCCGGGACCAAGTATCGCGGCCAGTTTGAAGAGCGGATCAAGGCGGTAATGGACGAGATTCGCCGTTCGAAGAACATCGTGCTTTTCATTGACGAGTTGCACACGATTGTGGGCGCCGGTTCGGCGGAGGGCGCCATGGACGCTTCTAATATCATCAAGCCGGCGCTTGCCAGGGGCGAGCTGCAATGCATCGGCGCCACTACGCTGAACGAGTATCGCAAATTCATCGAGAAAGACTCGGCGCTGGAACGCCGGTTCCAGCCGGTGCGTGTGGAGGAACCGTCGGTTGAGGATACGATCGCCATTCTTCACGGACTCCGCGAGCGTTACGAGAAGCACCACAATGCATCGTATACTGAAGATGCGCTGGAATCGGCGGCACGGATGTCTGCCAGGTACATTACTGGTCGGTTCCTTCCGGATAAAGCTATCGACGTGATTGACGAGGCGGGAGCGCGTGTGCGGATACTTTCTACGACGCGGTCGCCGGAGCTGCGAGTTCGAGAGGCGGCAATTGAGGACATCCGCCTGAAGAAAGAGGATGCAATCCGGCAGCAGCGGTTCGAGGAGGCTGCCTCGTTACGGGACCAGGAACGGAAAGACCGTCAGGATCTGGATGGAATGGTCAAACAATGGCGGGAGGCGTCGGGCAATGCTCGGATCGTGGTGACAGCCGAAGACGTTATGGCCGTTATATCCAAGTCGGCAGGGATACCGCTCAAACGGATGGAGGGCGAGGAACTGACGCGCCTTATTGAGATGGAAAAGGAGATTGAGCGCACAGTGGTCGGCCAGAAGATGGCTGTCTCGGCCATCGCCAACGCGTTGCGTCGCTCAAGAGTGGATCTCAAGGATCCGCGCAGGCCGATCGGTTCATTTCTTTTCCTGGGCGCCACCGGCGTTGGGAAGACGCTGCTGGCCAAGGCGCTTGCCGAGTTCATGTTCCATGACGCCAATGCACTGATCCAGGTCGACATGTCCGAGTATATGGAGAAGTTCAATGTGTCGCGGTTGGTTGGCTCCCCGCCGGGCTATGTTGGCCATGATGACGGGGGGCAGTTGACCGAGCGTGTGCGGCGACGTCCGTATTCCGTGGTGCTATTCGATGAGGTTGAGAAAGCGCACCCGGACGTGATGCACACCTTGCTCCAGGTTCTCGAGGAAGGACGATTGACTGATAGCCATGGCCGGCAGGTGGATTTTCGCAACACCATTATGATTCTCACCTCGAACCTTGGTTACGACACGTCCAAGCGTGGTGAGGGGCTTGGGTTTCACGGATCCGTGACGGCTAGCGACTACGAAGGCCTTAAGCAACGGATGATTGACGAGGCGAAACGGGTGTTCAAGCCGGAACTGCTTAATCGGTTTGACGACGTTGTGGTGTTCCGTCAATTGGACCGCAGCGATATGGTTGATATTCTGGATATTGAACTGAAACGTGTCTGCGAGCGCGTGGCTGGAAAGGGTAAACGACTCATCCTTGGCAAACCGGCGAGGGAATTCCTTCTGGACAAGGGATTTGACCCATCACTGGGTGCACGGCCATTGCGCCGGACGATCGAGCGGTTCATAGAGACCCCGCTTGCCGAGGAGTTCCTGCGCGGAGGGTTGGAGGATACGGAGGTGGTTGAGGCTGTGGTGTCAGGTGGACGCATCGAGTTTCGGCAAAAGACGGGTTCGAGGAAGTAAGAAAGACTTGCAAGAGGAGTTGGGGCGTGGCAATATGCGCCGCTTTTAGGAGGTCTCATGGCAGTTAAGATCAGAATGACGCGCAAGGGTTCGACCAATGACCCCAGTTTTCGATGCGTGGCGGCCGATAGCCGTTCGCCTCGCGATGGCCGCTTTATCGAACTGTTGGGCTGGTATGACCCGAAGAGGAAAGACAAGAATTACGAGTTGAAACTCGATCGGATTGAGGAGTGGGTGCGCAAAGGGGCTACTGTTTCCGATACAGTGGCCAGTCTGGTGAGGCGTGCGCGGCGTGCAGCCCGTTGACGTCGATTCGTCCGCAAGTGCTGACACTCCCGTTGGGGTGGTTGGACCGTTGCGGGTTGACGTGATTACCATATTTCCTCAGATGCTTCGCGGGTTCCTGGAAGAGAGCATGCTGAAGCGTGCAACTCGCAAAGGGGCAGTGGAGTTTCACGCGATTGATTTGAGGCGATTTACAACGGATGTTCACCAGACCACGGATGATCGTCCCTACGGGGGCGGACCTGGTATGGTCATGAAGCCGGAGCCGCTGGCGGAGGCGGTAGAGTCGGTGCGGCAGGAGGGATCGCGCGTGATCCTGATGACGCCGCAGGGAAAACGATTTGGACAGCCGATGGCGGCTGAGCTGGCGCGCGAACGGCATTTGATTTTTTTGTGTGGCCACTATGAGGGGGTTGACGAGCGGGTAAGTCAGTACTTTCTTGCCGAGGAGATGTCCATAGGCGACTACGTGCTGACGAATGGTGTGCTGCCGGCAGCGGTGGTTATTGATGCGGTGGTTCGTCTGTTGCCGGGTGTGCTGGGAGGCGAAGGGGCGGCGGATAACGAGTCCTTCAGCGATGGGTTGCTGGAGTACCCTCAGTATACGCGGCCGGCGGATTTTAGAGGCATGCGGGTTCCGGAGGTGTTGTTGTCCGGCGACCATCATGCCATAGCGGAGTGGCGGCGCGGCCAGGCGGAGAGCCGGACACGCCAGCGGCGACCGGACTTGATCGAATCGCGTGATATACGGGACTGAGGAGGGGAACATGGCAGTCAATGTGATGGAAAAGCTGAGACAGGAAAACGTCAAGGAAGACCGGAAGGGGCTGTTTGCCATCGGCGATCAGGTCAACGTGCACGTCAAGATTCAGGAAGGCGGCAAAGAGCGCGTGCAGGTCTTTAGTGGGACGGTAATTGCTCGACGCGGAACTGGCGTGACGGCGTCGTTTACTGTGCGCCGCGTGTCGCATGGCGTTGGCGTGGAGCGCGTGTTCCCGATCCATTCGCCTTTCATTGACCGGATTGAAGTGGAAAGTTCAGCCAGTGTCCGTCGGGCGAAGCTTCTCTTCCTTAGGAAGCTCACCGGCAAGCGGACCCGGTTGAAACAAAAAATCAAGTAGTGGGAACGCCCCTTGCTCGCTTACGAGCAACCGCTTTGGAGACGAGGCTGCCTTCGGGTGGCTGGTTTGGACGAGGCAGGGCGTGGGCCGCTCGCGGGGCCGGTTGTTGCCGCAGCTTTGGTTTTTCCACAGGCTTTTGCTGAACGCGAGTTTCATGGTCTTCTGAGTGGACTGACGGACTCGAAGCAGGTTCCGGAACGTGCGCGGGAACGTTTCTTCTCATGCCTGATGCGGGCCTCCGACGTTGACGTAGGCGTGGGTTATGCCGACGTCGCTGAAATTGACGCGGTCAACATCCTGCAGGCCACGTACCGGGCGATGCGGCGCGCGACTGCCGCCTTGTCTATCGCCCCTGATCACATCCTTGTGGATGGTCTTCCTGTTCCAGATCTGCCGGTGGTGTCCACTGCGATTGTGAAGGGAGACACGCTGAGTCTCTCGATCGCGGCCGCCAGCATTGTCGCCAAGGTCATTCGGGATCGGCACATGCGAGCATTGGATCGGATCTATCCCGAATACGGTTTTGCATTACACAAGGGCTACGGATCGCAGCGCCACTTACAGGCCTTGTTCGAGCATGGCCCGACACCAGTGCATCGCCGATCCTTCGGGCCGGTTCGCGAGGCCGATGCGATTCGGCGTTGTCCGACTGACGTGGATAGAGAAATGGAGTGTATGCTGACGTGACCGAGCGATCAAAAAGCGCAGCCGACAACACGGGGGTTTGGGGTGAGGCCGTTGCTGAGCGCGCTTTGCGAAAGGCAGGATACAAAATCCTTGGGCGACGTGTGAGGTTCAGCCCCCGTGAGGAACTCGATTTGGTAGCCCGCCATGAGGACGTGCTGGTCTTTGTGGAGGTTAAGACGCGGAGTTCCGAGGCCTTTGGCCGCCCATACGATTCCGTGGATCGCGATAAACGCCGCGCGACGGGACGCGCGGCCATTCATTATCTGAAACGCTTGGCTTTCCCGCCGATCTACTACCGGTTTGATGTAATCGAGGTTGTTGGTGATCCCGGCGCTCAGGATCCGGTGGTGCGGCACATTGAGAACGCGTTTACGCTGGACGAACGTTACCGGTTGCCTTGTTGACCTGCGGTGGGCAGGGGCTTATAGTCCGGTCAGTGAACTTGTCCACTCGGACCTAAGAGGGAGTCACGTCATGGATCGACAGAGGCTGTTGATTGCACTGCTCATCGTTCTTCTGGTGCACCCGGCGTTCGGGCTGCGGCGCGATGAACTCTCGGATGCTGCCAGGGCGCTGATTCCTGACGAAAAGCGAGTTGTCATCGTTCTGCAAAACGGCACCAAACTTGTCGGAGCACTTGTGTCGGAGACTCCGGAGTTGGTGAGCGTGAAAGTGCAGAAGGGCGAGACGATGTCCATGACCCGGCAGATCCCCAGGGCGGAGATCAAGACACTGGTGCCCGAGGACGTTAGCGGCCTTTTTGCGAAGAAACTGCTGGAGATGAAGCTTGACGCCAAATTCAGCCTGTCGGTGGAACAGTATCAAGAGGGCATCCTGCTTATGGACGAGTTCCTTGCGAAGTGCACGTCCGCCCAGGAACTGGATGCTGTCCGCCAGCGCCGCACAGAGTTTCAGTCGGAACTCCAGATGAGTCTGAATGAAATGGAGAAGGTGGATGGCAAGTGGTGTGCGCCGGTGTTGGCCGCCGCCCGAAAGTTTGACCTCTATTCTCGCCAGATCATGGAACTGGAAAAGCGGCCGGACTCCAAAAGCAACCCGAAGGTGCGCGAGGCCATTGACTCGATGGTGGCGAAGAGAAGGGAGTCCGCCCGTCTGCTTCCCAAGCTTATGCAGGACCGGTTGCCGAAGTTGATCTCGGACCGGAAGTTCGATGAGGCCGTCTCGGAGACGATGGGATTTCTACACTTCTGGCTTGTGCAGGTGATTCGAAGTGAGGGGCCGGCAGCCGTGGCGATCAAGGAGATGGACTTTGACTACATCATGAGGATGGAACATCGGATCATGGATGCCTGCCGGATGTCGAATACAAACGCGCTGCTCCCTGCAGGAGGGACCATTCCATCCGGCATGGTCTACATTCCCGGCGGCTATTTCCTGATGGGAAAAGAGAACGCGGATACCAGGGAGAACAACTTCCCGATGCGCATCGTTCATGTTCCCCCGTTCCTCATAGATCGTTGCGAAGTTTCAAACGCGGAGTATCGTCGCTTTGTCGAGCACGTGAAGCAGTCGGGGGACTCATCCATGGAGCATCCGGATGCCCCGCCTCTCAAAAAGCATGACGCAGAAGGGTGGAAGAACCCGTCGCTGAGTCGCGACCGACAACCGGTTGTCGGGGTTGACTGGTTTGATGCGTATGCCTATGCACGCTGGGCTGGGAAGCGGTTGCTTTCGGAGGCTGAGTGGGAGAAGGCGGCGAGGGGAGATGACGGTCGAACGTTCCCTTGGGGGGCAGATGCCCCTTCTTCTTTTGTCGTCAACTCGGTGGCAGGCCGTTCTTTCCTCGCGGCTGAGATGACACGACAGAATCCGCCCAGACCACCGGAAAAGAGTGGAATCAAAGGCCTGATGGAGAAGGCGGGGGCGAATGCCGACAAGAAGCCCGTCGCAGCTCGTGCTGTTTCGCTGCCGACGGAGACATGGGATGTCGACAAGCCCCTTGCCGCGGAAGCAATCGAGGCTGCCGCCGCCGGGGTGTTTGAATGGAAGAAGTCCAGTCTAAGCCCGTATGGCCTGTTTCATATGGCGGGAAACGCGGCGGAATGGGCTAACGACTACTACGAAGCCGAACTGCCGTGCGACCCGCCCCGCCATATGGATCCACGGGGGCCGGAGAAGGGGGCGACGCATGTGTACCGTGGGGGCTCGTACCTGAGTCCCGGTGAGTCCGAGTTGGCCGTGTTCACACGCGGCGTTCCTACTGACCAACTGTCCAAGTCAGGCTGCCAGAGAGAGGGTGCCTTTGTCGGTTTTCGATGTGGAAAGAGCCTCGACATCGTTAATAAGCCTGCTGCCTTGGGGAGAGCCACCGGGGAACCTAAGTAATGCCTCCGGATCGTTGAGGCGGCGCGACGGAAGGTGGCGGACGCCCTGATTATCGGCAGGGCGCTCCGTTTGCTGGGAGGTGCCGTGTCAGCGAGATGCACAAACCGGCATTCGCCGCCGCGAGGCCAACGAGAAGACATGCTCGGATGTGTTCCGTGCCAGCATGTGTGAGGCGGACTGCGTGCTCCTGTCAACGCGGTTGTGAAATCTGTTTCCTGCCAACTCGCTGCCAGCGGGCTTTCCTGCTGCTGTTGTGAGTGGTTGCGGCCCTGTTGTCAAGGTGCGACAATGCCTTGCGACCGGGGCCAGACGTTGCTATCG
>CAZWPN010000023.1:15975-32537 GCA_964635275.1 uncultured Victivallales bacterium | reverse complement strand
CAATCAATTGTGCCCAGTAAACGGAACGGAAAAACAGCCGTAACGCCAGTCCCATAGCTTTGATGGACAATAAGTTGCGCGTGTAGAGAGCGTGTCAAAGACTCTGGAACTTCGGGTTAAGGGTAGCCGAGAGGTGAAGCCCGAATCGCCATCCGAGGGACTCGCCTGCGTTACCGAACGATTTGCCGGCACCTGCTACAAGGCGGCCAACTGGATATGCCTGGGGCAGACAACGGGCAGAGGGATAAAGGACCGTGAGTCTTTCACGGAAGGATGTGCTTGGCTACGGTTGAGCAGGTCATGTCTGCGCAACAAAGGCTGCTCTACCATCAGGAACACAGCAGCCCGCTCATGGAAGACCTGAAAGGATGGATGGAGCAGAAGATCACAAACAAAGAAGTCGAACCGAATAGCGGGCTGGGCGCGGCTATCAAGTACGAGCTAAAACACTGGAAAGAGCTGACGCTCTTCCTGCGCATGCCCGGGTCTCCTATCGACAACAATGTCTGCGAACGCATCTTGAAGGCGGCCATAAGACACCGTGACAACTCTCTGTTCTACGAAAAGTCACCATTTAGGCTCAATCTGGAGCCGGCCCGACCCCGTGCAACAGTCGCCAGGGCCGCGACCATGGACAGGAAGACCGTGACGGGCGGGAACGGCTTCCTACAACGTCAGAATCCATCACTGGCCGGAGGGAGCGTATCCTCCTGGTTGAGGATCTTCTCGATGAGGACTTGGGTAACACCCTCCGCCGCATAAGCTTCGATCTGCGCCGTACGGATGAAATTGTCCGCCAGATTCCGGCTCACAGCGTCCTCGCGCCCCCCCCAGATGTAGCGGACCCCGCTGATCTTGTCCTTCGGGCATGGGAAGATGTTGACGAGTTGCCGGTTGTCGCGCACCGCGCCGATGCGTATCCAGTTGCCGCGGCTATCGCGCACATCCACGGCGTACCGTGTCGCCGTGCGCTCGCGCAAGCCGCCGCCCACGAAGACCGGTCCGGTGTTGTCCTCGAAAACAGCGATGGCCGCCAAGGCCTTGGGGACCGCGAACTGCGTGACCGCCTCGGCGTGTCGCGCTTGGAAGGGAGCCTTGTCGGGGCCGTACGGACCGCTCACGGGCGTCCAGTCCGTCTTCTGATTGGCGATCAGGCCATTGACCAGGCGCAGGGCGACATCCGAGCAGTTGGCTGGATAGCTCCTGACCGTTGAATCCGCTGACTTCACGGGATACACGGTGCACGTTATCGAGCCCGCGGGCTTGGAGCGGGCGCCCGGGCCGCCGTCGAACAGCACATTGGGTCCCGGGAACTGGATGGCGGCCACCACGAAATCGCCGATCAGAACCGGAATATCGGCGGCCGGGACCTTCTCGTAGGGCATGGCGGCGTTCCGGTTTGGCAGAATCGCGCGGATCGTCAGCGTGACGTCGTCGTCATCATCCGCCCGGAACGCGGCCCGGCGGCGAGCCGGGATCGGGTCCACCGGGAGCCGCGCAGTGAAGGGCAGGTTCTTCGTCGTCACTTTCCCGTTGACGGCTATTTCCACGCGCAAGAGAGAGGTGTCGTTTGTGATGGCGCCGGCCGCGTTTAGAAATTCGATCAGATATGTCTTGCCTGCCTCGACCTTGAGGGGAGGGAGTTTGATCGGGGCGGTCAGCGTGCCGAGGGACTCGGGTTTGACCACCCACGCGGCGGGAACCTCCGCCGGCTTGAGGAGCGCACGCATGCGCTCGGGCGGCGCTAGATTCGGCCCGAAGGATATCGTTTTTGCGTCGAACGTTTGGAGGTACGAGGGCTCCGGCGGGGGCAGCTGAACCATGCGTCCGGCATCGACGGGAAGGTCCCCCATCCGTTCCTGTTTGGCGAACTGCTCGGCGGTGATACTGTTGCCGTAGTTCAGGTCCGTCGCCCGCCGCAGTTTCCCGTCGTCGAAATTGAACAGCCGCACGACGCCGTCGTTGCCGGCGGTCACCAGGGTCTTGGCATCCCTGGAGAAGCGCAGAGTGAGGGCCGGCTGTGTCTCCACGCTCCACAGCAAGGTCCCGTCCGAAGCGAATCGCGCCAGGAGCTGGTCCGAGCTGGCCACCACAAACGATTGCCCGTCCGGCGCAAACGCCATGCCCGTCACGCGGCCGGGCACGCTCAGATTCCGGTCCGCGCCGCCGTCGAGCGAGCGGATATACACGCGGCAGCGGGGGCCCTTGCGGTCGAAGTGGCTGTTTTCGGCGATCAGCAACCTCTTCTTTCCAGGCACCTGCAACACCCAGTCCGGGCTGCCGGTCAGCGCGGACATCGCGTCCCCCGCCTTCCCGCTCTCCACGAAGATTTCGTGGATGGACTTGTCGTCTGCGATTACGAGGAACCGGTCCTCCATCGCGACGACCGTTCCGGCATTAAGAAGGATGCCGGTACGCTGCCAGAGCACCTTGCCGGTTGCGGCGTCGAGCCCAACGAGCGAGGGGGGGGCGTCCTCGGCGAAAGCGGAAACCAGCAGGATACGCCCGTTGTCGCTGAGGGCGCGCGGCGTCACCTTGCGCAAGGTGCCCATGTCGGGAGACTGGCTGCCGTCCTCGTAGGTCCAGATCCGGCGTCCTTGCGGGTCCATCGCCAACAGGAAGTCAGTGTCGCCCAGGAAAGACCGGCCCGCTTTCTTGTCTGCCACCTGGGGTGCTGCCGGCGCCCGGCTGACCCAGCCGCGCGTCAGGTCGTACATGTACCCGCCATTCCACTGGTGGAGGCGCAGGACCGTATCGCTCACCGGCGTAATCCCCCTGCCCCAAATGAACCAGTTTGGAAACGTCGGCGTGTTCGGTGGCATCCGCTTTTCGAGCACCTTGCCTTCGGCATCCAGGACGTAAAGCCAGTCCCCTAATGCAGCCGTGATCGCAAACAGGCGGTCGCCACTCGGCGAGTATTCGACATTGAAAACGGCCGTTGCCCCAAGCTGGATGGCCAGGTTTTCCAGGGGAGCCGGTGCACCACCGCGCAAAACCACCGCCTTGTCGGCCATCTTGACCTCGGGTGCCGGTTCAGGCCGCTTCAGGCTGGCGAGGCAGGCCATGGCCGCATCGGCGCCGGCGGCATCGCGGCAGCCCACGTAGATGGCGTCATAGCGGGCCCGGAACGGAGACCAGAGATAGTGAACGAAGAAGCCGCCCGGCGCCGGGTAAGTGTCCGTCGGCACCCGCCGCAGCCACGGCGCCAGATCTGCCAGGGCGCGATGGTTCGCCGGCGAGCCGAACAGAACCAGGTCGCCGTCGTGCCGCAGGCGCGGCCCCCCTTCCGAGTAACCAGCATTGGGGTTGGCATAGTCGGTCTTGCTGATCCGCCCGTACGTATCCCGCTCGAACGCAGCGTCGGTGCTCATGTTGATCCGCCAGGCGAATCCGTTGCGGTTGGTGACGCTGTCCAGGACATCGCGGTCGGCCGCGATGGGATACCAGCGCAACGGCAATGGCCGCACCTGATTAACATCCCAGTCCACCACGCGCGCGTCGCGGCCGGATTTCTTGAGCATCGCGGCCATCCGCTCCGCGGCCGGGCGGAACGCCTCCTGGTCCTCGTCCAGCAGGATCGTCACAGGTCCTTTGCGCTGGAAGAACTCGAGAATTTTCTTTTCGCCGCCGATCAGGTCCGGCTCCTGCCGGACCGCCACGGCGGCCGGCACGGCCGGTTCCAGCGCCTGGGTGGCCGTTGTCCCGAGCACCAGGTCGCGCAGGACGAGTTCCGGACGGGCATCCCCGGACATGGCGGGCACGGGAAGGTCGAACGGATGCTCCGGCCCGATGGACGCGTACTTGTGGAACAGGATGGCGCCGTCCGGCCCCTTCAGCGTCACCTCGAACGGCATGGGGTCAGCCAGCAGCTTGCCGTCCCCATCCGCCAGCCCGCCCGTGAGACGGACAATTGCCGGGGACGTGCGCTGCGCCTGAACCGTCATGCTCTTGGGTTCCCGTCGCGTCAGTAAATAGATCTCGCCTTCGGCCCGGGTCAGTTCCAGGGGCACGCGCAAACCCTTTGCCGTGTTCTCCGTGGGCGCGGCTTGGCCGGTCAGCAGGTTCCGAACGTGCCAGCCCTTCTCCACCTGCAGTTCGCCGATCTTGGGCAGCACGCACTGCTGGCGGAAACGACTCGACTTCTCCGACGGGAACGTCACCTCAAGCGGCACCTCGGTCTTGTTGATCACGAAGCAGATGATCGAATCCTTGCCCGCAAGCGGCGAGAGGAGCACATCCGTGTCCGGCGTGGTGACAGGCGGCTTGGGCGTCGCGGCGAAGGCCTTGACCAGCGTTTCCTGCTTCTCGAGGAAGAGTTTCCAAACCCAGACGTGTTCTCCTTCGCCGCCCGCCTGCGCGCCACCCCAGCCGCCGGACACGTTCTTGCCCTCATAAGCCAGACCGATGGATCGCCCGGGCACATTCGAGTGGCAGGCGTCGTCTTTCAGGATGACGCCGCCCTTGGCCTCGAACGCGCGGAAGGCCTGCAGGGTCTCGGGCGGCAGCTCGTCGCCCACGCCCAGCAGCACCAGCACCTTGTACTTCAGCAGCTCGCCGGCCTCAACGTCGCGTGGTCCCACCATGATGGCCGGCCGGCGGAGACGGGCCAGGTCGTGCAGGGCCGTGCGCACCGCGTTCCCGTTCCGGGACCAGAACAGGGCCACGTCCGGAAGCGGATCGAAAGAAACGAACCAGGATCCGAACCGCTCGAAGACGCGACCACGTCCGATCATCTCGGTGTTCTTATCCGAGAACTGCGTGAACGCGAAACCATCCACGCCGCGACCGGCGGCCGCGAAAAGGTTCGGGATATCTTCCGCCCGCATGCTATGGCTCTGGACGGCCAACTGGATCTTCTGACGCTCCTGGTTGTCCATGGCCATGACCGCGGGGGCGCGCCAGCCATCGAAAGGCGACAGGAAATACTCGGAGAAATCGACCGAGTTTCGATGCGTCTTGCCGTGCCATTCCCAGTATTGGATGCCGCCGCCCAGGCCGGGCGAGGAAACGTGGGCGTGGTGGGTCAGCCCCGGCATGATCTCGTTCAGATCAGCATACCATTCCGCGAACGTGTTTGCCGGGCGCAGGCTCCAACCGTTCGGTGACACCGCATTCACGTACCGCAATTGGTTCTCGGAAAGTCCCGGGATGTCCGCCATTTCCTTGGGCCACTTCTCCGGGGGGGCGGTGCGGATCGGTTTGAGATGCGCATATTTCGCGACCACTTGCGGCCACATCTCCTGCGAGAGTTTCCACGCCGCCGCTTGCGACTGCTTGGCGGCTTCCGGTTGCCATGCGTCCAGGCGGGGACCGGAATCGCCCCAAAATCCCTTGTCAAATTGCCAATTCCAATTGTAGTCGAAGCCGTCGACCCCGGGATAGTCGGCATGGGCCTGCGCAAAGAGTGCCATACGCCGACGCACCCACGCGAGGTTCTCGGGCAGCGTGTGCTTCGGATTGCATGACTCGTAAGAATGCGCCTCGGGCCACCCCGGCGCGTTGTGCAACCCCATCGCCGCTATGGCCATGCCGTTGCGCTCATCCATGCTGGGCCGCGCAAACATCTCGGGCAACGGGCCCAGAGGCGCATTGGCATAGGCGCCGAACACCCCGTCGAGCGCCCCATCTCCGTCCGCCAGAAAAGCCGCCGTTGAGGGTCTCATCAGGCTGGTGCCGCCGAGGTAGGAGTTGATCGGCGAACCAGGGAATGGTTCCGCGGAAGTCGTGTGGACCGCAAAGGAGTAGACATCAAAATCGCTCAGCCGCTCGCGCTGGCAGATGCGGAACCGGAACGGGTAGCCGGCAACGCCGTCCGCCTCGACGATGGCCGTATACTCGCCCGCCGCCAGTGCGGTCGTATCCAATATCAGTCGCCCGCTAACATCGGCCGCACCGCCGCCAGCGGGAATTGCCAGACGGTGCACTATGGCATCCAGCCCCACGCCGCGCAGCCGCACCGGCCATTCCGCAGCCGCCCCGCCCGCTGGACGACGGGCCACCCACAGCAGGTCGAACGCGGTGCCGCGCTTGAACAGCGCGCGGTTGTGGACCGTGAACAGCGAGACCGCTGCTGCCGCCTGTTCGCCGATCAGAGCCAACCCCAGTGTTTGGCCCTTCAACGGACTGCTGTCCGTCGCAGCAACCCGCAACCGCCAGAGTCCAGACTTGGAGGGCAGTACACCCGTAAATACGCCGGCGGCTGATTTAAGGTCCATCTCGCCGCCCGACGCCCCGCCGGCCGCAGATTCCAGCGCAACGCGCAGTGATGCAGGAACCGACGCCTTGCCTGACGCCGTAATGCGGCATGACCACTCGGCGCCGGGTTTGGCCGCCAGCGGCGAGGCCTCGACCGTCCACCGGGAAGAACCCGCCACGTCGCAGATCAGCGATTGATGCGGCCAACGGGGGTCAGTGTCCGGCATACGCACATTGATACTTCCAATCTTGACGGAGCGACCATTCCCGGAGAGCGGAATCTCCACCCACCCCGAGCCGCTTCCGGTTTCATCGGATGCGGAAGCCGATCCGCCGGAGATCGCAACATTGCCAGGCGCGCCAAACCAGCTCACGCCTATAGGTTGTGTCCGTGGAGCGGCGGGGCGCGGCGGAAGAGGCGGCGCTTGCAGTTGGATCTTGTAGCCGCCCACGCAGCTGGCCTTCGCGTCCGCCGCCAGTTTAACATTTCCATCCTTATCAAGCTCGAAGGTAACTCCGTTGACTTCGTACGGAGTCTCGGCCGTAGCCGGAAGGTATATGACGAAATAGCGGGCCCCGGCTTTCATGGTGGTCGGTGCTGCAGCGCCGTTCTGAAGATCGTATTCCTCGAACACCTTCTCCAGCCCGCCCAGCAGGCCCACGGCCCCGAGTTTCAATTGAATCTGGCCTGGAACGGAACGGCCACCTGCCATCGTCTTGACCTCAACCGGATGACAGGGCACCTCGATGCGCTTCGCCTTCTTATCGACCCTGGCCCGCGGATTGTCGCAGGCCACAGTCCCGTCCGCGCCGAGCGTGAACTCGATGCCGAAGGGGTGAATAGTATGCCGGCCGGGCAGAAGGTCCAAGGTGGCGGACGACGCGCGTTTGACCTGCAAGATGCGGCCATCTGGCTTCGCCTCCGTCTTCTCGATCTTTGTCAGCATTCTCTCTATCAGTTCGGAGCCCTCGCCGGCACGTTCTGCCTGCTTCAGCGATTTGTCGCTCAGCTTGTCCGCTTCGGACTCGAAGACCATGAGAGGCTTGCCGTCGACATTCAACCCGAAAGCCCACAACGAAGCGGCCCAGCCGCCAAAAGGCGAGATCCACAAGAACTGCGTTTCGTCCAGAGGCTTGCCGCCGTCCGCTCCGGCCGTGACAAGCGAGATCGTCACATCCGCCGCCTGCCCTGCCAGCGCCATCATGCATGCCGCAATAACCGCAGAACGCCGCATCCACTTTCCGTTCATCGCAACCTCCTGTCTTCTGAGAATCCAGATAACATGCTGCACAAGATACGTTTACAAGGCAGATGGCGCCTGACGCAGGCGAAGCGCTCCTGTTGCTGGCCGCAGGCCGGAAAGGTCGATGAATGTCAGAACCAGGTGCTCCACCTGACCTTCGGCATTGCGGACCACAGAAGAGGCGGCCGCCACGGTGAATGAATGTCCCCCCCTGTGATGAGCGCTGAGGCGGCCGGACCACGTTCCGGTTTCCTGCGGCTTGGCAAGCAGGGCCCCAGCGAGGTCCGGTTCCTCGAACAGGGCGCACAAGGCGACGTTCGCCAGTTGCGCCTCATCGTCATAGCCCCACATCTTAAGGAGAGCCGCGTTGAAATACCGAAGCGATCCGGCCGCATCGCAGATTGCCATTGCTGCGGCAGATTGCTGCACAGCGGACAGCTCCATGAGGTGACGCCGCTGTGCCACCTTCCGCCGTTCGATGTTGCGGATGGTGAACACGAGATCTGCATCGTTCATGAAGCGTATGACTCGCACGGCCACTTCGGCGGCAAATGTCGCGCCATCCTTCCGCATACATGTGGCTTGCACAACCGCAAACCGGCCGGACTCAACGTGCTGCCGTATCTTTGTCAAAGCGGTGAGCGTCATCGCGGGGATCAGCACCTGCAACTCGATGTGCCACATGTCCGCGACGTCCCAGCAAAAGTACTCGGCGGCGCGCGTATTCTGTGCAATCACATGTCCGCTGGGGTCCACGATAAGCAGCGCGTCATACAGGCCTTCCATGAGTTGCCGGTAAATGGCAATGTCACGGGCTTTCCCGCCCGCTAATGCCTGCGCGGACGGTGTTGGTGCTGGTTGAACGGCCGGCACCGCCGGCGAGACAGGCACGGGAGCTGCCGCCGCTGGGGCCGGAACGGCTGGAACGGCCGGCTTCGGCAGTACCGAAGGCAAAGGCATCGCCGCCTTAGGCGCGGGCTCGGATGCCGCTTCTTTGGCAACCGATTCGGCCTCGCCACCCTTGCTAATCTTATCCCGACTGCCGATGAAGTCAAAAAGTCCCATAAGAGGCTCGTCCCGTTTCGATCCACCAGCGCGTAGATTCCGACATGCGCCGCATGAAGTCAAGCACCTCGAAGAGCAGTTCTTTTTGCCGTGCAACAGGCAAAGGCAAATGATACGCTGCGTGTAAATTCATATGGAGCTTTCATGACAGAGCAGCCCGCGCCGACGAAAAGCATGACCCAGTCCGAACTGATTGGCGAATTGGCCGCCCAGGCAGGCATGAGCAAGGCGGCCATTGGCCGTATTCTCGAAAGCTTGGCTGCCGTGGCCTACCGTGAGGCCCGCAATGGCTTCACCGTCCCCGGCATTTGCAAACTGGGTGTGGCCCACCGACGGGCGCGGCGGGCACGCAATCCGAAGACCGGTCAGGCGCTGCTCATCGGCGCGCACGATGCGGTGACTGTCAAGGCGGTGAAGAAGGCGAGGGATCTCATCGCGCCGTCTCCCGAGGGGCTGGTCACGGTTGTCGATGAGGCTCCACCCGTGCTCAGTCCGCGACCGGCGCCCGAGGCCGAAGTGCGTGCCCCGACGGAATCGGCGGAGCTTTGGTTCCAGTGCCCCCATTGCCAGATAGAGATCACATCCTCGAGCGCGAGCGCCGGGGAACGTGGCGTCTGCCCATCCTGCAGCGGCGAGATCATCATCCCAACCCAGGCTGGGGCGCTTGCGAAGCCGGCGCCCGCCGTTCGAGCCGCCGAGCCTCCCGCACAGGTCAGGGAAGACACCGGCGCATTTGTGCTCTTCCGCTGCCCGGAATGCGCCCAGGAGATCGAGGCACCCTACGCGATCGCAGGCCAGTCGGGGGAATGTCCCTCCTGCGGCATTCTCCTGATGGTTCCGCGACAGAGCACGGATGGAATCGAACGGGCCGCCGGAGCCGCGGCGGTTCAAAAGGCCAAGGAATCCGACTCCAAGTCGAAACTCAGCCGCACAATCCGTATCGACCTCGACGAAGTGTTCAGTTATGCGAAGGAATGACACGTTTGAGGTGATGGCCAGCAGCGCCGCTGTCGCGGCCGACGGCCTCGCTGTGTTCGCCGGGTTCCTTCTGGCGACATGGATTCGCTTCGGAACCGACTGGATCCCGCTGCGGCATACGCCCCCCCCGGGACTTTGGGCAACGTATGTTCCCGTTGCCGCAACCGTCGCCGTTCTTCATCTCGTGGTCTTCCGGGCACTGGGGCTGTTTGTTCGGCCACAAACCGGCACCTTCGCCGGAAGGGTGCCCAGGATGATCAGGGGAACTGCGATCGGCACACTTCTGGCCGCGGTCCTCGCGTTTGCAATCCAGAATGACGTGGACATCGCCCGCGTCGTCGTGGCGCTCTCGTTCCCGACCATCACGGCTATCCTGCTGGTGGAGCGCGTCCTGCTCTTTCACACCGAGAGGCACATGGCCAGACACAGTCCGGAGAAGAACCGGGTTCTGATCCTGGGGTCGGATGGCGTGGCCGCGCATGTCATGCGGACGCTGAAGCGCGAACACATGCTCCGATCCAAGGTGGTCGGATTCGTGCGAACCGACCTCACCCCCCCAGACCCCTCCATTGCGGAACCTCTGCTGCTCGGGACAATGCAGGACTTGCCAAGATTGCTCGAAGCCCTCCATGTGAACCATGTCATTCTTACCAATTCCTCGCTGGGCCACGACCGCATCGTCTCCCTTATCCTGCTTTGCGAGAAGCACATTGTACAGTTTAACATGGTTCCGGATCTGTTCCGCATCCTGACCAGCAGCATGGACGTCCAGTCGCTTGACGACATCCCGCTGCTGGGGCTCGGGAAGTGGCCACTGGACTTCTTCTGGAACCGGTGCATGAAGCGAATTGAGGATATCGCCGGGGCCACCGCAGGGCTTGTCCTGCTCTCGCCCCTCATGCTCATCACCGCCGTCGCTATAAAGCTCACGTCGCCGGGCTCCGTATTCTTCAGGCAAGAACGATGCGGCCGCGACGGCCGGATGTTCACCATTTTCAAACTGCGCACCATGCGAGCCGATGCCGAGGCAGCCACGGGGCCGGTATTTGCAGTGGCGAATGACCCCCGCACCACCAGGTTGGGGCGATTTCTGCGGCGGTACAATCTTGACGAGCTTCCCCAACTCTGGAACGTATTCCAGGGCGATATGAGCCTGATCGGCCCGCGTCCCGAACGGCCACACTTCGTGGAGAGGTTTCGGGAGGATATCAACCGCTATATGTGGCGTCACGTCTCCAGGCCCGGTATGACCGGATGGGCGCAGGTCAACGGTCTCCGAGGAAACACCAGCATAGAAGAGCGGATCAAGTACGATCTCTATTACTTGGAGAATTGGTCGCTGGCCCTTGATTTCAAGATTCTGGTACGAACCCTGTTCGCCCGTGAAAATGCGTACTGATCCAATATATACCGCACTGGTTGCTTCGGTTTGCCTGGCCATCGCCGCGACGGCGCAGGACGATTTCGCGAGCTGGCTCGCGAAGGATCGGGCAGAGCAGGATGCATACAATGAGGCGGTGACGCGCCAGTACGAGGATTGGCTGGAGTCCGAGCGCAAGGCTTTCGACGAGTTCCTCCGCCAGGCTGGCGCCAAGTGGGGCCATGGCAACGTCTGGATTCCGGAGCAGAAAGTCTGGGTCCAATACAATGACTCGTTTGAAAAGCGTACCGCGGTTGATTTCGAGCGGGGACAGGTGCGCGTTCAGTTGCTTTTTCCAAAAGGCGCAAAGGCGCTGGACCCGGCCACCCGCAATGCACTCGTGGCCGAGGTGAAGAATCTTCTCCTCAGCGGAACCGAAGACCCGGTCCAAATGGTCCGCCGACAGCAGAAGCGCAACGAAGAGGACTATTCGACCATCGTATCCCGCCAGGGAGGAGATGCGTTCGTTCATACCGTACAGCCTGGTGAAACCCTCTGGGGGATCGGCAAACGATTCAACGTAAGCCGCGACAAGCTGGCAAAACTGAACAACATCAGCCCGGATGCCAAACTGAAGGTGGGCCAGAAACTGGTATTGCACGCCCAAGCGAATGTTCCGACAGCGACAGCCGAACCGCCCAAGGCGGCCTCGTCATCCAAGCACACGCCCCTGCTGGCTGGCCAGGTTCAGACGCCGGACGGCAGACTGACCGTAACCGCCGCGAATGCGGGAGAGGTCGCCGCCACCCTTGTTGCCGCCGCCACGCCGGTTTCCGCGGAAGTCACGGGGTCGGAGAAACAGGTGCGCACCGCCATCGCCGTCGAGTTCCCCCTGGCTAAGAATCATGTGCAGGTTCGCGCCGAACGCTACCGATCTTACGTGACCGATCAGGCCCGCCGCTACGGGGTGGACCCTGCGCTGATTATGGCCGTCATCCACACGGAATCCTGCTTCAACCCAAGGGCGCGATCCGGCGCGCCCGCGTTCGGGTTGATGCAGTTGGTCCCGTCATCGGGGGCAAGGGATGCGTACCAATTCGTCCACAAGGAGGACCGCCTGCTCGATGCCGCCTACCTGTACGACCCGGCACAGAACATTGAACTGGGCGCGGCGTTTCTGCACATTCTGGACGGACGATACCTCAAGGCCATAGCGGATCCGGCCAGCCGCACCTACTGTGCCATCGCCGCCTACAACACCGGCGCGGGCAATGTCGCGCGCGCCTTTGGCGCCGGCACCTCGGTCGTTCGCGCCGCGCCCATCATCAACCGGATGAAACCGGACTCCGTCTACGCCACGCTGCGTCGCGACCTTCCGCACCAGGAGACACGGGACTACGTCCAGCGCGTCAGCGACCGGATACCGCTCTACGCATCATACCGGTGATCAGAACTCCAGCCGCAGAGCGGCGCCGAACATCAGCGTGTCGGCGTTGACGTCTTCCTTGACATCGAGTTCCTCGAAATCCATGAACCGGTAGTTGCCGTAGAGGTCCAATTTGAGGAACGGCAGCAGCCCAAGGTTCACCCCGGCCCGCAGATCGTAGAACGGGTCGTCGCTCCACTCGCCGTCAGTGTAGTACGCGCCGATCCCGACCGCGCCGTAGATAAAGAGAAACTCTACTCCCAAGAGTGCCTCAGGCGCGTAAACAACCTCGGATGCCGCCAGGTAGCCTTCCGGCATCTGCGCCACCTGCACCTCCAAGAAGAGCAGCCATACCGGCTTGCATTGATACGACAGGAACCAGGCCATCCCGTCCTGATCGTAGTCCCTGGCGTCCTTGATCTCGTCGAGCGTATGCCAGTAGGTAGCGCCTGCGCCAATCCGCTGCGTCATTCCGGCATTCGCAGCCGACACCAGTCCCAACACCGTCGCCGCCATCGCCAATCCTATCCAGACCCGATTCCTCATACCATCCCCCTTTCGCTGTCTTCCTGCCTGTTCTCAAAAAGCGCTCACTTTTGCGCTTTTACCACCGTCGTAAGGCCAATGCGCCGCTCCGTCAGTTGCGCGTCAACCTTCTTAGTCTTCATCCCGCGCGTCTGCTTCACAATACCAGCCAGGGTCCCCTTGATGACGTCGTACTTCTCGCCCTCAATGACCCGCGACTCGATCTCGTACTCCGGCATGGGGTCTGTCGCCGCAAAGAACTGGATGGTTTCGGCGCCAAACGGCGGGCATATCTCGAATGTCGTGGGCAGTTCGACGGGACGGTTCACCTTGTCGACGTCAAGGTAGTAGTTGCTGTAAAGTTTGTCAGGAAAGACTCGCGCCCCGTTGTTGAGGTGGTAGATGAAACGCAGATAGCAGGGCTGGTTGACCCGGACATAGAACTTCACCTCGTCCCCGCCCTCGAGAAGAAGGTTCTCCGCGCCGCAGTTGGTCCAGAGCTCAAGGTTCAGTCCGCCGCCCACGACTTCGTCTTTCCCGAAGACCCGGCTGTCCTGGAGGGCCTGGAGATAGTTTCGCGGCTGAACTTCCAGCCCTTCGGCCGCCTTGCGGTTGACGCGCACGCTCACCGTCGCCACAGTCTGCTGCTGCCGGATGTCGGTGACGCGAAAATAGCAGTGAATCTCCTCGGGCTTCAGGAAGTAACTGCCCGACAAAAGGTAGTCCGCCCCCTTGGCGGTGCCATGGATCGTCTTGCCAGAACTGCCCGGCGAGAAGTCGGCGCCGCTGAGGTCCATGGGCTTCAGCGTGGTCTTGGCCGCAAGCGCCTGTTCCAGCAGGAACCGGAACCGCGCGCTGAACTGGCTGTACTGGTAGGTGTCGTCCAGCATCAGCGCGTTGATCTGCACTTTGCCTGCCGTCGGCTTCTGCGCCGCCACCTTCACCGCCGCCTGTTCGGCGGCCTCATCAAGGGTCTGGGCCACGGCATTCCATAATTCACGGGAGCGGTTGCGCGCCGTCAGGATCTGCTCAAGATCGCCGGCCACCATCGACCCCGAGCCGCCCAGCAGTTCCTGAATCAGCATGGTCTCCTCGATATCTCCAACAAGCCTGTCGCACATCAGGAACGTCTCGCGTGCGCCCGTAGGATTCCGCGCCTCCAGTTGGAGATTGCCCTGCCGCTGGAGTTCGCCCAGCTTCGTCATCTGGAGCTTGAACTTGCCGCTGTAGTACGTCCGCGCCTTCTCCTTATCAAGATAAGCTAGCGCATAGGCCGGCTCCGACCTTCCGCCGGAGAAATCGTCAAATTGGACGCCGTCAAGGTTCAGTTCACTCTTTGCCACCACCTTGGACTTGTACTCGTCCACCAGGTCTTCACGCTGGCCCACTCTGGAGGAGAACTGATGAACGGCGTTTTCAGAAGAGATGCTGACTCGCAGGGAAGCGACCAGGTTAGCCATCGCCATGTTGCGGGCATAGCCGGTCTTGTCAGTGGCATCCATGCGCACGTCGGCGGCCGACATCCCGAAGCCGACCAGGTATCGACTATCCGGGTAATCCACACTCCGGCCCATCGAGGAAACCCACGCCGGCTTGGCGACCGCGGACAGGATCGGAAGGAAGATGCAGAAGGCCATCGCAAAGAGCTGTCTCGTCATCATGTCCGCCTCCACGCGCCGCCTCGAAACCAAAGACCAGGGCATTCAGACGAATGCCCTGGTCTCGTTACCTATACTACCTTAGAACACAAAGCTGGCGCTCGCCGCCACGCCACTGTGGCCGATGTCTGCTGTGTAGTCAGACGCCTCATTCCAGTTGAGGTAGTACTTCATTCGATAACCCAATGTCGCCTGGAGACGCTCCTGGCTGAACGACAAACCCGCTTCAACGTTGAAGTGTTCGAAGGTGACGTCTGCGTTAATCCCGGCGGCATCTATCTCGTCCTGCAGGTCTTTGGCATCGCCAAGATCCATGAACATGTAGGATGCTCCGACATACCATCCGAGAGCCGACTCCCCGAACGTGTTGCCCAAGCCAACGTAGGCCATGGGGCCCAAAATCTTGAGCTCATCGCCAGACTTATCCGTCCACGTCGAATACCGGGCACCGACACCGATGTCCAGAATGTCGAGCGAGAATCCCAGCACGGCTTCCGAGTCTGCAATGTCCATGTCCACACCCATATCGCTGTCCTGCGACTTGAGAGTACCCATCATATACATGGCGGACAGCCACATGGTGTCGCCGCTGAGACTTAGCGTCGGACCGAGCATCAACGTGTCCTTCACGCTGTCCTCATTGAACATCGCGTACCACAGTTTGCCGCCTACGCTCAGACCGGCCTGCGCCGAAACCGCCAACGACATAACGAGAATACCCGCCAACAAACCTTTTGCTAACTTCATCTTTCAGACTCCTTTTTTTATCTATTCCTATGCAGAAACCCAATCAGAAACCATTCCCGCGTGTCACTTCTGGTCGGCTCTGCCCTCCCTTCTTCTAGTGCACCTTGGGCCGCGATGGCTTCTTCGCCGGCTCCACAATGACGCGCTCTACCTCTTTGGTCACCTTAATGTCCGCCAGCACTTCCGCAGTCTTTCCAGCCTCAATATAAACGGTCCGCTGCCATGTCTCCGGTCCCGCCATCACTCTGACCGTGTGCTTGCCCGGTTTCATATCAGCAACCACGCACGCCTTGCTGGCGCCGATATCCAAGGTCCGGGTCCCGTCAATGACGGCTACACCAACCACGGTGGACCTGATGATCAGGGTTCCCGCCACCGGCTCCGGTTGTACAGGCGGTGGTGTCGCCCGTACTTCCGTCCTGGGTTGTGCCGGAGACTCTATCTTCGCCGGCTGGGGAGGCGGAGTGAATGACGGCATGAAGGACGAAAGAACGCCTAAGCTGGCAGGCTTGGTCTTGATTGAGTCGGCTGGCGGCACGTTTACCGGTGGTGCCGTCACCATCGGCACGGCGGCGGCAGCCACCCTGCAGAACACAAACTCCCCACCAGGCATGTGCTCCGGCGTATCAAGCGGCTGGCAGATCGCGCCGCTTTCGAGATTCTTGCGGACATAGACATAGAGGTCCTGCACGCCGAAAGCCGCCTGATCGGAATATTTCATGTACTGCAATAGCCTGGTGGCAAACGGGCTGTGCCCGGAACCTGTATCGTCCGGAACCGGAGCCAGATCGCCGCTGGTCATGATCCATCGGGAGGGCTTACGAAATCCCGCAGGAAGTTGCCAGTCGTCCGCCCGCGCATCATTCTTGCCACGCAGCATTGAACCGCTGAAGCAGGAATCGGCGACGACCAGCAGATGCCGCACCTTGTATTTCTTGAAGTAGTCGTTGACGATCTGGCTGTTCGGAATATACGAGAATTTGTCGTCTTCAGCCGCATCGGCCGGGACCCAGAAACCCGTCTTGTTTTTGTCCATCCACCCGTGGCCGGCATAGTAGATGAGGAGTGAATCCTCCTCCCCCAGCCCGCTATACGAATCAATGGCTTCCAGGATCCCCCTGCGGGTCGCCTGTTCATCGAGAACCAGCCTGATGTTGCTATAGCCGTAGGTGTCGCGAAGCGCCGCGGCCATGGCTTTGGCATCTTCGGCCGCGCAGCGCAGATCGCCCCAATACTTGTACTCGCTGATACCTATGATCAGGGCGTGAAACCGTTTCGGGTCGTAATTGGCGAGACCCACGTCCGCCGGAACTTTGACGGCGATCCCGCGATCGGCAGCCGCAAGAGAGCCGGCAGCCGCAAGA
>CAZWPN010000023.1:0-15875 GCA_964635275.1 uncultured Victivallales bacterium | reverse complement strand
CGGCAGCCGCAAGAGAGCCGGCAGCCGCAAGAACCATCCACAGCACACGTCGCACATTACGTCGCCACATGGCAGCTTACCCCCTTCCCACCGTATGCTGCTCCAAAGCCATTCCGCTGGCAAGCGGATTTTTTTCTACTTGTCCCGCGCCCGGATCTTGACCCGCCCGCCCGATTGCGGCACAGTCTGCGCCATGAGGCTCACGATCAACGGGACGGATCGCGCCGCGGATATTGGCTCAGAACTTGCCGCTGCGCCCGTGTGCCCGTCCGCCACTGCCGTGCAGGCCGCCTTCAGCGCGCGCCGCCTGCAGCAACCCGCCGATGAAGCCGCCTTCCTGGACGAACTGATAAGGCAACTCCAACACCGCAACGTGGTCAACCTTGAGCCTTTCCGTGTCGCGCGTCGCCCCGGGCGTGTGGGCGCCCTGCTCGCAAAGTGCAGGGCAAAACTCTGGAAGTTTATGCGCTATCAGCACGAACACGTCACCGCACAGCAGAACGACATCAATCAGATCCTCGTCGCGGCGCTGGAGTTCGAGCACCATGCTCGCCAGAACGACATCGGGGCGTTGCGTCGGCGCCTGGAGGAACTGGAGCGAAAGACGGGCGCATCATGAAAGTCCCGCGCCTCGACCAGTTCCTCGCAGGATTTGCTGAAGGCGATGCCATCTCGCGGCAGGCAATCATTTTCCGCAACATCTTCAGGGGGTGGGGCTTCCCCTCCGACATCTTTGTCGACGCCGCGCACGTCTCCCCGGCCATGAGCGCAGACTGCCAGCCGCTGGCCGACTATGCAGGCGGCGCTGGCGATGTCGCGATGCATCACTTCGGCACGACCTCGCCTGCGGCTGCCGCGTTCGGCTGCGTGGCCGCGCACAAGATTCTCATCTATCACAACGTCACACCGGCGCATTTCTTCCGCGGGTACGACGACGCAGTGGCCGCACAGCTTACTGCCGCCCGCATACAGGTGGCGCTGCTGGCGCCGCGCTGCGCCGCCGTCTGGGCCGTATCCCGGTTCGACGCCGAGGATCTGGCGGCACTCGGAGTCCGAAACGCGCGGGTCTTCCCTCTCTTGTTCACCGCCGGCTCCAACGCCGAGTCGGACCCCGCGCTGAAAGGACGGTTGACCGCGCCGGCGTTAACCACGCTGCTGTTTGTCGGCCGTCTAGCACCCAACAAGCGCGTTGAGGACCTCATTGAAACCTACGCCTGCTATCACCGGATCAATCCCTTCAGCCGCCTTTTCGTCATCGGCTCCGAACGCACATGCCCGCGCTACGCGCTTATGCTCCGGATGCTTGCTCGTGACCTGGCCGTGCCCAACATCTGCTTCGAGGGCTTTGTCACACCGGCCGGATTGGAAACCTATTACCAACTTGCCGACGTATTCGTCTCTTGCAGCGCGCACGAAGGCTACGGAGCGCCTCTGGTCGAGGCGATGCGCCACGGCGTACCGGTGATCGCGCGCGACGCCGGCGGCACAAGCGAGGCGCTCGGCGGCGCTGGTGTAATGTACGCCGGGGCCACGCCTCTGGAACTCGCGAGACTGATTCACCGCGTGACGAGCGACAAGATCCTTAGCGCAGAAATCCTGACCGCCCAGCAACGCCGCGTCCTCGACATTCGCGCCCGCCCCGTGGAACAGGAACTGCGCACGCTTCTTGCCGGCTTTCTACCGCCTGTATGACCGACCTGTTGCGCCCCCGCGAGAGTCTCTCATCCCTCGCTCCTTCAGGAATCACTTTCCTGCCGGCTCATCCAGATAGACAAAGACCATGCCGTGCGTCTTGAGACATGGGCCGACGAAGCGCATCAGCTCTCCGTGCGTGAGCCCCGGTGAAGTGAAGACCAGGATGACTGGCAGCCCCGGCCCCTTCTCGCGAAGCACCTGCAAAAGGGCCTCCGGCGTGGCCGCCGGGAAATCCGTCGGAATCAGGTCGGGCTGGATTCCTTCCTTCGGCCACACTTCCTCGATCCGGGTGACCGTGCCCGACACACTTGTCCCCGACTGCACCAGGCGCAGTTCCCACGGTTGGGCAAATCGTTTGTCGCGGGCGCGCATGTTCTCGTCCGGCAGAAACGCCCGGTAGTATAGTTGACCGGTCTGAGGTGGCTCGACCCGTATTCCTTTTTCTGTCTCCACCCCGCTCAGCAGGCGGCAGGTATCTCGCACCAGGCGGAGCGGCAACCGGTCGTCCCATTGGAGTGCGGCAAATACATCACTCCCGCCCGCCGTTAGCAGGCCAACGGTTTCCAGCAAATCGTTAAGGCCTGACGCTTTGTTGTACGCCTCTCCGCCGGCGACATCTTTGAGGAACAACTGCAGGTCAGCAAGTGACGCCGCCTTACCGGACGATTTGGCGCCGATTTCAAGTATGCAGTCCTTCACGCGGCGTTTCCCGTCACGGGATTCGGGTTCAATGACCAGTTGCATTGGGCTGTCAGGGGGCAACACGCCATCGGGACCGATGACCTGGTTGCCATACACCTCGCCTTTTGGCGCCTTCCGCGGCACATCCAGAACGGTGGATGGCTCGTTGTAAATAGAGATGATCGAGTTGGGCTCGAAGACATCTGCACCGTAGCGGTTGCCATCACGTGCCTGATCCGGCTCCACCAATCTGGAACCTGCGAAAACATAGCCGACTTCCGGCAGAGTCTTCTGCGTGCGCCGGTCCAACAGCAACCGCTCAAGCCTGATGGCCGGAACCGAGGGATCCGCGGGATTCCTCAGCGAGAGAATCACCCGTTCGCCCTTGGGCCAGAAAGCCAACTTATCGGCATTGACGGCACGACCAGCCTTCATCCCGATGAATTCCAGCGCCTTGTGAATGTCGCTCGGGCGCGCGAAACTTACGAGGATAGCCTCATAAGCATGCCCGCTCCCGGGGCCGATCAGGATGAACTCCACTTCTTTGCCTTTTTCCAGGCCGGTGGTCTCCACATCCACGATCACAGTCTTAGCCTTGCGATCGGCCAGCAGGCCGGGAAGAACCTGCTTGTCCGGGTCGTCCTTGAATCGCGTCTGGTTCGATTGAAAGGCGCGATCCACATCCGCCGTGTTCTTCGCCCTCTTCGCTGCCGACGCATCCTCGCCGAGACAAACCGATGCCGCGATCAGAACCCACACGCCAGAAACGCACCATGTCTTCATACGCTATTCCCCCTCCGTTAAGGCAGGGTAGCACAGCCACCGCCGCCATCAAGCTGGGAAGCCGCTCCTAGGCGTGCTCCTTCACGAACTCCCAGGAAGCCTCAGCAACTGCCCCATCTTCATAGCGGACGTGGAACCCGGAATGCAATTCGGGGTCCACCCATACTGCCGCCACTGTGGAGCCCTTTCGGGAGAGTCGGTTCGCGGCTCGAAGGGCTCTGTTCGTCACGAGATAACTCAACCCACTCTCGAACTCGACTTCGAACGCGTCTTCCCACGATAGGTATTTCACGTCCCGCATCCGCTCGAATCTCGCTGTCCCGAGTTTCTTTTGTGTGGGTGCCACAATCATAGTTCCCCTTTTCGCTGCATCTCGCGCAACGCTTCAATCAAGTCCCACGGAGGATCCCAAGGATCCAACCCGCGCATCGTATCTAGAACAACCCGTCCAAGAAACTCTCCGGAACTGTCAAAGACATGGACATGCCGAGGCGCATGATCCCCAATCCACCACTCGATTATATATCGTCCCTTTCGCTTCCTGCCCACAGGTTGCCATCGTGATTACTTTCAGGACTATTGAGCAAAATGCCGCAGTTTTCAACACCGTATTTACCGCTTCGCTAAGGACGATCCGAAGTTGCGACACAGCATTTAGCGAGGTCATATATTAGCATCGTTTTGTTTTCCCTTTCCCGCCGTCCGCGCTATCATCCGGCCCGATGAGTACCACCCGAAACTGCTGGGTTGAACTGGACCTCGATGTGCTGCGCCGCAACATTGCCAGCTTGCGCGACACGCTGCCGCCCGCCACCCGGATCATCTTCGTCGTCAAGGCCGACGCCTACGGCCATGGAATGATTCCCGTGGCGCGGTGCGCTTGGGAATGCGGCCTGCGCTGGTTCGCCGTCGCCCACGTGGCGGACGCGCTGGCGCTCCGTAACCTGCTGCCGGAGGCGGCGATCCTGCTCACCAGCGCCGCGCTGCCGCACCAGGCCGCCGCCTGCGCCGCCGCCAATCTGAAGGTGCTTCTCGTGGACCGCGCCCATGCCGAGGCGCTGGCGAAAGAAGCCGGCCGCGCGGGATGCCAACTCGCCTGTCACGCAAAGATTGACACCGGCATGGGCCGGCTCGGCTTCCTCTGGCAGACAGCCGCCGATGACCTCGCCTGGGTTACCGCCGCGCTGCCCGCCCTGCGAATGGAGGGTATCTGCACCCACTTCGCCTCCTCGGACGATCCGTCCCGCGCCTTCCTCGATACGCAGGTGACGCGCTTCCAGACGGTGCTGCGCGACTGCGAGTCGAGGGGGGTACCCCTTCCCTTCCGGCACGCCTCCAACAGCGGCGCCATTGTCTCCGACCCGCGGCTGGACCTCGCCGCCGTGCGGCCGGGCATCCTGCTTTACGGCTACGGCACGAACGAGCGCTCGCCGGGTTGGCCCGGGCGCAAGGGACGCTTTGTTCATACCGAGCCATTCCTGCACTGGAAAACAAGGGTTCTCCAAGTCAAACACGTTCCCGCCGGGTTCACAGTCAGTTACGACAGCACACACGTAACGCCAACGCCGACCGATCTCGCCACGCTGGATGTCGGCTATTCTGACGGCTACTCAAGGCTCTTGAGTAATCGGGGACAGGTCCTCATCCGCGGCCGCCGCTGTCCAGTGGTTGGCCGCGTCACCATGAACCTGATCACCGTGGATGCGGGAGCAGACTCTGGAGTGAAGGCCGGAGAGGAAGCCGTCCTTATGGGTCGACAGGGCTCCGAGGCCATCTGGGCCGACGAAATCGCACAGTGGTGCGAAACCATTCCCTACGAGGTGCTTACCAGCATACGCGCGAGACCGCTAGCCCCGGCAGGCCCGCCCTGAGCCTGTCGAGCGGCTCTGCCGGGTCCCCCGTCGGCAGACCGAAAGAAAGGCCACCGCTTATCAGCGGCGGCCACAAAGAGGGCGCCTGGCCATACCCTACCGATGCTGCTTTCTATAGAGGGAGGGCGAGAGGCCGTACGTGGCCATGAATTGCCGGATGAAATGGCTGTGATCGTAGAATCCGCACTGCAAGGCCACTTCGGTGATCTTGGTCGAAGAGGTCGCCAGCATGTGGCAGGCCTTGTTCAGCCGCAGCCGGATAAGATACTGCATGGGGGTAACCTGAAACAGCGCCTTGAAACGGCGCTCGAATTGGCTCACAGACAGATGCGCCAGCGAGGCGAGTTGCCGGACCGCGATGGATTCCCGGAAATGCCGGTCGAGGTATTCCATGACCACAGACATCTCGCGGTATCGCCCGGCGGTAACCGTTGCGCGGGTCAGGTCACGGGTAAAGCCCGCCAATCCAATCACTTCGCCGTCATTGTTCCGGATAGGGATTTTGGTGGTAACATGCCAACTGATGCTGCGGTCGGCATTAGGAACCAGTTCCACGCGGCTGGCCATAGGCTTGCCGCTACGCATCACCTGACGGTCGTCCCGTACGAAAAGGTTCGCCAGTTCCCGGGGCGAGAAGTCGTAGTCAGTCCTGCCGACGATATCATCGAGTCGCCCGGCGCCCAGCATCTCAACGAATGCCGGATTGGCGAGGACAAACTCGCTCTTGAGGTTTTTTACAAAGAAACACACGTCTGGAAGATACTCAAACAGCGTCATAGCTGAATGAATCAGGGATTCATGGTTTGACTGCCGAGGCTTGGACATGCTTATAATGTACACAAATATGCGTCTTTCGTGCAAGACGGTCCCGCGCCCGGCTCATACCATGTCCGGATTCGTATGCCTCCCTCGGGCGCCTGTGGCGACCGCGGGCGGCATTCCGGCTTCCACCCCCGCAAGATGGGCCGGGAGTCGAAGGGATGAGGTGTTTGGGGGACGCCACTTGACCCACAGGGTTCGGTTGTCGGTTGTCGATGCACAGTCTTCTTTATCTGCGCTCTGATCGGCGAGCATCGGCGTAAGAGTCTTTTGGGAAGAGGAGAGTTAACGCCGATGGAGAGGATGGGTGGAGGGAAGGTTGCGATAACAAAGGAGTAATGAAGACATGAAGCAGTTCAGGAAGCCTGGAGACATCAAGGTAGGCGTTGTGGGTTATGGCGGGGCGTTCAACATGGGGCGCGCGCATTTCAACGAGATGAAGGCCGCCGGCATGACGCCGCTGGCGGTGGCGGAACCCGATGAGGCGCGGCGCAAGGCGGCGTCCGAGGAGTTTCCGGGAATCGAGGTCTACGCCTCCGCCAAGGAGATGCTCCGCAAGTCCGCCGTGAACCTCGTAACGCTCATCACCCCGCACAACACGCACGCCCCGCTGGCCCTCGAGTGCCTCAAGGCGGGCCGGCATGTCGTCGCGGAAAAACCTATGGCCATCACCACGGCCGAGTGTGATGCCATGATCGCGGCCGCCAGGAAGTCAAAGGTTGTCCTCTCCACCTACCACAACCGGCACTGGGATGGCATCATCCTCGGCGCGATGCAGCACATCCGGGCGGGGACAATCGGCGACGTCGTCCGCATCGAGATGGAAATGGGGCGCATGGCCAAGCCGGGCGACTGGTGGCGGTCGAGTAAGTCCATCTCCGGCGGAATCCTTTATGACTGGGGCGTGCACCTCTGCGAGTACATCCTCCAGATGGTCAACTCCGACATCGCCGAGGTCAGCGGCTTCACCTGGAACGGAGTGTGGGCCGGACAGACCAAGTGGAAGAAGGACACCATTGAGGATGACGGGCAGATCGTCATCCGATTCAAGAGCGGAGCCTGGGCGACGATCCAGATCACCTCCCTGGATGCCCGCCCCAACCAGCCATGGTTCAAGGTGGTCGGCACCAAGGGCACTCTGACACCGGATTGGTGGAACACGGAGATAGCCACGCTGGACGGCGACAAGCGCGTGACCACGCAGATGGCCACGCCGCCGTCGCAAGGGCACCTCTTCTACCAGAACATCGCGGATCACCTGGTCAAGGGAACGAAGCTCGTAATCACGCCCGAGTGGTCGCGCCGGCCGATCCATATCATCGATCTGGCCTGCCAGAGCGCCAAGGCCGGGAAGGCCATGAAACCGAAGTACAAGTAAACTGGATGCCGGAAAGTGACTCAGATCAGAAAGCAGGAAAAGAAGCAATGAGCAGTCGAAAAGCGTTGGTGGTTTGGGGCGGTTGGGACGGGCACACACCTGAGCAGTCGGTCAAGGTATTCATCCCCTGGCTGGAGCAACAGGGGTTCACCGTGGAAGTGTCCGGCACACTGGACGCCTATGCGGACGGCGCGAAGTTGAAAGAGCTGTCGCTGATCGTCCAGTGTTGGACCATGGGTAAGATCACAGGCGAACAGCGCAAAAACCTCGGAGACGCAGTGGCGTCCGGCGTCGGCCTCGCCGGTTGGCACGGCGGCATCATTGACTCCTTCCGCGAGGATACGGAGTACCAGTTCATGACCGGCGGTCAATGGGTCGCGCACCCGGGCAACTGCATCCCGTCTTGCCCGGTAACGATCGTGGACCGGACGCATGAGATCACGAAGGGCATCAAGAATTTCTCAGTGCCGAACACCGAGCAGTACTACATCCATTGCGATCCCGGCGTGAAGGTGCTCTGCACAACCACGTTCTCGGGCCAGCATGGCGATGCCTCGCTATACCCCGCCAACACAGTCATGCCGTACGCCTATACCCGCCAGTGGGGCAAGGGCCGGGTCTTCGTGGCGTGCTGGGGCCACACGTTCAAGGATTTCGATGTGCCCGAGGCGAAGGAGATCGTGCAGCGCGGTTTGTTGTGGGCGGCAAAGTAGCCAACGGACAAGGAGGAAATACAACATGACGCACCGGAAGATAAGAATGGGTATGGTGGGTGGCGGACGGGGCGCCTTTATTGGTGCGGTACACCGGATCGCGGCAGCAATCGATGGCCAGATTGAGTTGGTCTGCGGCGCGTTTAGCGCGGACCCGAAGAAGTCCAAGGCATCCGGCGAGGACCTTTACCTTCCGGCCGATCGCGTCTACGGCTCCTACGCCGAGATGTTCCAACGGGAGAAGGCGCTGCCCGAGGGCAAACGCATGGACTGCGTCAGCATCGTCACCCCGAACCACATGCACTACCCCGTAGCGAAGATGGCGCTGGAGAACGGCTTCCACGTGATCTGCGATAAGCCGCTCTCATTCAACCTCAAGGAAGCCAAGGCCCTGGAGGCACTCGTGCGCAAGACAGGGCTCATCTTCGCGCTCACGCACAACTACACCGGCTACCCGATGGTAAAGGAAGCGCGCGACCAGGTCCGCTCCGGCAAACTCGGCAAGATCCGCAAGATAGTAGTGGAGTATCCGCAGGGATGGCTCGCGTCGCTGCTCGAGGCCTCCGGCCAGAAGCAGGCGGACTGGCGCACCGACCCCAAACGCGCGGGGGCCAGCTGCTGCATGGGCGACATCGGGACGCACGCGGAAAACCTCGCGGAGTTCATCACGGGGCTCCAGATCGAGTCCCTCTGCGCCGAACTGACCACGTTCGTCAAAAGGCGGAAGCTGGAGGATGATGGCAACGTGCTGGTGCGGTACAAGGGCGGCGCCAAGGGCGTCCTCTACGCCAGCCAGATCTCCATCGGCGAAGAGAACCCGCTGACCATTCGCGTCTACGGCGAGAAGGGCGGTCTCGAATGGCATCAGGAAGAGCCCAACACGCTGATCATGAAGTGGCCGGACCGGCCGCGCCAGATCCTGCGCACCGGCGGCAATCATGCGCACCTGAGCGCCGCTGCCCGAAAGGTCACGCGGCTTCCCGCCGGACATCCGGAGGGGTTCCTGGAAGCGTTTGCCAACCTCTATACTAACTTCGCCGCAGCCGTACGCGTGGCCTTGTCCGGAAAGAAGGTCAAGCCGGAGATACTGGACTTCCCGACCATTCAGGACGGCGTGCGCGGCATGGCCTTCATTGAAACCGTTGTAAAGAGTTCTAAGAGCAATCAGAAATGGACAAAGATGTCGGCCGCGTGAGGTTGGCCGTTCAGGATCGCTGGCACAATCAACAAATTCGGGAGATATCGTCATGAGCAGACCGGTAACGTTGTTCACGGGACAGTGGGCGGACCTCAAGCTGGAGCAGCTCTGTCAAAAGGCGCAGGAGTTCGGATACGATGGACTCGAACTCGCCTGCTGGGGGGATCATTTCGAGGTCGAGAAGGCGGATGCGGCGTATTGCAAGGCAAAGCGCGCCCTGCTGGATCGCTACGACCTCAAGCTGTTCTCGATCAGCGCCCACCTCGTGGGACAAGCGGTCTGCGATCTCATTGATAACCGCCACAAGTGCATCCTGCCGCCGCATGTCTGGGGCGACGGCGAGCCCGAGGGTGTCCGCCGCCGTGCCGCGAAGGAGATGATCAAGACGGCCAAGGCCGCCAAGATGCTCGGCGTGAAGGTTGTCAACGGCTTCACAGGCAGTTCGATCTGGCCACTGCTCTACGCCTTCCCGCCGGTCTCCGGCGCCATGATCGACGCCGGATTCAAGGACTTCGGCAAGCGCTGGAAGCCAATCCTCGACGAGTTCCAGAAGGCTGGCGTGAAGTTCGCGCTGGAGGTCCACCCCACCGAGATCGCCTTCGACATCGTCTCGGCCGAGCGCGCCATCGAAGCGGTCGACGGCCACCCGGCCTTCGGATTCAACTACGATCCGAGCCACCTCGGCTACCAGGGCGTCGACTACGTAGCGTTCATCGAGCGCTTCCGCGACCGCATCTTCCACGTCCACATGAAGGATGTGGCGTGGCGCCAGACGCCGGGGCCTTCCGGCGTGTTCGGCGGACATCTGACCTTCGGCGATTCGCGCCGGTTCTGGGATTTCCGGTCACTCGGCCGCGGCAACGTGGACTTTGAACGAATCATCCGCGCGCTGAATGCCATCTGCTACAATGGTCCGCTCTCCGTGGAATGGGAAGATAGCGGGATGGACCGCGAGCACGGGGCACGCGAGGCCTGCGCGTTTGTCAAACGGCTGGATTTTGCGCCTTCCGGCGTGGCGTTTGACGCCGCCTTCGAAAAGAAGTGAGGATCATGAGCAGCCCGTTTCGCGTTGTGTTGGTTGGGTGCGGCGGCATCAGTGGTGCCTGGCTGAAGCCTATGGCGTCCATGCCGGAACTTCAGGTTGTGGGGCTGGTTGACCGGGTTGAGGAGAGCGCCCGGAAACGCGCGGCGGAGTTCCATCTGGAGTCCGCCGTGATCGGCACGGATCTGCGGCAGGTGCTGAAGAAGGCCGAGCCGGACATCGTGTTCGATTGCACGTTGCCCGAGGCGCATGCACCCGTGGCTCTGGAGGCGTTCCGGCACGGGTGCCATGTGCTGGGCGAGAAGCCGCTTGCGGACTCGATGGTGAATGCGCGGCGCATGGTCCGTGCGGCGGCAAAGGCGGGGCGGACGCATGCGGTCATGCAAAACCGCCGCTACCTCCCGGAGATCCGGATTGCGCGGAAGTTGATCGCCTCGGAGCGGCTGGGCGCGCTGACCACTTTGAACTGCGACTTCTACATCGGAGCCCACTTCGGAGGGTTCCGGGACGACATGCGACATGTGCTCCTGCTCGACATGGCCATTCACACGTTCGATGCGGCACGACTGCTGTGTGGTGCGGACCCTGTGTCGGTGTACTGCAAGGAGTGGAATCCGGCTGGGTCCTGGTACAAGCACGACGCGTCAGCCGTGGCGATATTCACGATGAGCAATGGCCTGGTTTACACCTACCGCGGAAGTTGGTGCTCGGAAGGCATGAACACCTCGTGGGAATGCATCTGGCACGGCGTCGGCACACAGGGCAGTTTCCGCTGGGACGGCTACCGGGACCTACGGGCGCAGAAGGTCCGGGCTTCGGGCATCAAAACGGGTCTCGGCCTTGCACTGGAGGATGTGGGGGTGGAACCTTTTGCAGATGCATCCGGTCCCATCGCACACGGCGGTGTGATTGCGGACTTCGTAAAGTGTTTGCGTGAGGGCCGGACGCCGGAGACGGTCTCCAGCGACAACATCAAGAGCCTGGCCATGGTTTTCGGCGCGATCGAAAGCGCGGAAAAGGGCCGTGAGGTCAGAATCAGGTAATAAGGGATCATTCGATGACTCAACACGAGAATCACAAGGACATACGGATCGGAACCCTCGTCGGCGCGGGAAAGAATGCCGGGGAATACATCCGGCAGATTTTGCCGCACGGGTTCGAGAGTTTCTCTCTGACCTTCTGGCAGACGACGAAGGGCGTCGACTTCAAAAAACTGGCGAAGGACGTGGAGGCCGCGCTCGATGGAAGCGGCGCCGTGATCTCGAGCCTGAGCGCGTTTGGCAACCCGCTGGAGACGACGCCGATCGACAAGGAGACGGTGGACGCGTGGAAGCAATGCATCGACCACGCGCATCGGTTTCACTGTGACCTGGTGACGGGATTCACAGGGCGTCTCCGCGGCAAGTCCATTGATGAAAGCATGCCTGCGTTCCAGAAGGTCTTCGGCCCGCTGGCGAAACGGGCGGAAGACAAAGGCGTACGGTTGGCCTTCGAGAATTGCGACATGGGCGGCACCTGGCAGACCGGCGACTGGAACATCGCCCATACGCCGCTGGCGTGGGAGAAGATGTTCAACGCGGTGCCCATGGACAACCTCGGGTTGCAGTGGGAGCCCTGCCACCAAATGGTGAAACTGATTGATCCCATGCCGCAGTTGCGCGAGTGGGTGAAGAAGATCTTCAGCGTGCATGGCAAGGACGCGACGGTGCATTGGGATGTTGTGAAGAAGCACGGCATTGCGGGGCCTCAGCAATTTGCCTTTCATCGCACGCCGGGATTTGGTGACAGCAACTGGACCGACATCATCAGCGATCTGCGCCGGGGCGGATTCAAGGGTTCGATCGACATCGAAGGCTGGCATGATCCGGTTTATCGCGAGGAGCTGGAAATGACCGGCCAAGTCCACGCGTTGAACTACCTCAAGCAGTGCCGGGGCGGGGCGTTTGTGGCGAACCCGAAAGCGTGAAGAGAAAGCTGAAAACGGAAAGCTGAAATACGAGTACCCACATGATGACGCACAAAGAGCGGATGCTGAATACGTTGAATCGCAAACCCGTGGATGCGTTGGCCTACGGGGACGGGTTGTGGGGCGAAACCCACCACAAGTACATCGAGCAAGGCAAGCTGCGGCAGGACGAGGATGTCTGCGCGCACTTTGACATGAGCTGGCGCGGGGGCGGCTGGCTCAACAGCACGGCCAACCTTGAATTCCAGGATCAGATCCTGGAGGAAACCGAAGAGACCAAGCTGGTTATCAACGGCAACGGCGCCACGTTGCGTTGGTTTAAGGCAAAAAGCGGAACGCCGGAGCATGTGGATTTCAAGGTCAAGGAACGGCCCGCATGGGAGGATTTGATCAAGCCGCACCTGCTCACGGTTGACCGGCGCCGCATCAACTTCGAGTGGTATCGCCACGAGAAGGCTCGGGCTGCCGCCGAGAACCGCGCGTTCTGCTGGTCCGGCGTGGCGCCGTTCGAACAGATGCACCCCGTCTGCGGCCATGAGTACATGCTCATGGGCATGGCGCTCGACCCCGAATGGGTTCTGGACATGGTGATGACCTTCGCGAAGATGACGCTCATGCATCAAGCCGTGCTCTTCGCCGAAGAAGGGGCGCCCGATTTCATGTGGTACTACGAGGACATGGGGTTCAAGGACAAGCCCTTCATGTCGCCGGACATGTACCGCGACTTGGTCGAGCCCGGCCACAAGCTCCTGTTCGACGATGCCCACGCCCGCGGGATGAAGGTGCTCGTCCACTCCTGCGGCTACGTCGAGCCGCTGGTGCCGGGTCTGATCCGCGCCGGCATGGATTGCCTGCAGGCCATGGAGGTCAAAGCCGGCATGGATCTGCCCAAGCTCGCCGCCCGGTTCGGTGACCAGATCAGCTTCTGCGGCGGCATAGACATCCGGATCATCGGCAGCAACGATCGGGCGCAGATCGAAGAAGAGATCAACCGCAAGATCATCCCGGTTCTGAAGAAGGGCAGCGGTTACATCGTTCACTCCGACCACTCGATCCCGCCGGAGGTCGAGCACGACACGCTCAAGTGGTTCTTCGAGCGGGCCAGCACAATCATCAGCCGCTTATAGGCGGGTCAGGAAGGCCTGGCATCAACCGCAAACCCATATCAGGTCGAGGCCGACCAATTGCGATGTAACCGTTCTTCGTAACTTCTCAGGTATTCAGAAGACAGAATTCAGGCAGCCGTGCACGGCCACATGACTAACGTGTGCATCGAATACTCCTGTCTATCCACTGATACCTGACGGGATTCGCGCCGTCCAAACCGCGGCCGGCGCACCCCCTGGATCACTCCTTCAAGACAACTATGGCCACATGAATCCGATAACGGGGCAATCTGACGGTCAGCACTCCAGCCGAATGCTTCCAGGAAAGGTCGCCCTGCTCCAAGGCCAGCGTAACCTCCTTCGGCGCCCGCGGCATGCGCACGCGCACCGTGATGGGGCCGACTTCCGGAATCTCGTCGATGGCCCCATTCGCCGCCTGGTTGGGAATCCCGCTGCAGCGGTTGATCAAGTGAATGATCCGGCGCCCCCCTTTGGCGCGCAGGACAACATCCGTGCCAATCGGCGCCTGCACCTGGATATCCAGCCGCCCCGCGAGTTGCTTCATCACATCGGACACGAACCGTTGCGTCAACGGATATCGGTTGCGGTTGAAGTCGCGGAATAGATTCGCCGGCACATAGGCGACCTGCCCTCTCCCCACGCGGTTCACGGTAAAGGCCGGGTGTGGCAGTTGGCGGTCATCCAACAACGGGGTGTTGCCAAGCCAGCAACCCGCCTGCGCCGTGGTGGACGTCACCAACCGCCAGGGATCACTGTGCAACGGGGTAGCGCCGTCCGCAGCCGGTACGTGGTAGGTGGCCTTGGATGCCAGCGTGCCGCCCGACACACCGAGAAAATCGCCGCCGAACCGCTCGAAAGCAGCGGGACCGGAGACGAGCAACCGCCCGCCGCCGCGCACATAGTCCTGCAAAGCCCGGATCATGGCGTCGGACATCTTGTCCTGCTCCGGCGCGACCACCACGGGGAACTCCGCCAGGCGCGGCCGCAGGGCCCACTCATCCAGGATGTCCACACCGTAGTGCGATTCGAGAAGGGAGAACACCGCGCCCTGCACAGGCGCCACATCCACACCCCACATCAGGTTACGGCCGGTTGGCGCGCTGTACAAGTGCTGCTCCGAGTGAAGGACCGCGATCTGCGGAATTGTCTGCGTGCCCTGGCAGACGGCCCGCCGTGCCTTGACGAACCGCCCCACCCTCCCCCAGCGTTTCTGGCGCCAAGGGACGAGGCGCCCGTCGCGGAGACTCGGGGGATTCTCGTAGAGTTGGACGTTGCCGCCGAAGGCGAGCAGGACCGCCGCCTCCTGCATCAACATCTCAACCGGCTTGGCCACCCACGGTGAATCCGCCAGCCCCATGCCGTGCGAGCAGTAGAAGGTCCACAGCATGATGTCCCAGTGCTTGCCGCGCGTGGATAGAAAGCGCGCCTCACAGCGGCTCCCATCGAGCCCCCAAACCCAGGCGTTGTCGCCGCTGATCCAGTCCGTGGGCACCTTCGGCTCACCCGGGTTCCTGAACGTCTGCAGCCAATTGGAGCAGACCAACACGCCGGGCTTGTGCGCGTGAATGGCGTCGCAATAGCGTGTCACGTAGGCCTCGTAGCTATCGCGGGTGAAGTTCCACCAACGGACCCAGTGCGGGTCCTTCTCATCGGCCGGCGGCTCGGCGAGACCGGTGGCCGCCGTCCAGGCCGCACGGCAACGATCGCAGTAGCAGGGCTCCATGGCCCACAAGTCGCCGTCAATCCAGAAGCCATCCACGCCGTAGCGGTCAATCAGTTCCATCATCTGCGGCAGCATCAGCTTCTCGATATACGGCCCACGCGGACACATCCGCTGATCGGTCCGCTCGCCGGACGTCTCACCGGGCGCGCCGATTGGCTTGCCATCCGGGCCGCGAATGGCCCAGTCCGGGTGCTTGGCGCCGGCAGCCGCGTCCCAGATGCCGGAGTAGTGGCAGTGCAGCGGCATGCCGAGTTCACGCGTCGCGGCGCGCCACTGCCGCATGGCGTCCTTGACCACGCCGGGAGACACGGTGGCTTCGGGCGTCTTCGAAAGCCAACTGGTCATACCCGGATGCCCCTTGCAGTCGGTCTGCACAAAGTCCGGCGCCATCATCCGCAGGAGCGGCTTGAGCTCCCGCGGCGAGCAGCGGGCGCCCAGGTCGGTGTCCTTCTCCCCTGCATGCAGATCGTAATGCAGGCCAAAGTAGTATTTCTTCCCATGCCATTTGCCGGAGTAGACACCGGCTTGCTTGGAGACCTTGGGAAACAACGACGTAATCATACTTGCATTCCTATATGCTGACTTCGTGACTCCGTGACCTCATGACGCCGGGTGTTCCGAAGTCACCGCGTCATCTTCTCCGATAAAACACCAGCCGGCTCTCCGGCGTTTTTTCCAGCTCCACGCGCAGGCCGCGTTCGCTCAGTTCCTTGCCGGTCTGCTTCCAGGTCTTGCCGGTGTCGGCATCCTGCAGCTCGTACTCCGCCGCCGGATCGAGCCCCTGCAGCCGGAAATCGGCGCTGATGAACGGCGCGTCCTTGCGTCGGAAGGCCAGCAGCAGCCCCTCGCCGAGATCCGGCCGGTGCATCTGGAACGCCG
>CAZWPN010000022.1:24376-32681 GCA_964635275.1 uncultured Victivallales bacterium | reverse complement strand
AAGTAGATCTGCAGTTCGTCGCGTGGTCGACGGACCTGATGGTGGAACTGTGCAATTCGGTTGAGTCGAAGCCCCGTCGCATGGCCAAAACCTGTGACCATTTGGATCGAGCCTGGCTTTCGTCAGGGAAGACCGGGTTCGATATGCGATCGAGGACGAGGACGAGAACGATGGCCGCGAAAGCCCGTCGGTCTCATGCGCGGTGAAACAATGGCTATGAATATGCGGCCCAGAGTGCTCTTCCTGCAGTTGCCCAGACCAGATCTGGCCGTAGGGGATCCTCACGAAAACGTCTATCTGGCCGCGGCAAGCCTGAAGTATGCACTCACTCAATCGCCGGAAGCTCATCACTGGACCTGCCTCCAAGCCCCGGCCGTGACGGACACGCTCGATGACGCTCACCTGACGGAATGGATACGGAAACGCCGCCCCGATATCCTTGCCGTCACCCTTTTCATGTGGAATGTCGAACGGACCCTGTCGCTGGCGCGAACTCTCCGCGCCGCAAATCCCGGTATTCGCGTCGTTGCCGGCGGGCCTGAAGTGACGCCGGATCATCCGATTCTCTTTGCATCTCCGGTGCTGGACGCCGCTGTCACCGGCGAGGGAGAAGGGGTCTTTCCCGCCATCATGTCCGCCATGCGCCGCGGGCGGCATCCCCGTCTGCCCGGAGTCGCATGGCGGGAAGACGGCGATTTCCGATGGGGTGGACCTCCGGAACCAGTCAAGGATTTGCGCCTGGTTCTTCCACCTGGCAATAGTCCGCACAATCGGCCTGATGCCAACGGAACGGGCTACGTCGAAACCGGTCGCGGCTGCCCTCTTCGCTGCACGTTCTGCTGCTACAACCAGCGGCGGAGATACCCAACGTTCCTCAATGCCGATGAAGTGGTCAGCCGCATTGCCATCCTGATGCGGCGCGGAGCCACTGAGATCCGCTTCATTGACCCAACACTCAACGCCAACCCCCACTTCGATGACATGCTCCTAAGATTGGTAATGCTGAACCGCCACCGGCGTGTCAGTTTCTTCGCCGAACTGCGCGCGGACACCCTGACGGCGACTCAGGCCGGATGGCTGGCCCGCGCCAACTTCAGGGAGATCGAAATCGGAGTGCAAAGCCGCAATCCTGCAGTTCTTCGCGCGGTACGCCGCCCGACGCGCCTCAAGGAAATTGATCGAGGCGTGAAACTTCTCGCCGGCCGCGGCATTCGCCTGACGCTCGACATCATGGCCGGCTTGCCGGGACAGACTCTGCGCGATGTCCATGCATCGCTGCGCTGGGCATCCAGAGTGCCGGGCGCCCGGGTCCAGTTCCTTCAGACACTGCTTCTGCCGGGCACCGAATTGTGCACCACCGCCGCCCGGCTCGGAATCGCAGCCGGCCCGCTGCCGCCATACCGCGTCAAACATACCCCGACATTGTCGGCCGACGAACTGGCCCGTGCCGAAACCTTCGCCCGGCGCCTGACGGGCGCCGTGCCGGACTCGCCAACGCGCCGATTCGTCGCAAGGCAATTGCCGGACCTGTTTCCTGAAATGGTGGCAGTGGACGTGTCTCGAGCCGCCACCTCACGGATTCCGGGCCGGCAGATCAACCGCGCGCTTTTTCTCAGGGGCGACAACCTTTCCGCCGTTCACCGAATCCTTCGAGACATTGTGGGCAAGGCTATCCGTGACGAGCCGCATGTCCTGTGGCAGTTTGTCCTATCGCCCATTCGAGAGGAACCGCTGGACATTCTGGATGCTCTGATAGCGGAGATAGACACTCATCCCCAACACTTCCTGGACCGCATGATCGTCCCCTCGGAAGGCGGCCCGCGCGCCGCGCGCAGGATCCTCATCCAGTTGCGCCCGCACCGACGCTACAGCCGGGATTGGGTCGAAGCCGCAGAGACACACCTCCGGCGAGCCTTTCACTAGACGGCGAGCAACCTCGAAGCGGGCTCCATGCCGAATAATGACACCGCAGCCCCCTCCCCCGTCCAGCGCATAATGCGTTGTTTGTCCCGGTTAGCCCTTCTCTGACACCCTTGCGGCGGCTCCGCAGGATAACGGAGACCCCATGCCCGATGGCTGGCTCCGTTCTCACCGGGCTTCGGGCGGTGCGGGCGGGCGGCGCACGGTGCCACTATAGGTCATCGGGTTAACCGTAGCGTCCGGGTCCCACGTCACACTGCGGTTGTAGGAACGCGGGCCGTTGGAAGGCACAAACAACTGCTTCCAGAAGAACGATTCGACATGCCCGTCGGCAAAACACAAGTTTGTGTAGCGTCCGCCACGATGCCGGTAGTAAATGTGTTTGGCCGCCATGTTGGAATAGCGGGTCACCGCGACCTCTCCAAAGATGACGAACTGCGATGGCTTTCGGATATCCGACTCCGCAAGCAGCGGCCCGAACGCGGTCCCCGGATGCTCCTGCTGACGAGCACTGTGGTCAATCCACAGGTTGTAGCCGTAAGTAAAGACGGCTTGATTTGTCGTGGGCGGAGCTGGAAGGTGGGACATGCGGAACGACGGGCAAACGTAAATAGAGCGGTCGCGCTCCCGCGGCGCGTTGCCGGAACCGACTCGTGCAGCAAGGGTGGTTTGACGCATCACACCCGGCAGAACGTTGTACCAGCCGTCGGCCTGAGCAATGTTAACCTGGCCACCGCCACCCGTGGCGCCCTCGCGCGGGAGCAGCCCATCGCGGTCATCCATGGAAAGCGTGAGCGCCATGCCAAGCTGCCGCATGTTGTTGCCGCACTTCGACTGCATGGCGGCATCGTACGCACGGTTCACCGTACTGAAGAGCATACTCATCAGGACGCCGATCACCATAAGCGCCATGAGCAGCTCAATGAGCGTGAAACCCGATGCGCTGTTTAACGAACCGCAGCCCCATTCCTGTTTGTTTTGCGTCGCTTGCATCATGACATCTCCTCCAAAAGTACGGCTGCATTGTGGCAGCCCAACGCACTTCTGCACAATCGCTAGAAGTAAGTAGGCAGCAGCACAAATAGCCTGCCAACGCGCCACTTGCCTTTGCCCGAATTTCGGGCCATGATCTGCTGGTGAATACAATGCAACCTGGAGCACATTCATCCTTTTGGCGCGACCGCATCGCAGCGCCGATCCGCCAAATGTTCACTCAAGGAACATCGCCGGAGAAGATTTCGCAGTGCTTTGCGTTCGGAATCCTGTTCAGCGTTCTTCCGTTTCCCGGTTTCTCATCGATCCTCTGCGCCCTGTTTGCCGTGTGGATGAAATTGAACATGGCGGCTATCCAGGCCATCAACTGGCTGTGCCTTGGACTGCAAATAGCGCTGGTAGTGCCCTTTATCCGGATCGGAGCCCGGATCTGGCATGCACCGCCGCCGCAATTGTCCGGGACCGAAATCATAGCCTTGTTGAGGGCCAGCCCCCTTGCTTTCGCCCGGATGTTCGGCGACTACGTGATCCACGCGCTGACGGCCTGGATCATCATTGGCCCTGTAGTGGCCTTGGCCACCTACGGGGTCGTGCGCGCAACAGCCTCGCAATTGAAAAAGAATGGCTCTCCGGCAGCGAAATCTGCATAATCTGCCCGGTTCTATTTCGATCAGTGCAAGGTAACCATGGAGGCAGTAAAGCATGACATCGGTCACATTCATTCCTATCGGAGAGAATATTCATTGCACCCGCGTCTATAAGGTGGGCGGCAGTTTCGTCAAGAAACTCGACAACGGCACGGATGCCATCGTCTATTCCATCAATAAACAGTCGCGGCACCTCCCCGTGCCCGCGCACTTCTCGCAGAGCGCAGACTGGGCGGCGGGTAAAGTCAAACACTGCGCGGTCGCGATCTGGCAGGGCATGTACGGCAAGGGCAACGATGCAACTGAAGGCGTGGAGTATCTCAAGACACTCGCCGCAAAGCAGGAAGCTGCAACGGCAGCCTTCCTTGACGTCAACGTAGACGAGTTCAGCACTGATCCGGCCGAGAAACTGCGGGCCATCCGCTGGGTGTGCGAGGTGGTGCAGAAAGGCAGCAAACTTCCGCTTAGCATCGACTCTTCGAATCCCGACATCCTTCGAAGCGGTCTTGCCGCATGCGATAGAGGCCGGGGCCGGGCTATGGTGAACTCTGTATCGCTGGAGCGCGCCGATTCCATCCGGGTGGCGGCCGAGTTCAATGCGGCCGTTGTTGCTTCCGCCGCCGGCGAAAAGGGCCTCCCTAATTCAACAGGGGAACGGCTGGACAACCTCGCGCGATTGATGCCTAAACTGCGTGCCGTTGGCATACCGGACGAAGCCATCTTCATTGACCCGCTGGTTTTCCCTGTCGGGACAGACTGCAACAACGGCAAGTCCTTTATAGAGGCCGTCGCTGCGCTGCGCAGGACCTACGGTAAAGCCATCCACATCACAGGCGGCCTGAGCAATGTGTCCTTCGGCATGCCGAACAGGAAACTTATCAATCAGGTCTTCACCTGGCTGGCCGTCGAAGCCGGCGCCGACAGCGGTATCGTTGATCCAATGCAGATCAATGGCCGGATCCTGACTGCTCTGGACACGCAGGCGGAACCGTTCAGGTTGGCCAAGGCTTTGCTTACCGGCGAGGACGAGTTCGGTGGCGAGTACATCAGCGCCCACCGCGAAGGCCGGCTTGGGGGCGATTGACCGCGATATCCTGCATGGAAAACCCGTGCGCACTTATAGGGAAAGGCCTTCCAACACCAAGAGGATTCGACATGACAGCCCACATCATTGACGGCAAACAGATCGCTCAGGAAATTCGCGAAGAGCTGAAGCGTGAGGTGAGCACACTCGCGAAGCAGGGCATCACGCCCGGTCTGGGAGTGATACTCGTCGGCGAGGACCCGGCATCCAGGTCCTACGTGAGCGCCAAGGAAAAGGCGTGCGAGGATATCGGAATCTTTTCCGACGACAACCGCCTCCCAGCCGCCACTACGCAAGAGGAGCTGATCAACCTCGTCAAGCGGATGAACTCCGACCGTCGCATCAATGGCATCCTGGTTCAGCTCCCGCTCCCCAAGCACCTCGACGAGTCCGAGGTCCTTCTGACGATTGATCCGGCCAAGGACGTGGACGGATTCCACCCGATCAACGTCGGCCGCATGGTGGTCGGCGAAGAGGCGTTCCTTCCATGCACGCCCCACGGTGTGGTGCAATTACTCCTGCGCAGCGGCGTTAAGACGGAAGGGGCGCACGTTGTCATCGTAGGACGCAGTAACATCGTCGGAAAGCCACTGGCCAACATGCTCATGCAGAAAGGCCCCAAAGGCAACGCCACGGTGACGGTCTGCCACACCCGGACCCCCGACATAGCCTACTTCACACGTCAGGCCGACATCGTGGTTGCCGCCGCAGGCAGGCCGAACACCATCACAGCCGACATGGTGCGTGATGGCGCGGTCGTTATTGACGTCGGCGTGAACCGCATCGAGGACGCCAGCAGGAAACAAGGGTTCCGACTGGTCGGCGACGTGGACTTCGAGAATGTCAGCAAGAAGGCCAGGCTGATCACCCCTGTGCCCGGCGGCGTCGGCCCGATGACGATTACGATGCTGTTGTTCAACACCGTCGAGTCGGCTCGCCGCGCACATGGAGCCCGGTAGGGAAAACATTAGCCCCTGCCGACGGCCACGTTGGGCCGCCTCAACCGATGGTTTGGGCGGCAGCCGAGTACACAACTTCGCCTCCAACCACGGTCATCACTACCTTTGCCTGCAGGATGTCTGTCGGCGGCGTCCCGTTGGCAAGCAGGTCACGGTCCAGGACGGTAAGGTCCGCATCAAAGCCAGGAGCAATACGGCCTCTTCGTGTTTCGGCGAACTCGGCGTAAGCTGCGTCTTCTGTGAAAAGACGGAGAGCCTCCTGCCGCGTCAGCCGCTGGTCAGAATACCAACCCTCCGGCGGATTGCCGTCCGCATCCTGTCGGGTAACCGCCGCATAGATACCGGGAAACGGCGACTCCTGCTCCACGGGGAAGTCGCTCCCGCCAGCGAGCCGCGCCCCGGCCTTCAGAAATGACCTCCAGGCATACGCCCGGCGTATCCGCTCCCTGCCGACGCGAGTTTCGGCCCACTGCATGTCCGAGGTCGCATGCACCGGCTGAACCGAAGCAATGACGCCAAGCCTGGCGAATCGGCTGAAGTCCTCAGGCGCCAGGTGCTGCGCATGCTCGATACGGAGCCGATGGTCTGTTGGTTTGACGATAGCAATAGCCTTCTCGCAGGCTTCCAAGGCCAGCCGGTTTGCATGATCGCCAATTGCGTGGATCCAAACCTGCCACCCGGACTGGACAACCGCCAGTGTGGCTTCGTTCAACGACTCTGCCGCAGAGATGAGGATACCACGGTTGCCCGGAGCATCGCTATAGTCAGAGAGGAGCGCCGCACTGCGGGAACCCAGAGCGCCATCGGCAAAAAGCTTCACCGCTCGTACGGTTAAGCGACCTTCTGTTATCGGTCCTCCCGTAAGGAAAGCCGAAAGATCGCCTGATAACCCGCCGACCGTTGCATAGACCCGAAGCGGGAGCGTGCCTTCGCGTGCCATTGCCAGAAGCACGTCAAGCTCTCTGCAGGCATAGCCCGAGCCATCACCCACGCCGGTGAGACCTACCGCCGTGCAAGCCTTTGCCCCTGCCGCAAAGCAGCGCCGGAGATCGCACTCGGAACGTTCGGGAATCGCACGCAGGACAAGCTTCATTGCCTGATCGAGGAGTATCCCTGTTGGCCTTCCGGCTGGGTCCCGGACAAGCCGTCCACCGTCCGGGTCAGGCGTGTGCTCCGTGATTCCTGCCTGGCGAAGGGCCTCTTCATTTACCCACAGGGCATGCCCGTCCACCCTAGTGAGTGCGACAGGATTAAGGGGCGCAGCGGCAGTCAGTTCTGCGGCGGCGGGGAATTCCCGCTCAGGCCAGAGGTTCTGGTCCCAATTCCGCCCCCGCAGCCAGACCCCAGACTCGCTCTTGGCAGCGGCATCTCTGACGATGGCAACAATGTCTGCCCGTTGTTTACCACGGAGTGCGAGTGTCTCACTTGCGATGCCCAGGTTCAGCAGGTGGGCGTGGGCGTCGATGAGCCCCGGATAGATAAAGGCGCCGGGACATTTCGCGACCCTCGCACCCGGCACCAGCCTTAGGGCATCTGCCTCGCTCCCCAAAAACGCTATCTTTCCGTCAACAAGCAGAAGGGCGGCATTAACCGGAGGGGTCGAAGCAGAGCAATAAACGATCGCGCTGGTCAAAAGCAGCGGCTGAGGTCTCACGGCAGCTATGACAGATCGTCCGCTCATCTGGGTCACGAGCCGCAATCTCAATGAACACGGAATGAAAGTCAATTCCTCTGTCGCGGATGTGGGGCGAAAATCTGCGCTTGAATACTTCGCCTGTCTGTGTCAACATTACTATGGAGTCGGGGACGCCTTAAGGACGGCGTTATTAGGTTGTGCGGACAACGAGAAGATTATGAATAGTTTGTTCTTCGCTTGACTTAATCGCCATAGTATGTGATATTGTCACCATAAAGAGACCTTAGAAGAGGGATATTATGCGTTCACAGGAAAGGATGGCTTGTATGAGCACTTCCCCTATGCGTATTGGATGGATTTCGCTACTCGTTGTGTTCACCGCCACTGCGTGCATGGCATCGACCCTGCTGTTTGAGGAGAGGTTCCCAACTAACGAGATTTCCCCGACTATCAACTACACAGACGGGACTACCATCGGCGGATCGAACGGCTGGACGGTGAGCGGCGTTGCCATTGCCACGAGCGCAACCAACCATACCGTCGGTGGCGGCCTAAGCGCCTCTATCGATGCCGGATCGGCTATCACGAACACCTTCTCTAATGGATCCACCACGAACAAATGGTGGACCGACATGTACGTTAAGATCGCGAACTGGGAAGACGGTGCGGCCGTGCCGGATGCGCCCACCAACGGCTTCAGTTCCGCGTTCTTCATGACCAACGGCTATCCCGTCATCTTCAACGGCACATCCGGTCAATGGGTAACCAACCGGCTCAATGCAGCAGGCGGCACGTTGGACCCATACAACACAAACACCTGGGCACACGTAAGCGTGTTCAGCGATTACTCCAACAAGACATGGGCGCTCTTCATCGACGGGGTCTTGATTGCACAGCAAATCGGATTCGCCGACACCAACGTCACAGTTTGCTCCAATCTTGTCGTCCGCGGCGGCGATACCAAACTCGACGACATTCTGGTTGCAGACAGCGTTCCCAGCGGACTGACCACGGACCTCAACACCAACAGCATCCCCGACGGATTGGAAATTCAACTTTTTGGACA
>CAZWPN010000022.1:22142-24276 GCA_964635275.1 uncultured Victivallales bacterium | reverse complement strand
TTCCGCAACAAGCACAACCTTCACCGTTACGAAGCAAACACCGACCGTCACGAATTGGGGCAGTGCTTCGGAAATTACCTATGGCCAGGCGCTTAGCGCTTCGACCCTCAGCGGCGTTGCGGCAACCAACATCGCAGGGGTAAACGTCCCAGGAGCGAACTCGTTTGACTCTCCTGGCACTACTCCAATCGCAGGCGCGGTAAACCACAATGTGACATTTACTCCGAACGATGCCGTCAGATACTCCAACGTCGCAGGCTCCGTGAGCGTGACGGTAGGCAAGCAGACCCCGACAGTCGTTTGGTCGGCTTCTGGCATTACCTACGGTCAGGCGTTCAGTAGCTCGACGCTCAACGGCGCTGCTACCAACATATTCACCAGTGCCCCGGTGCCCGGCGCCAATGTCTTCGAGCAACCGGCAGTGCAACCTGTTGCGGGCACCACGAACCCGACGGTGATCTTCACACCGGGCGATTTGGGCAACTTCAATGCTGTTACGGGAACTGCACAAGTTGTCGTCAGCAAGACTGTCCCATCTGTTGTTTGGTCGGCCACGGCCATCACCTACGGTCAAGCGTTCAGCAACTCGACCTTGAGTGGCGCGGCCACCAACACGTACAACAACGCGACGGTGTTAGGCAGCAGCACGTTCAACGCGCCACCTACTCAGCCAAACGCAGGAATAGCAAGCGCGGCGGTAACATTCACACCGGACGACACAGATAACTACGACATTGCGCCGGGATCGGTGAGCGTGACGGTGAACAAGGCGGCGCAAACCAACCTCACTTGGAACCCCGTTCCGACAAGTCCGCAACTGCGCGACACAACCCAGACGCTTAACGCGACCGGTGGAACAACGAGCAGCAATGTCATATACAGCATTGTTGGACCGGCTGGGGAACTCACCGGTGCGAGCCTGAAAGTGATTGCCAACTCGGGAACGATTCTGGTGACAGCAACAAAGCCTGGCGGCAGCGACTACGAGGATGCTGTCACCAACGCCACTGTTCAGGCCCAAGGCAACGGCGCAGTGTTCAAGTTCAAGTAAGCCACACTGCTGACTTCGTGGAAAACGGCGCCCTGATGAGGGGTGCCGTTTTCATTTTGCCGGTGGGCAACCTGCGTGGTATGGTCCGGCATGGTCAGTGACGTCTATCCGCTGCTCTTCACACCGGTGCACAAGGACTATGTCTGGGGTGGTACCCGAATCGCCGAGATCTACCACCGGCAGGTGCCCCTGCCATCCTGCGGGGAATCATGGGAAATCTCTGATCGCACCGAAGGCATGAGCGTGGTCTCCAATGGTCCCCTGGCCGGCTGGACGCTGGCCCGCCTCGTCGCAAGAAAGGGATCTGCCATACTCGGAACCGCATGTAGGAATATCGGCACATTCCCCTTGCTGATCAAGTTGATCGACGCCCGACAAAACCTTAGCCTGCAGGTGCATCCGGACAACGAGTCTGCCATCCTGGCAGGCGGCGAGGCCAAGACCGAGATGTGGATCGTACTGGGCGCGGACAAGGGCGCCGGTGTCTATCTCGGACTCAAACCGGGCACGGACCAAAGCAGGTTTCTCGATGCGTTGAAGAACAAGCGCTTGCCGGAGCTTTTTCGATGGATTCCAAGCTTGCCAGGTCAGTCGATCTTTGTCCCCGGCGGGTGTTTGCACGCGATTGGAGCCGGATCCATTCTGCTGGAAGTCCAGCAGAACTCAAACACAACGTACCGGGTCTATGACTGGGACCGCTTGGGATCAAACGGCAACCCAAGGGAGCTGCACATGGAGAAGGCGCTGCAAGTCATCCGGTGGGATGCGGCACCCCAAGCCCCGCTGGCACCGCAGCCACCCGAAAGATTCGGCGGCAACACCCGCCACCCTATCCACTCCTGCCCGTACTTCCGCGTTTGTAGATGGGAACTGAATGGCACGCAAGCGCTCGACACCTGCCATCGTTCATTTGCGGCCCTGTTCATCGTATCCGGGACAGTCAGAGTGGCCTGCGGGTCTGTCGCCGTGGATATCCCGCCCGGAACATCATGTCTGGTACCCGCCGCGGCGGGACCGTATGAACTGGTGCCCTGCGGAGGAAGCGCGTCGGTCATCCTGACAGAATTGCCGTAGCCACGGGGA
>CAZWPN010000022.1:0-22042 GCA_964635275.1 uncultured Victivallales bacterium | reverse complement strand
GCCACGGGGAGGCCCATGGCCTTCTTATTCTCTACAGGTCGTAGAGCTTAGGATCGCGGCGCAGAACCCGACGCGGAGTGGACGACGCCCCACCCTTGCGCTTTTTGTCGGGCATTATGAACGGGTCCTCGTCACCCATGAGGTCGCCCATCTCCTGCTCGATCTTCTCCGGGTCCTCGCCCGACTCCATTCGCTCAAGGGCGGACTTCATGTTCTCGTTCAATTCGAGGCCCGTCATGCTCGAAAACTTGCGCATCAGTTGCGCGGCCTGTCGGGGATCGTCCTCATTCAGGTTCTCTGCCTCCCCAGCCAAAGACTCCATGGCCCTCTCCATCTTTGCTTCATCAATCGGGAAATCGTCCCCACCTGCATCCTCACCTTCGCCGCCTCCGCTAACGCGCCCCTTCCTGGAGGTTGCAAACAGCGACACCTGGCGCTCCAGTTCGGGCTTCTTGCAGCGAGGGCAGGCAGGCTTCCTGGCCGTGTTGACCGCCTTGGAGAGAAAGTTGAACATCATGTGGCAGTCCGGACAATAGAACTCATATATGGGCATCGTTATTTCGCCGCTCCTTCGTTTGCCGTCGTTTCCACAAGATCGGCCAACCGTTCCGCCGCGTCAGGGGCGGCCAGATTACGCATGGCGTCACGCATTTCCCTCAATCGTACGCGATTGACCAGCATCTCACCCAGGACTCGCGCCAAGTTCTGCGGCGTCAGCGCCGACTCTTCGATGCACAAGCAGGCGCCAACCGATTCCAGTGCCTTCGCGTTGGCCACCTGATGATTGCGCACCGCCGTGGGTAATGGCACGAATACCGTCGGAACTCCACAGGCGGCCAGTTCCATGCAACTGGCCGCTCCGGCCCTTGCCACCGCCAAAGTGGTTGCATTGTAAACCCTGCCCATTCCCGAAACAAACCCAAACACCCTGGCATCCACTCCACCATCCCGGTACCCATCCCGGACCCACGCTTCATCCTTCTGTCCGGCGAGATGGATAACCCTGAAACGCTGCCCCTCTCGCTGCAACATGCATAGTGCCTCAACAGCCACCGTGTTGAGCCGGTGCGCCCCCTGGCTTCCACCCATAACCAAGACCGTGCTCCCGTCATAGCCATCGTCAGGCTCACGTTCGTTCAGATCGTCCCTGACAGGAAGCCCAGTCAGAACAGTCCTCCGCCTCGGAAGGAGATGGCGCGTCGTTTCGAAAGCAATCGCAACGGTGTGCGCGAACATGGCGAGCGTCTGAACCGCCCGCCCCGGCACGGTGTTCGCCTCGTGGAGCACAACGGGAACCCGCAGGCTCCAAGCCGCTATCGCTGGCCCCACCGATGCGAAGCTGCCCATCGCCAGAAGCGCATCGGGTCGCTGCGCCTTCATTCGCCGCCGGCACTCACGCACAGCCCCAATCCATTGACCGATCGCCGTCAACGATCGCAGCCCCCCGGAAAGCCCGCTTGACTTGACACACTCCACCCCGCCGTCCCAACCCTTGACCGACAGCGCCTCCATGCTCCGCCCGGCAAGCCACAGCGTCACCGTGTGCCCACGCCGCCTGAGCACCTTCGCTGTGGCCAGCCCTGGAAATATGTGCCCCCCAGTTCCGCCACATGCCACGCCAACATTCAATGACTTCGTTCCTTTCTGCAGCAACGGCGCTCTTGCCGTGCTCCCGGACACTTCATCCAAGGGACCTGTCCACGCACATAGATGCACCGCCCGGCAACGTATACTCCACTTCCGATTTGCCCTAGACGTATGGATGTGCTATTGCTGACACATTGTATGAATTTACCGGGATTTGACCACATCGAAAAAATCGGCGAAAGCAGCCGTACCACAATCTGGAAAGCGCGCCAGACATCCTTGGACCGCACAGTCTGCGTAAGGGTGTTGAAGCCTGAGTTCTCTGTCGAGCACCACGAGGTCAGCGCATTTGTCGAGCCTTCCCGTGCCGCGGCCCGGGTCAAGCACCCGAATATGATCCAGATCTATGACGTGGCCGAGCATGATGGCCTCTACTACCTGGTGATGGAATACATCGGAGGGATGAGCATCGCACAGATGCTCCAGAACGGCCCATTCCCGCAGCGCAAGGCTCTGGAGATTGCCCGACAAGTTGCCGGCGCCCTTGAGCACGCATGGCAGGTCTCGCACCTTATTCATCGCAACCTCAAGCCGTCAGTAATCAGCATTGACGAGATGGGCGTCGCCAAGATAGCGGACATAAGCCTGGCCACTGTGACCGATCCACAGAGTGGACTCCATATGCCGGGCGAGCGGACCGTGGAAGGCACGCCTCACTACATGTCGCCGGAGCAGGCTCGAGGCACGGGCCCACTGGATTTCCATGCCGACATGTACGGCCTGGGTGCCACGCTGTACCACATGATGACTGGACACGTGCCCTTCAGCGGTATGGAGTCAATGGATGTTCTGGAGCATCACATATCAGGCTACCTTCGCAATCCCCGCGAGATCGAGCCATCCATATCAGTCAGTACCGTGAAAGTCCTCTCGCGGCTGATGATGAAGAATCCGATGGATCGCTATGACACGTGGGGCGATGCCATGCGCGAACTGGAGCGCGTGGCCTCCGGCGGCATACTGATCTCACGCAGCGCCGTGCCGGCGACGCGTCCCAGCACCATCGCCCCCGAGGGCGGCATGCCCGAAGAACAGGATCTGTCGGCCGAGGAGTCCTCCGACCCCGCACCAGCCCCAGCCACACGCGTTTCCCTTTGGGTCAGCATTCCAGCATGGATACTGCTGGTGCTGTTCTGGATGGTTCTTCTCCTGTACCGGCTGGACATCCCGCTGCACGTCGCTGTGACACGGCGCTTCGAGAATGCACACACCAGTAAGCATGAGGAAGCCCCTCCAGGTAACGGTGCGAGCCCCGCTGCTTTGATTCCCGACGGGCCTCTGCCGAGCCCGTTGACGGCGGAGCCTGCACTGACCGACGCCGAGAAGGCCTCGCTTTCCGCCGCCAAGGATGAAGTGGCCCAGCAACTCCTCAATGGACGTTGGTCCAAGGCCATGGAGCGTGCGGAATGGGAGTCCCAGCAAACGCTATCCGCCCCGGCACGCGCCAAAGCCCAGGAATTGCGGACCTTCGTCGCAGCCGTCACGCAAATTGACATCGAAGTGATTAATGGCTTCATGAAGAAGATTGGACAAGACGCCGATGTCATGAGTGGCGGAAAGACCGTTCGGGTGAGACTGCAGGCCATGTCGGGCGACACTGTTCGGGGCGTCCTGGCCGGTGATACCGCCTCGCCGGTTATCTTCACAATCTCCTCACTCGATCCGCTAGAGCGAAGTCGCTGGCTGGGGCCGGCGGACACCCCAGTCAAGTGCGCGATGAAGTACCTCTTCTACATGCAGTCCGGCGACTTCTCCAGCGCCATGACTTTCGCCCAAAACAGCGGGCCGCTCTCGGCTGCCTTCCAGACGGCAGCTCTCGCCAAGACCGGCAACGCACGGCCATGACCCCGGCGGATGCAAACCAGAGGGCCGAACGCCTGCGTAGCGAGATCGAGCGACACAACCGCCTCTACTACGTCGACGGCAAGCCGAATATCACTGACCGCGAGTACGACGCGCTTTACGACGAATTGAAGGCCATCGAGGCTGCGCACCCCGACCTCGTTACGCCCGACTCGCCCACTCAGCGAGTCGGCGGGACGCCGCTGAAGGGGTTTTCTCCTTTTCGCCATCTCTTTCCCATGCTCTCACTCGACAAGGCCGAAGACCTCCGCGAGTTGAAACTGTTCGAGAACGGTATCCGCATGGAACTGCCTGGTGAGGACATTTCATACGTCGTTGAGCCAAAGATTGACGGGGTTTCTATCGGCGTACACTACAGATACGGGATTCTGCATACGGCTGTGACCCGCGGCGACGGAGTCACTGGCGACGACATCACCGCCAACGTCAAAACAATCCGCGACGTCCCGCTACGGCTTGACACTCCATCCCCGCCCGCCCTCATTGAGATGCGCGGCGAAGTCTATATGACCGAAGAAGGACGTCGCGCCCTCAATGCCCAACTCGAAAAAGACGGCGAAGCTACTTCCCCTAACACGCGCAACGCTGCGTTCGGTTCGCTGAAGCTGCTCGATCCGCGCCTCGTGGCCAAGCGTCCCCTGCGTGCCGTGTTCTATGCCGTCGGTGCGCAGCAGGGAGTCTCATTCGAGACGCACTGCAAGGAACTTGAGACAATGCAGTCGTACGGCCTGCCGACCCCAAAACTCCGATCGACCTGTGCTGATGTTGAGCAGGCTGTGGCGCGCGCCGAGGAACTGAAGGCCAGGGAACGCGAGTTGCCCTACGAGATAGACGGCGTCGTCATCAAGATTGACAACATCTCCCAAGCACAGCGGCTCGGACGCAACGCCAAGGCGCCGGCATCGGCCATTGCCTACAAGCCAGGACACTGGTTCCTGCAGGCGGAAACGACTCTTTGCGCGATCACAGTGCAGGTAGGTCGCACGGGCGTTCTGACGCCGGTGGCGGAACTCGAACCGGTCTTTCTGGAAGGCACGTTGATTTCCCGCGCCACACTGCACAACGAGGACGAGATTGCCCGCAAAGACATCCGCGTCGGCGACACTGTCGTTGTCAAACGCGCCGGCAAGGTCATCCCCGCTGTCATGAGCGTCGTCATGGGAAAACGGTCACCAATTGCACAACCACCGGACTTCGCTGGGCAAATCGGCAGCAAGTGTCCTGAATGCGGAGGCACCATCCGCCGCGACGAACGCCTGGTGGCATGGCGTTGCGAGAATCTCCAGTGTCCCGCCCAGAAGACGCGCCGTATCGAGTATTTCGCTGCCCGCCCAGCCCTCGACATCGAGGGACTGGGCGCCGTCGTCGCCGACGCGCTGGTCGAGCGTGGTCTCGCCGACGAACCGATGGACCTGTTCGACCTTAACGCTCAACAACTGGCCGATCTCAACATGGGAACCGACGACCAACCCCGGTTGTTGGGTGAGAAGAACGCTGGGAAGATCATGGCCGCGATCGCTCGCAGCCGCACGCTTCCTCTGAGCCGCTGGCTCTTTGCGCTGGCGATTCCCGACGTCGGCGAAGCCACGGCACGCCAACTGGCCGCAGTGCATGAAGGCCTGGGGCACATTGCTGAGTCTCCGATCCTCAAGGACATCGTTGCTCGGCAGGATAAGGAAGAGGAACTCAGGACAGTCAATCCGCGATCCAGCGCCAACCGTCCACGGAGCGAGCATGAGAAAGCCGAACGGCAACGGCAGGCTGACGCGCTCAAGGGCGAACTGACGGCTATCGGCGGGCGGCTTTCGCAGTATGATCTGCCGGAAGTCGGACCTGTGGTTGCGCGCAGCGTGCTGACCTTTTTCGCGTCAGCCAGTGGAAAGGCTGTTCTGGACAGACTGGCGGCACTTGGCATCCATCCCGCGCCAGACACCATGCGGCGGACATCTCCGAGCGCTACGCCGCTGTCTGGCAAAGTATTCGTCCTGACTGGCACGCTCGACGGGCTGTCCCGCGATGAAGCCGCACAAGCCATCCGGGACCGGGGAGGCGATGTTACAGGTGCCGTCAGCAGTAAGACCAGCTATGTTGTCGCCGGCAGGGACCCCGGTTCGAACAAGATGGATGGCGCCCGCAAGTACGGCATTGCGGTGCTGGATGAGCAGGCTTTTCTCAAGATGCTGGGCGGTTGAGTCTTTACCCATCCCTGTCCGCGGACTATACTTCCAGTCATGTCGCCTGAGGATCGCAGGAACTATCTCTATATGGCTGCGCGGCGAGCACAGCCCGGCTCGGGTAGCGCCCCGTTCGAGGTGCGTGAGCGGGCCTCAGCTTTCGCTACGCCCCAAATCCGGCCACTGCTGGGCGAAGTCCCCTTTGCCATCGTTGGTGGCCTGGCGACGCGTCGGTACATGCCAGAGAGGATGACCCTGGACGCCGACGTGCTCGTGCGTCCCGCCGACCTGCTGCAGGCGGAACAGGCGCTGCGCGACGCCGGGTGCCGGAAGCGCGGCCCTCTGACCATCGGCGGCAGCACATGGGCGACACAGGACGGCCTGGAACTGGACCTCATCGCGCTGAGAGCACCTTGGACGGACGAAGCCGTGGCCTCGGCCATTACCGCGACGGACGGACAACCCTACGTGAATCTGCCATATCTTGTGCTCATGAAACTGGCATCGAGCCGCGTACAAGATTTGGCCGACATCAGTCGCATGCTGGCCGTGGCGGACGCGGCCTCGTTAACCCGCACTCGCGCGCTCGTGGCTCGGCATCGGCCGGGCGATGCTGATGATCTGGAGCAACTCATCCGACTCGGGTGCATTGAGCATTTACCACCCGTGTCTTGAGGCCGTTCCATGTTCCGAGTTGATCTGTTTCTCCAGTTGGCGCTGAAAGACGACCGACAGTTGAGCAAGGCCGCCGAGTTCATCGGCGTCACACTGCTCCTTGTCCCGTCGCAGAATCAGGTAATCCGTGAAGTCACAGAAATCCCTGCAATCAGTGAGCTTCACCATGCCTTCCTCGCACTTAGGGGATAAGTCGATGAACCGCCACGCCTGCCCATGGTCGAGTTTGGCAAGCATGGTTTCCACCAAAAGCCTCCATGCCAGCACGCTTGCTTGAAAGTGCTTCTCTTTCTTTGAGTTCTTATCGACATTCCGCTGTTTCCGACATGCGTCAGACTCGTTCGACCGTTCAGGTTGTTTGCGAAACCGTGCCGGCAATTCGGTTTCCTCTGTAAACTGCACTGCAAGTCTATGTGATGCGACTTCCACTCTCTCGTCCACTGGTTTGTTCCGTCGATGGTTGCCGACCTCATTTTCGCTGACGCATTCCGGTTGCATGTTTGAGGACCTTCCGTTATGTGGTTGAGGACTCACGGGAAGTGCACCTCAATCCCGATCCTGGCGCGTGTTCCTTCGCTATTGAACATCCTTCCCTTCGCCCTTCGTCTTCATGCCCTTCAGACTACCCGCTTCAATCGTGATCTGTCGGTTTGCATCCGATGCTATTCTGGCGATTGCCCTGGCTCGCTCCAAGGTGGCATCGGTAACTTTCTTCACATCCAATGCAGCGCGAAGCATTTGAACGGTCTTCTCCAACGAATCAAGAGCCTTTTGTGCCTGTGCAACAGGCTGCCCAGTCTCAGCAACCAAAACGCCCCTCTTCTCAAGCTCTTCCGCAACAAGCGCTTGCATAGTCTCATATGCAGCGACAAGACAGTGAATCTGATCGACCGTTTCCTTTGTTCCGACGTATCCCCAGAGAACCTTGTGATTATCGTCCCGAGCAGTCACCCGCACTCCCCTGCCCATCGGCTCGAAGACGACCTCACCCTTTATCCGCCTTGGAATTGCGTTCTCCTCAGTTTTCCTGTCGTCCCGCTGAAAGAGAATCCTGTTGTTTGCGTCATAGGCAGTGACTTGGACACGGGCGCCAATCGGCTCAAACGTGATTTCGGCCGGAATACGACGATTCGGACTGATGTCACTCGCCTCTATGGCTCCATTACTGGCTTGGACTTGTTGGTCGAACGTCTTCCCGAACAACATCTGCTCATTTGACATGTTGTTGTCTCCTATAGCATGCCTAGGAAGTCAGCTTCCGATATGATCTCGATCGGCAGTCTCATGCTCCGCATGTCCTCTGCTTTCCACATCTTGGAACTCTTGTGCCCTGCCTGATAGCCTATGAATCCCTCTTGACCAAGTACGAGGTAGTCCGTGTCACCCTTCACTCCATCGTGACACGAACCGCCGCGGTCAACAACCGCCTGCATAGCGGCCCTCCTCTGCATGGAAGAGAGCGCTCCAGTGAAAACAAAGGACTTTGCATAGCACGGATTGCCAACGTCGAGCGCTGCAGCAGAAGGCACAGCGTCCAGGGCACGGGACTTGTTCCGGCACTGTGAAGGGACGCGGCGGGAACACTCCCTGCCGCAAGGCCAGTAGGTGCTAACCAGCGCCCGCTTCTTTTCAGGACGACTGCCCCTCTTCGGTCAAGACATCAACAAGAATACAGAGACTCACAGGGTTTCGCGTTACCCGCCCCTGATCAGGGGTAGGATATAGCGATCCACATCGGCTTCCCCGTAGCATCTCGGTAGTCCGCGGAAGAGTTGCCAGACCTCGATGTGCCGTACTGATGCGCCCGGCTTCAGCGTCACCAACGGGCCAAGACTCTCCAACTCGAGCATCTGCTCGTTTGAGAACGTCTCGAAGTTCACGCCGCCGTCGGGGTAGCTCGCACCCTCGGTGAACTTGAACGCCTTGACGAACAGGAATTCGCCCAACTGGTATGCCACCCAGCCTTCCCGATGGGCAATTCCCAGCTTCGTCGGCCCTCGCCGACGATCCTGCCGAAGAATAACGTAGCGCGAGCCGAAAGTCCACCGCGGGTCCGTGAAGTCCATGTACGACCAGATGCTCCATTCCTGATTGTGGGTCAGGCGGCTGGTGTGCGGGACCTTGTCCGGCAGAGGAATAACCGCCATGCCGCCAGGCGCCATGACCGACAGCGCCCAAGGCGACAAAGTAACATTCTTCCGGCTGCGGTTCGTCAGCGTGTGCTCTACCGTTGTCCGGTTCTGCCGATCCGGCACCGACACCGTCAAGGTCTTGGCCACATTGGTTACCGGGCCGGGTTCCTGTTGAAACTTAACGCCCGCCTTGGAAAACTTGTGCTCCACCGGGACATTGTCCAACTCATACGTATCCGGCTTCTTCTCCGGCGCAATCCAGAGCCTATGCCCGCCGCGTATCATCCACTCCCGCTCGCCGGTGCCGCCCTGCTGCCCCTGAATCTCCGCAAACAAGTTCTTGCCGCGAATAAACCCGAACCGCACGACGCGCGGCCCTACGTCCGCCGTAATCAGCAATTCGATTTCCTTGTTGCTCAGGCGAACCGTATTCCGCCACCCATTGAAACACACCATTTCCATGTCTGTTCTCCGTTGTTTTGCCCACTACCCCAATATCCGTGCAATGGCCGCAACCTCCCGATTCTTGAAGACCGGCAGCATCCCCGTATATATCTTGTGCGCTTGAGCGTCGGGCCTCGCCGCCGTCCTGAACGGTGGCGCACCAGCCATGACTTCCGCGAAGGAAACCCACTGATTTGCCTCCCTGCACTTCCATCCGTGCAGCGCACGGTAAGCGGCGCCTACCGAGGCAGAGTTGGGCTGTTCGCCAGTCATAACCGCTACACCAAAAACGTCCGCAATCATCTGAACGATGGCCGCGTTGGCAGACGCACCACCTGTCACCAGAATGCTTGAAGGTTTCAAACCGATGTTGGCCCCGTGAATACGCATCGAAAGGAACTGTGATTCAACGACGGCGCGAACGTCCGCCGCGCCGTCAAACCGGTCCACCGGCAATCCGTCGCGATCGAACCGCACCGTACCGGTCTTGAGGATCGGTGGCGTGATCTCTGGCGCCCGGATAAAGAACCCGATGCGCCCGCTGTTTCCCGGCGTGGTGGCAGCCAGCATCCGGTTGAACGCATCCCATGAGCCGCCGGCAACCTCATCTCGCACATGCTCGCGGGTCAGCGATCCGTTCTTGTAACAGACAAGCGCCATGTATCCGGCTGGATCAACCGGATTGACGAAAATGTGTCCCTCACTCGCAGATGGCACAGGCTGTGCCAGCGAACCAAACACTGTGTCGCTGGTTCCAAGGCTGATGGCTACATCGCCCGCCTTCTGCAGCCGAAGACCCGCCAGACTGCACGGGTTGTCGCCTGAGAATGCCACCACTCTACAACCTGCCGGGAAGCCGTACCGATGCACATAGTAAGCGTGAATAGGGCCAATGTCGGTGTGAGAAGGCACAATGACACCCAACCGTTTATGAAGTGCCGGTGCAGTGGCCTGCATCGCACGATCGGCCCATGCCTTCCCCCGGATGTCCATCAGGTTCATGCCGGACCCGTCGCTCGCATCAATCGGCGCATAATCGCCCACAAGCAGCGAGGCAACAAATGAACTGACCAGCGCAACACGCTCCGTTCCATCGTAAACATCGGGACGCGTCCGCCATATCTTCGCAATCTGGTTGCCCGTGAAACGCTCATAAGCCCTGGACCCCGTCAGATCCGCAACGGCCTGGGGTCCACCCAAAACGCTCTCGAGCGACTCACACTCCCGCCGCGTGCTGGAATCCATCCAGATCGGCGAATCGCCAAGTGAGAACATTTCCTGAAGCTGATCCGCAAGCCGCGCAGCGGGGTTCAGCGAGCGCAAGAGCCCCACCGCACCGTGCTTCAGCCAGACGCTGCCGTGCTGCTGACCGGAACCGGAAACCGCCGCGACATTGCCCAGGGGCCAGCCCGCCGCCTGCATTCTCTCCGCCAGCAGGTCCAAAGCCGCCACCCACATGATCGCCGGCGAAGTAACCGTCAGCCCATCAGTGTGGCGATGCACCCCTCCCTCAGTCTTGAACATGGGCAGGTCACTGTCGAAATTAACGACAAGTTCAGACTGAACTGCGCATCGCTCGTCAATCAGCGCCGCCTTCAATCCCTGTGTACTGGAATCCAACCCGAGAAAATAGCGAGCCATGAGAAAGCCTCCGATATTCAGGAGAAGGCCACAAGCCTCCGTTACGCTGTCGGGATACTATCAGCGGCTCAGTGCAGGGTCAACCATGACCAGCGATTCGCAGCTATTCACACTATTACCGCGCCATTTGCCGGCTGGGTGGTCTATCCCCCACATCTCTAGAAATACCAGTTCTTTACCATGGAAGAGTCAGACGACACCGAGAGCCGTTTTCTACTTGCGGTTCTTCCTCACCAGGCGCGTCTAATGACCGCTGGAGGGGTAGCGTATAATGGTCAGGAGAGACGCAAGCGCGGCGTGGCAATCAGGGAGGAACAGCCATGAACAACGCGACTTTGGTTCTGAACGCATCATTCCCTGAGCGGTTCAGGCTCCTGTTTGAAACCGTTTCTTTGATTGAGTACTGGCGGCGGATCAGGCACGGGCTGCGGCAGCCGAAAGACACTGGCGACCACAAGTTTGCCAGGCTGCAGCTTCTGCGTCTCTCCGCGTGGGGCGCGGCTCTTGCAGCCCCGTGCCTGGCCGTCCTGACAGTACTCTGGATGCCGGCATTCAGGCCCGGAATGGCCAGCGATGGCGTCGTGATCACCATAACGCCTGTGCTGGAAAAGCCGCCCATACTGGACCCCATCATTCCTGTAACCCCGCCCCTGATCCCTGCTACTACCCCGCTCACTCCAGACACTTCAATGCCAGGACAGGACATGGATAGAGACCTGCTGGGGCCTGTCGCCAAGGCGCCGCTCACCATCAACCCGAATGCCGTGGCGCCGGTTAAGTCGCCCCTGAAGTTCAAGGGCCTGATCTCGGGTGGCGGCGACGGCGACGGCGAACGCCGCCGGGCGGTGAATGACCGGGCGGACACACCGGAAGAGGACGCCATCCTTCGTTCGCTGCGCTGGCTGAAGCGGGTCCAGCTTCCGGACGGCTCCTGGGAAAAGACAAAGCCCGCCATGACCGGTCTGGCGCTGCTCTGCTTCCTGGGACATGGCGAACTGCCTGAGTACGAGGAATTCGGCCCAACCCTGCAGCAGGGAGTCCAGTGGCTGCTCGACAACCAGGAAGCTGACGGGCATTTCCGCGGCCGAGACGGCCACGACTACTCCCAGCCTATCGCGGCCTATGCGCTCTGCGAAGCCTTCAGCGTGATCAGGAACCCGGCGATCCGGTACGCAGCAGAAAGGGCAATCGCGCCGATCATAGCCGGTCAGCATCCCAGCGGCGGGTGGGACTACAACTGCCGACAGTCCGATCGTGATGACCTATCCTACACCGGCTGGTGCATTCAGGCACTGAAGGCGGCACGCATCGCCAAGGTCGGAGGCGAAGCCGCGGTACTCAACAGCGCTCTCCGCAGAGCCGCCAACGGCGTGAAGAAGAACTTCGGGCTTCGCGACGGCTACGGTGGCTTCGGCTACACATCTCCCGGCACCCCCGACAACGGGCTGACCGGTGTCGGCGTCCTGTCTCTCCAACTGATAGGCGCCGCAGGCGATCCGGAGGCCCGCGCCGGCCTGCTTGCACTGGAAAAATGGACGTTTCAATGGAACGCCCCCCGGGGAACAAGCCCGATCTACTACTGGTACTATATGACCCAGGCCAAGTTCATCAACGGCGGTCCGGGCTGGCTGTCATGGCAGAAGCAGTTCACGCGCGAACTGTGCAGGAGCCAGATAATCGAGAATGGGAAGGCACAAGACAGCGCGGCAACCGCACCCGTCGGCTACTGGGACAGCCCGTCGCCTTCCGAGCACCATGACGGCCGCGTGATGGACACCTGCCTGTGCACGTTGATGCTCGAGGTGTTCTACCGGTACCTGCCGATGTTCAGGACGGGGGTGCCTGAGCAGGACGGGCGTCCGGCTTCCCCTGACGCCGTGCGCGTCATTGTCGCGCTCGACGAAGCGCAACCACCAGCTTAGTGAAGACAGACTTGACCCCATGAGAACCGAGGCCGCATTAGCCTCCATTTGCTGTTCGCTTTTCCAGTGAAAGGTTGCTATTTTCTTGCGGTTTTCGCATTGGCGCCTTTGGCGCGTGCAAATTGATGCAAGCACAAGGACCACAACATGACCAAGAAGACTAGTGAAACCGTGCGACTGAATTCCGGCGTTTCATCCGGCGACATGACAAACCGCCTCCTCTTCCATCTCAAGTACTTCCGCTGCAAGTCTCTGAACACGGCCACGGACTACGACAAGCTCATCAGTCTATGCCAGACCGTCCGCGACTTTGCAATGGACAAGATGATAACGACGCAAGGCGCCTACCTCAGCCAGGACGTCAAACGCGTCTACTACCTGTCAATGGAGTACCTGATCGGCAGAATCCTTACGCAGAACATGCTGGCCCTCGGCTTGCTTGAGCAGGCCCGGAAAGCAGCCCAGACAGCGGGAACCACTGTTGAGCACCTGCGATCCATCGAGACCGACGCCGGGCTGGGCAATGGCGGTCTCGGCCGTCTTGCCGCATGTTACCTCGATTCGCTCGCCACGCATGAGTATCCAGGCTACGGGTACGGCATACGGTACGAACACGGCATGTTCAAGCAGGAGATCCGCGACGGCTGGCAGTTCGAGATTCCCGATGACTGGCTGAAGTACGGGCTTCCATGGGAGATGGTTCGCCCCGAGTACACGGTGCCTGTCATGGTGTACGGACGCGTCATATCGACGCGCACTGGATCAGGCCCCGTGCGCCCAACCTGGGTTGACTGGCAGCTCTTCGAGGGCGTGCCTCACGACATTCCGATCATCGGCCACAACACCAACACGGTCAACTTTCTGCGCCTCTGGAGTTCACGCGCCACCCAGTCGTTCCGGCTGGATGTGTTCAACACAGGCGATTATGTAAAGTCGGTCGAAGAGAAGAACTGGGCGGAGAACATCAGCAAAGTCCTCTATCCCTCAGACAACACGTCGGCCGGAAAGGAACTCCGTCTGCGCCAGGAATACTTCCTCTCGCGCTGCTCGGTTCACGACCTGATCCGCCGCTACCGGAAGAACCATTCATCGTGGGACAGCTTCGCCGATAAGAATGCAATCCAGCTCAACGACACCCACCCTGCTCTGGCGATTGTCGAGCTGATGAGGTACTTCGTGGACGAGATCCAGATGCCATGGCACAAGGCGTGGGACATCACAGTACGCACCTTCGGGTTCACCAACCACACCCTCCTTCCGGAGGCCCTCGAAAGATGGCCCGAGCCGATGCTTCAGCGCCTCCTGCCACGGCACATGCAAATAATCTGCGAGATCAACCACCGTTTCCTTCAGCAGGTGCATCTGCAATTCCCGGATGACAACGCCATGGTCGAACGCGTGTCGCTGATCGAGGAAGGTCCGGTCAAGAACGTGTGCATGGCAAACCTGGCCATCGTCGGCAGCCATTCGGTAAACGGGGTGTCACGGATTCACTCGGAACTGGTGAAGACACGCCTGGTTCCGGAATTCGCCCGGCTGTGGCCGGAGCGCTTCAACAACAAGACCAACGGCATCACGCAGCGGCTGTGGCTATTGGAATGCAATCCCGGCCTGGCCTCACTCATCACAAGCGCCATTGGCGATCGCTGGGTGCGTCATCTCGACGAGCTGTCCAAACTTCGTGCACGGGTGGACGACGCTGATTTTCTCCGGGATTTCACGGCGATCAAGCGTCGCAACAAGGAGAATCTGGCCGAGTTGGTGAGGCAGCGGATGAATATCACGCTCAACCCGGACTCCATCTTTGACGTACAAATCAAGCGGCTGCACGAGTACAAACGGCAGTTGCTTAACGTGCTCCATATCATCCATCTTTACCAACGCGTCAAGGATAACCCCGGGATAGACATGGTTCCGCGAACATTCCTTTTCGGCGCAAAGGCGGCACCCAGTTACTACATGGCCAAGCTGATCATCAAGCTGATCAACACCGTAGCTGACCAGATCAACGGCGATCCGGACGTCGAGGACCGGATCAAGGTTGTTTTTCTGCCCGACTACTGCGTATCGCTGGCCGAAGTTATTGTGCCTGCCGCAGATGTGTCAGAGCAGATTTCAACCGCCGGCACCGAGGCATCCGGCACCGGCAACATGAAGCTGGCACTCAACGGTGCGCTAACCGTTGGAACCTGGGACGGCGCCAACATCGAAATCGCGGAAGAAGTGGGCAGGGAGAACGTCTTTATCTTCGGCCTCACGGCGGAAAAAGTGGAGTCAATACGAGCCGCAGGACTGTACAATCCGACTGAGATGTACGAAACCGACCCCGTGATCGCACGCGTTCTGAACACGCTGCGCGACAACATGTTCATCCCCGAGCAGCCGGACCTGTTCAAGGACATCTTCCGCAACCTCACGGCAAACGGCGATTACTACTTCCATCTGGCGGATTTCCACGAGTATGCCAAGACACATCAGCAGGTGGAAGCGCTCTACAGGACGCCGGCGGAGTGGTCTAAAAAGGCCCTGCTGAACGTGTGCGGAATGGGCAAGTTCTCCAGCGACCGGGCCATCCGCGAGTATGCGGAGGACATCTGGAATATCAAACCTGCGATTATACCTACGCCTTCGCCGGAGCCATTCTCCTCGCCGTGCCACACGGCCTGACCCGCTCAGGCCCCAAGCAATCGCATGTCAACGTTGCAGCAGCGCGCTGCAAAGCGCGTGCCCTTGCGCTGAAAAGCCATCACCTGCGAACCGCAAAGCGGGCAGGTATAGAACAGTGGCCGACGCACTATGGCCACCATCTGAACATTGCAGCAGACTGGATCAAAGGCACCGTGGCGCGACACCAGTACGGTCAGCTCCGCGCCGCAGACCGGACAGTGATACGTTCGCCCACGCTCGGAATTCCGCTTCACCGCACGCCACCATTGGATTGCGTCTGAAGCTTTTCCATGGGAGAACCGCAGCACACAAGTTCCATGACACCAACTCCACCACGTGTGACCATTACCACGTTGCCGCATGTCCGGCACGCATAGGCCTGTCCAACGCTGATGGTCAGAGAGCGTTTCCAATCATCCAAGTCCCAGTCCTGCGGCAGCGCATCCGGTTCTGTTGCCATGAATCCCCCCTCTCCATCCCAAACACATCCTTAGTATACACGTTTTGCACCGCCAATGGAAACAAGAACTAAGGTCACCCGTCAGTCATGCAGGGGCGGGAGCAAGGTCCTGCCACTGCATACCTACGCGTCGCTGAAGAGCCTTGGCGCACGGTTCGCCCAATCATGCACGGAATAGCGCGCCCAGTTTCCGCCCCAGGATGACGTTGCACCCCGCAATCGCCACCGACAGGAAGGCCATCGCCCACACCCCAAGGGCCGCGGCAACGAACTTGCCGGAGCCTATCAGTTGGAACAACTCGTAGATCGTCTTCGTGATTGGATAGTACTCGGCCCGCTGCGCCAGCATAAGGCTGTCCGACACTTCCAGCATGCAGAAGGCAAAGGCGAGCAGTCCGCCGGCAACCAGGTTGGCCGCAATCAACGGAAGGGTAACCCGCCTCAGCACGGCCAGAGGCGGCGCGCCCATATTGGCCGCCGCCTCCTCGAAAACCACCGACGTTTGCTGCAACCCGGCCGACGCCGCTCTCACTACATAGGGCAACCTCCGGACCGCGTAGGCAATCACCAGAAAGAGCGTTGGATTGGTTCGGATATCCACCAGGGACATCCATGCCGCATTCTCTCGCCAACCGGCTATATTGCTCAACTGACTGCTGATGGCCAGATATCCGAACGCCATCACCAGACCCGGCACGGCCAATGGCAGCATTGCCAAGGCATCCAGCGCGCCACGCCATTTCAAATCAGACCGCACAATGACCCAAGCCAGAGAAATGCCAAGCACCATATTCACCATCACCGCCAACGCAGAGAAGCCCAGACTGTTGCGGATGCTGCTCACTGTCATCTCGTGGCCCAACGCCTCCACGTAGTGTCCCGCCGTCCAGGTCTGCGGCAAGACAGTCCGGTACCATCCGCCGGCATCGCTGAGACTTGTCAGAACAACCGCCGCATGCGGTAGAAGCGCCAGCCCAATCACGAGTGCGAAAGGCAATGCCGCCAGCGCCGCCCCCCAACCACGACAACGCCTAACGGCGGCTGAAACGGTCGCACGGCTTTGCATGGCATACGCGCGCCCCCCAAACGTACAGCGCATCAGCGCGTATAGCGTCACACTGACGACAAGCATGACAAGCACCAGCGCGTATGGAAATGGATTCGAGCCGATTTCCTTGAGCGCATCGTAGACCTGGACCGGAGCACAGCGTGTGTAGTTCAGCATGAGCGGCGTGCCCAACTCGGTGAAACTCCATATAAAGACCAGCGTGCCGCCTGCAAAGAAACCCGGCGCCGCCAAGGGAAGGGTGATGCGCCGGAACGTCGTCCACGGACGACTGCCTAGATTAGCAGCGGCTTCCTCCATCGCGGGATCCACATTGGCAAGAGCCGCGGCCAGGTTGAGATACAGAATCGGGTACAGGCTCAGCGCCTGAAGAACGATCACGCCGACATAGCGCCCCCGCCCGAGCCAGTCAACCGCACCGCAACCCAACAAGGCATTCAGCGATCCGTATTGACCCAGAATCTGCTGGATACCGATGGCACCCACAAACGGAGGGAGGATCATCGGGACCAGAACCAGCGCCGTTAAGGCGCGCTTGCCTGCGAACTCATACCGATTGCCGATCCACGCCAGGGGCAGCGCCAGGATTACGGCTAAAACCGTCGTCCCGACTGCAATCTTCAGACTGTTGAGCAGTCCTTCTGCAAATATCGGGTTTGCCAGAACACCCGCAAGATACTCGCCTGTGAGGTGACCATCAACCCAGACCCCGCCTCGCACCACGGCCCAAAGAGGCCACACCAGCAACACCAGCAGCAGGGTTGCCAGCGAGAGGCCCAATACAAACGCTGTCTTTCGCCGAATCATCGCTGGAGCGACTATCTACCACATCCCGAACTCGCGCACAAGCAGCGCGAACGATTCCCGCCCTCTTAGCGCTTTCGCCGCACAGCGCCATCTGGTATCATGGCAGCTTATGACACCGACTGCTTCATTACACCGGCGCAAGGCGTGGCTGCGCACTGGCGCTTTCGTGCTTTGGATCGGTCTGTTCGGATGGCTGATCCGCTACGAAGCATACCCCGAACTCTTTACCCAAAGCATTGACGGCTACACCAAGCTGGTCGGAAAGGACATGCTCGTTGTTGATTCCTGGCTTAAGCTGCTGTTGAACGACGCCCCAATCGGATACAGCTACACCACCATGGATACCGATGAGGCCGATCCCCTGCGCTATTACCAGATCACCAGCCGCGTGCGACTGAAAGTAAAGATCCTCGGCGAACTGCACGATCTGGGCGTCGACCTCACCGTGTGCCTGAACGTGGCGCAAAAGCTGGAGGAATTCAATTTCTCGTTCTCCTCTCGACAGTACGTGATGCGGCTCGATGGCAAGCGGAAGCGCGGCAACATGTTCCGCTGCGACATGGTAACCGGCTCCAGCCGTCAGCACATTGACATCGAAATCCCTGATGACGTCATCCTCCACTCACCCATGACCGAGATGGCCCTGTCGCGACTGCGGCCGGGCCAACAAGTCAGCATAAAAGTCATGGATCCGACCACCCTTTCCTTCGCAACCATGGTAGTGAAAGCTGTAAAGCGCGAGACCATTACAGTCGGCGCGGTCACCAATGAGTGCCTTCTCCTCTCATCCGACTACCAGGGCGCGAACATTCTTTCATGGATGGACGCCAGGGGTGAGGTGCTCCGGCAGGAAACTTCCTTCGGATGGACACTTGAAAAGTGCACTCCTGATGAGGCGGCTCAAGCGCTCAGGGCAGCCGGCGCAGCCGGCGATCTGCTGGCCGGCATGGCAGTGCGCTGTGAGGGGGGTATTCGAGCGCCACGCGAGGCCACCAAGCTAGTCCTCCAACTCACGGGCGTTCCCTTTGCAGAGGAGGAACTGACATCAAACCGCCAGTCCATGCGAAAGACGGGAGCCGATGAGTTTGAACTGACTTTGAAGCCTTCTTCGTTCCCGTCTGTCGCGGCAACGCTCCAGGAAGGCCAAGTCCTGAGTACTTACAGTCAGGCAACGCCAACCATTCAGTCGGATCACCCTGACATCCGCGCAGCAGTTTCGCGCATCATTAAGGATGCCGGCACAAGCGAGGCAAAGGCCATTGCAATTCACCAATGGGTCTACAAGAACGTTGCGAAAGAAACCACGCTCAGCCTCCCCTCGGCCCTCGATGTCCTCAAAACAATGAAGGGCGACTGCAACGAACACACCGCCCTCTTTGTCGCGCTGGCGCGGGCGGCAGGACTGCCGGCAAAGACCATGGTGGGTGTCGCCTACCATCAGGGCGCATTCTACTACCATGCCTGGCCCGCCGTTTTCGTCGGCGGCTGGGTCGAGATGGACCCCACGTGGGGACAGGAAACCGTTGACGCCACCCATCTCGCCCTGGCAGAAGGCGAGTTATCGAGCCAAATGCGCATAATGAAAGCCATCGGCAAACTGCGCATTCGCGTGCTTCAAGAAGGCCCGTACGCAGGGCCAACCGTGAATGTTGATGAGGAAACACCATGATTGAAATGGAAGGTCTGGTCAAGACGTACGGCAGCACAACGGCGGTTCGCGATCTGACCCTGAGCGTCCCGGCAGGCGAACTATTCTGCTTTCTGGGCCCGAACGGCGCCGGCAAAACAACGACGATAAAGATTCTGACGGGACTCGTCAAACCGACCGCAGGACGGGCTCGGATCGCCGATATGGACATCCATACGCATTCCGTCGAGATCAAGCGCGTCGTCGGCTATATCCCTGACATGCCTTACCTTTACGACCGGCTGACCCCGGTCGAGTTTCTGGAATTCACCGCGTCATTGTACGGAATCCCCCCGGCCGTGCTGCGGGATGAAGGCGAGCGACTCCTTCACGTCTTCGGCATGAACGAGTACCGCTCAGCGCTGATCCGGGATCTCTCGCACGGGTACCGGCAACGTCTCATCTACACGGCCACCCTCCTCCACAACCCGAGGGTGCTCTTTATTGACGAACCCCTGATCGGGTTGGACCCGCACACCATCCGCCTGATAAAAGACCTTCTTATAGGACGGGCGAGGGCCGGAATGACTATCTTCCTCACCACCCACATCCTGGCGCTGGCTGAGGACATTGCCGACCGTATCGGCATCATCATGGACGGCCGCCTGGCGGCCCTCGGCACGCTGGACGAACTGCGCACTCGCTTCGGCGCGGAAACATTGGAGGAGGCGTTCCTCAGCCTGACCGGCAACCCGGAGAACACGAATGGGCCCCGCTAGCGCGCTCTGGCTGCGATGTAGGCGCGAGTGGACAAACTCCCGCCGGATTTTGCAGTCACAATCACAGCTGAAGCGGATTGTCATTGCCGCCTCCGCCGTTATTTTCGAAATGCTCCTGTGTGCCTTGTTCTACGACGGATTCCGATTCCTGAACTCTCTGTCGGGGGTCGGCGGCTTTATCCTGGGTCGGCTTTTCTCCCTCTTCTTCATGGGCCTCTGGCTGATGCTGATTCTGTCGAGCCTGGTCACATCCTACTCCACGTTCTTTCGCTCGCCGGAGATCCCCTTCCTGCTGACGCGGCCGTTCACGCTGTCGCACATCGTCACCTACAAGTACCTGGAGTCAACAGTCCTGGCGTCATGGGCCTTCTTTGCCGTGGTAATCCCCTTCATGGCTGCATATGCATTCTTTGAGAAGATCACCCCCGCCTTTGTCCTGTGGACATTGCTCTTTTCCATTCCGTTCCTGTTCTTGAGTTGTGGCCTGGGCGCACTCGCTGTCCTCATTGGCGCCCGGTGGCTTGCCGGGAACCGCTTCGTGTGGCCGACCGTTACCGCCGCGGGCGCCTGTATGCTGGTCTGGTTCGCGATCACGCCAGCCGTCCACGCCGTGGCGCGGGCCGACCAGTTCACGATCTCGCAACTTGTGCCCGGCCTGCGCCTGGCCGGCAACGCGCTGCTGCCCAGTTGGTGGCTCTCCGAGGGCATCCAATCCGTTGCCGCAGGGAACTTCGGCCGCGGTTTCCTGCTCTGGGCGATGCTGGCCTCGTCGGCGCTGGCCGTCGGGTTTCTCGTCGAATGGATCGGATCCGCTCTCTTCTTCGAAGCCTGGTTGAAGACCGGCTTCAGCCGGGCATCGGAAAACAGGAAGGCCGTGCTCCTTCCGGGCCTCGGCCCACTCCTAGGATTCCTGCCCGCCGACATCCGGGCCATGGTATTGAAGGACGTCAGGATGTTCCTCCGCGATCCGGTCCAGTGGTCTCAGGCGGTCATCTTCTTCGGCCTGCTCGGCTTGTTCTTCGCCAACCTTGACCCCCAACACTACCGGTTTCTCCCCAACGAGTGGCAAAGCCTGATAGCGTTCGTCAACGTCTTCAGCGTGGCTGCGGTGATGTGTTCTATGGGATCGCGATTCCTCTACCCCCAACTCAGCCTGGAGGGCCACTCGTTCTGGATACTTGGGCTTTCACCGACATCCATGCGACGTCTGCTCCTGGCCAAGTTCGCGGTTGCGGCCACCTGTCTTGCCGTCGTAGGAGTGATCCTGATCGTCATCGCCGCCACACGCCTGAGCATGCCAACGGGAGTCCTGTGGTCGGCATCTTCCGTTGCGGCCGCCATCGGTATCGCGGTCAGCGGGCTGTCCATAGGCCTCGGCGCTGTCTTCCTTGATCTCAGGCAGACCAATCCTTCCGCCATCGTCTCCGGCTTTGGCGGCACGCTCAACCTGGTTCTGAGCCTGGCCTTCATGCTCTCTGCCATCCTGCCATTCGCCCTGTGCTTTCACCTCAATGCCACCGGCATCTTGTCCGGATCCGATTTCCGGTTCGCCCTGCTGATTGCGAGCGTGTTTGTCACAGGCCTGACCGTCGTCACTACTGTTCTGCCGCTGCACTTCGGCATCCGATCCCTTAACAGCCGGGATTTCTGACCCCTCAGCGGCAGTCCGGTCAGCGCTTGAACTGTAGGCTTGCGCACAAAACTTCGTAGGGCGCATACGTGTTACGCTTGAGAACGGGATCGCCGTCCGCCACACCCTTGTAGGCCAGTCTCGATGACGGCTGCTGCCTGCTTCCTGATGACCTCGACCTTGTCTGCGATACGGCGGCACTCTTGCAGTTTCTGTCAGCACTGCCACTCTGAAATCGGCCGCCCGTGCGTCGGTGGAACGGCTACCGGCAGACTCCACATTCCTGCGCGGTGGGTCCGTTATGTTGTTTCTCCCAAATCCGATCCCGCAGACCTTCATTGGGTATTGGGAACGCCCAGTGCAAGCAACTGAGAGCTAGTCCGTTATTAACAGAACCGTTGGCCTTCTTCACGCTCTTCACCATCAGAACAGTCGGAAAGTGCGCAACGGCATTTCAAACGGCATTTCTGATCGGTTTTGTTCTTGTAGGCGGTCCGCATGTCTGGTA
>CAZWPN010000021.1:0-33312 GCA_964635275.1 uncultured Victivallales bacterium | reverse complement strand
TCTTCGAGCGAGGTGGCTCTCCCGAGCGGGTGCCGCATGTAGGTCATGTGCTTGGCGGCCTCGCTGCCCGGTTCATTCGCCACGCCATACACGTTGAACGTGGTTCCGGGCTTCAACGGTGTGTCGAAGTAGCGTGTCCAATCGATGGAGTCGCGCTGCTTGAACTCCGGCCAGGGAACCCAGCCGAGGCAGAACCCTTCCGGGTAGTTGAAGTACGCCTCCATCGGCGTATCGCCGGCGATACGCCGGTAGGTCTCCCAAAGCGAGGGACAAAGGCCGAAGGAAACCGGCGCGTGCCGGTATCCCTGCCGTTTGTACAGGCCGAGAAGGTTCTCTCGATTTGTCATGGTGTCTCTTTCCTTTCTATTGGCTGAAGCGTCTGAGTTCGCTCATGACCGACACAAACCGGGCTTTGCGGGATTCCCAGGCGTCGCCCGAAGTCGGCAGGGGGTTGTAGTCGCGATCCAACAACTCGCGGGTGAGGTTGTACCCTTCGAATCCCCGCACAAGAAGGGCCTCGCGGTCAATCAAGGCCAGACTATCCCAACTGACGGCCACAACGTAATCCCGGTCGGTGGCGGCGGTCAGCGGCACCCCATGGCTGTAGTGGCTGGTCGGCGCCGTGAATCCCAGGGCCGTCAGGAGGGTCGGCACGATGTCAACGTGACTGGTCATACGATCGATGGGGCCGGGCGCTAATCCTGGAACGTGGAGCGCGGTGCCAACCTGCACCTGGAAACGGCTGAAGGTGCTGTTATGGCCATAGAACCCGAGCTCGCCGAATTCCTGGCCATGGTCCCCGGTGATCACCACAAGCGTGCGGTCCATGAGTCCTTGTTCCTCCAGGGCGCGGACAATGCGGCCCACCTGTTCGTCCACGTAGTGCAGACTGTTGCGGTAACGGTTGAACAACGGGCGAAGCGACGACGCGTCGCTTGCGCCGGAAATGTGCAGATAGTCAATCTCCTGCTCGGTGGCAACTGGCGTGAAGACTTCATGGTCCGGGGGGTAGCGGTAGATTGCGTGAGGCGCATCATAGAACCCGACGGCAAAGAACGGTTCGTTGGTGGCATCCGTCATGAATCGGATCAGGTTGTCGCTCATCGCCCGATCGCGTTCGAACCGCGGGATCTTGCCCCAGCGGTCCGTGATGGTGTTTTGAACGTCCACGAACGCGGTGTGCCGGAATTCCGGGAAACTGAGATCCGTGCACGACTGGATGGCGATGCGATAGCCCAGGTCGCGAAGCGCGGTGACAAGGAATGGGCCCTGGCGTTCGGCCAGGACGCTCTGCCAGTACGTCGCATGCATGCCATAGAGAAGAGAGAACACCCCGAACCGTGTCGCGTTCCCGCCGCTGTAGTGGTTGCGGCACCAGGTGTGTGTGGCCGCGAACGCGTGAAGATTCGGCATCACATCCGGGGTCACCATGTCGGAGCGGCCGCCTTCTACGATCAGGATGAGCACGTTGAGGCGCCGGGGATCGGCGGGGAGCGGCACCGGTGCGCAGGGATACCGCATCAGGGTGTCGCGGCTGCGCGATACCTTGCCGAGGTCGTCCGTGGCGATCCACCCGTGTTTAACCATGAACCGTCGCATGGAAACACGCTGGTAGAACGGGAAGATCCGGCTGACGCGACTGATCTCGACGCGACCGTTCAGATCGCCCCAGACGAAGACGCCTTTGTCGGCGAGAATGAGCATCAAGACCAGCGCTAAGGCAACGGCAAGCCAGCGCGGGCGCAGGAAGCGCTGCACCCGCGGCCTGAGGGCGATCCAGGCGGAGAAGCCTACCGCGAGGATGATGAGAACGATCGCCAGTGTCGTGGACACGATTGTGCCGGTGCCGACAGAGATGCTGTCGGCCGCCGCCGGCGACGTGAGGGCGTCCCACACCATTTGGTTGTAGTGGCAGCGGAAGAGCCCGAAGATGATGGCGTCGGCAAACAGGGCAAACTGCAACGCGACAAAGACGGGCACCGCGAGCGCGACTGCAAACCGGCGTCTGGGCCACAGGACCACCGGCGCGAGAATCAGGACAAGCGCAATCAGCAGAAAAGTCGCCAGCGTGGAAACCCAAGCCAAAAAGGTCGCGAACCATCCAACCGCCGTTGTCCCCGCGGGGACCGCCTCAAGAAGACGGGCGGAGGCTACAAGCGCCACGGGCAGGTTGAGCATGGCCATGGCCGCGAGGAACCGGATGGCGCCGGATCGGGGAGTGAGGAGAGGCCCTTCATTCATAGGCTTCAGCCCTGTAGGTCAGGCCGATGGCCGCGCGCCACGCGTCTTGGACGCAGATGTTCCCCAGCGTGTCGGCCCACGACATTGAAGGCGCCTCCGCCTCAAGGTGTCCCGCGAGTATTGCTCTTCCACAGACGTCTGTCTGATGCGAAAAACTGGTGACCGACGAGTTGATGGCAACCTCGCGGGCTGGTTCGCCGTAACGGCTAACGAGCAGCCGGCCGGGCACCGCGCCGGAGCGGCCAGCCACGTAGGGGTCCGGCAGCAGGATGTTTCCCTCGGTTCCGTATATGCGCACCACGTTTTCCTGCCTCACTCCCACGCCGGTGGCAATAGAGGCGACGATGCCGCCGGAGAATGCTAGCGAGCCGATGGCCCAGGTGTCCACGCCCGTTTCCGGATGGAGGGAGCCGGTACCGGTGACGGCGACAGGATCGGCAAAAGGAAGGTCCACTGCGGCACCCGCGATGAGGCGGGATATGGAAACGGTGTAGCCGCCGACGTCCAGGATACCGCCGCCGGCGAGTTCGTTGGACCAGATGCGGGATGCAGCGTCGAAGCCTGTTTGGAATGAGAAAGTGGCTGAGATCACGCAGACCTTTCCAATCGCACGGTTACGGATCAGCTCGACAAGTTTCGCTGTCTGGGGATGGCAACGGTACATGTAGGCTTCCATCAGAAAGACCTTGTGAGCACGGGCCGCCTCGATCATGGCACGGGCCTCGTGCCGGTTCACCCCTATCGGCTTCTCGACGAGAATATGCTTACCCGCCTGCGCTGCCTTCAGGGTCCATTCCAGATGCTGCGGGTGTGGTGTGGAGATGTATACCGCGTCGACCTGCGGATCGGCCAGGAGAGCTTCATACGATCCGTGCTGCCTGGAGATGCCGAACTCCGCGCCGAATTGAGTGGCTTTTTCGAGTGTTCGGGACCCAACGGCGGCAAGTTCGCCGGTCTGTGATATCTTCACGGCCCGCGCGAACGCCTGTGCAATCGAACCGGTTGCCAACAACCCCCATCGGACACGCTTATGCAATGAACGCATGAGAAACAATACCGTCCTTCCGCAGTACTGAGAGGCGTCAGCCGGTCATACCGCCCTTGCTGATCCGGACGTTGGCCCGCTCCTCGAGGCGTTCGAGTTTGCCGTCGCGAATCCACGCGATGCGGTCGGAGATGTCGAGCATCTTGGTGTCATGCGTGGCCGTGATCACGGTCACTTTCTGCTCCGTCTGAAGCCGCTTGAGCAACTCGATGATTTCCCCCCCGATCTTGGTATCCAGGTTGCCGGTAGGTTCGTCTGCCAGAATCACTGCGGGCGAATTGACCAGGGAACGCGCAATGGCGACACGTTGACGTTGGCCGCCGGACAATTGGCCGGGGAGGTGGGTCATCCGATGCCCGAGCCCTACCATCTTGAGCACCACGGCCGCGCGGTCATGGGCCTGCGCCAGGGACGCGCCCCTCAGAATCATGGGCAAAGCGACATTATCGAGGGCGGTCATCACCATGATCAGGTTGTATGTCTGAAAAACGTATCCAATCTTGTGACAGCGAATCCACGCCTGCTTTTCCTCGGGCAGGGCAAAGAGATCGGCGCCCATGAACTCGATCGTGCCGCTGGTGGGCACGTCAAGCGCGCCGATCATGTTGAAGAACGTGGATTTGCCTGAGCCGGACGGTCCCATGATGGACAGGTACTCGCCCTCGTAGATATCCATGGAAATGCCGTTCAGCGCCCAGACGATCTCCTCGCCGAGTTTATACCGGCGCGTCACATTCACGGCGCGCGCTATGACGGTGGACTTGTTCATACGGGTTGGTTCCATTGCGCCGATTTAGGCACCTTCAGAAGTACCATGTTCATGGTCATCAGTTTCTTTGTGAACACGATAACGCCTTCTTCGACGGCCTTGCGGTCGCGGCCCGAGGCCGATGCCATACGGTCCGCGATCGTCCGCAACGTGTGCGTTCCATTGACAAGCTCGTAGTAAAGCGTGCCATGTTCGTCCAGTTCGATCTTCCGGCTGTAGTCGTACCCGAGCCAGTTGGCCACGCGGCGCCGCAAGCCGTCCAGCTGCGGCATGCGACGCAGATGAATATTGCCGTGGCTGTCCCGCCGGACCGCAACATCTTCCGGCTGGATCGGGATGACGGCAAACGGGTCGGCGATGCGTGGTCCGGCCGGTTGTGATTTCTGAAACCACTTCATCTAGTGGATCTCCTGCACCTGGATGTCGATTGCATCCGCCGTGGTTACCCGCGAGATCAGACCATCCTCAATCCAGACAATCCGGTCCGATGCCTTCAGCATCTTCAGGTCGTGCGTAGCCGTTATGATGGTCACGCCCAGTTCCGTACGCAGTCGGGAGAACAGATTGATGATCTCTTCGCCGGTCTTGAGGTCCAGATTCCCTGTCGGCTCGTCCGCGAGGATGATGTCAGGCGAGTTCGCCAGTGCACGGGCGATTGCCACGCGCTGCTGCTGGCCGCCTGACATCTCTGCCGGTTTGTGGAGCGCCCTCTCCTTCAGGCCAACGAGTTCGAGAATGCCGAGCGCCTTTTCGCGCGCCTCCTCATCGCCCATGCCGGCAAATGACATAGGCAGTGAGACGTTCTCGATGCAGGACATGACCTGGATCAGGTTGAAGGTCTGGAACACGTAGCCGACCTTGCGGCAGCGCAACCAGGCCAGTTCATACGGATCGAGTTGGGCGATATCCACCTGATCCATATAGACCTTGCCCGAGGTGGGTTTGTCGAGGCCGCCGATCATGTTGAAGAACGTGGTCTTCCCAGAACCGGACGGCCCCATGATGGACAGGTACTCGCCCCGCTTCACGTCGAGTGTTGCACCGCGCAAGGCGTGCGTCTCCGAGTCGCCCATTTTGAAGACCTTCTTCACATCCACGGCGCGGATGACGAAGCCGTGTTTGTTGGCTGTGCCCTCAGCCGCGAAGAGGGAAGAGTCCGAAGCGCGGGGGGGTGGAAGCGTGGAAGATTGGAAGAGGGGAAGACTGGAAGACTGGGCGGAGGTGCTTTGTGGTGTGTCCGGGCTTTTCATGAAAGGATCCTCTTTGCGGCAGCAGGGATATGTCGAGCGAACGGACGTCCGTTCGTCACAACCTTCCAGCCTTCCATTCTCCCTGCCTTCCAATCCTCCAATCCCATCCTCATACCGTACTCCTCAGGGCGGACGCCGGAACCATGCGCGAGGCTAAGGTTGCGGGATAGATCGCGGCCGCAATAGCCAGCAGCGTGCCCACGACGGCTGAGCCGAAGGCGGCCATCGCCAGCGTGACGTAGGGCATCGAGCCGAGTACTGCAGGGAACGAGTAGGTGAACCCGTAGGCCACGATGGGCAAAATCGCCCCTGCGAGAACGCCGAGGATCGAACCAGCGGCGCCGATCAGCGAACTCTCGATCAGGAAAAGCATCCGTATGAAACTGGAAAGCGCACCCAGGCATTTCATCGTGCCAATCTCGCGAAACCGCTCCGTGACCGACATCAGCAAGGCGTTGGACACTCCGATCACGGTTACCAGCAGCGAGATGACGACGATCCAAATGGTCCGGGCGCGCGCCTGCTTGGCCTCCTTCGCCAGCCGCGCCTTCTGCTGTTCGTGCTGGGAGCCGAAGAAGAGTTCACGTCTCACCGACGCGTCCGAGGCGGCAAACGTACGCGAGGCTTCGGCGTCGAGGACCACTTTGTGAACCATACCCTGTGTCAGATTCGCCAGCGACTCCGGCGCAGAAGCGGCATTGCCCAGAATCAGGAGCAGTCCGGCGTTTTCCCCGAGCGTTCCTGCTGATGCGGGGGCCACCCCGGCCATTTTGAGGCCAAGCCCCCGAAGCGAGGCAGGTTTTGCGGCAACCAGACCGTTGAGTAGTTCCTTTTCCGCCGGGCTCAGGGAACCGAACACGGCAACGGCCAGCTTCTTGTCCTTGACCTCGCCGATTTCGGAACGCACCAGGGCAGCCATCATGCTCGCCTGCTGCCGCACCTCGCGATGGGCGGCAACCGCGTTCTTGATAAGCTGCCCCGTCAGGTTGCTCATCAGGAAGGCGATGCCCAGCACCACGCCGGAAACCGTCACCAGCGACCGCCCGAACCGGATACGAATGCCCTGAACTGAGATGCGGAATGCAGTGCTGAATGGAAGACGGCACTGCGTTCCGATTGAAGATTGGAAGACTGGAAGACTGGAAGACTGCAAGACTGCAAGATTGGAAGAATTCTGGACGGGTACGGACGGGCTATTCACGGGAAATCTCCTCGCCGTAAGCGGCATTTGACTCGCGAACGACAAAACTTTCGTCCCAAGTGCCCTCATAGCGTTTGCGCTGGAAACTTTCGATCAAGCGTTTCAAGCCGTTCTCCAGTTTGTATGCCAGTTCATCCTGCACGTTGAAGACCTCTTTACTCATCTGTCCGACTTTCCAGTAAGCATGCAATCCGGATACAGATTCACCCGCAGAGCCGATCGCGATGTTGAGCGATTGCAGATACTCCTTGATTGAACGGCGGCAATATCCCTCTGCGATGTTGCGGTGGATAGAGTCGACCGATGCGATCTGGTTCCCCGCAACGCGCCGGAGTTCGTAGGGCCACGCACGAAATGTCCGGTACGTCAGCACATAGTACTCGATAGCATCCTGGCAGACCGTGAGTTTTCGATACCCACGGTTCACGTCACGGAGCGGACTCTCCCATCCTTCCATCCTTCCATCCTTCCAATCTATCAGAACGGTGCCGACGACACGGCGCTGACAATCAGGTTGATCGCCACGCCAAGCAGCGCGATCAGACCGCCGCCCGTTCCATACCCGGCCAGGAGCACCGGCATAATTTCCAGCAGCCGCTTCTGTCCCATCTTCTTCTGGAAGTAGAACTTTCCGATGAGCGCGCCGATCACGAGCGGCACAAAGCCGTGCGGCATGCCTCCAATACCCTGCACAAAACCGTAGATCGCCATGATCGGCAGCTTTAAGATCGACATGATAACGAAGGTAATCATCGAAAAGGAAAACGAACCAGCTATGACCATGGGATGCAGGGCCTCGAAAAACAGCGGCTTGGCCCCGCCGGTGTCGAGAGTGGCCGAATACAGCAGCACGGTGTTCTTAGCATTGAGTTCCCACATCTTCTGCGCGTAAGGGAACAGGTCCGAAGGAATGGCCCCGGATTTCCAGATGAAGGCCCAGAAGATGAAGCTGAGGATGAAACTCAGCGGAACGATCAGGCAGGTCGCCTTGGCATAGGACCAGAAATTGGTTCCCGTCAGCTCCTTGGTCCGGAAGGACTGCGCCCCGCCGCCGAGGTTGTCGATCGGGATAGGCGCCAGCCATATCTCGACGCCCTTGCATCCCGAGAGGATATAGGCGGCTTCGCTAAGGAACGGAATGTTCACGCTATGGCCGCAGATACCAATCAGCCGCGCGTTGATATAGGAAATCAAAGGAGTGTAGATGAACGTGAAGAAGATAAGGAATGTCACCGGGAACTGCGGCACCAGCAGATGGCAGATCCAAACCACGATCACCGCGCAACTTGCGTAAAGCGCCAGCGCAATGCGGATCGAGAAATCCCCCCGGCCCGGCGGCGTCTCCCAGATGTTTTCCCTGACTCTCGCGCGGTTGGCCTCCGACGTGTTCCGGCGTCGCATCTCTCTTGCTTTGACAAACACGTCCCGGAGCGCCTGGTAGGTGCCGATAACGGCGATACCTCCGGCGACCCCCAGACCGAAACTCATCCAGAAATCGATGGAATTGCTGAAGGTGGTGGAAATGGTGTCCATGCCGGGTTTCCATCGGGTCAGCACCCCCCAATGGTACAGCATCGGGTTCATAACCAAGGTCAGCAACAGAGCGGCCGCCGACCCCATCACGGCCCAGAAAGGAACGACCATCCCCGATATGATGATGCCCAGGTCAACAACCAGCCCGGTCGCCGTCGCCGGCAGCAGGTTCTCCGTCAGCGTCGTCGAATCATACCACGGGATCGGGAGCAACATGATGGGCTTCGTAAAGATGGCACCCGTGACCAAAGGAATGCCGACTTGAATAACGCCGAAGGCCAATCCGAGAATGGCGCCCAGCGAGAAAATGCGCCATTTCCACGTTGTCTTGCGCTCGCCGGACTCTGCGAGCGCCATGCTTCCCTGGGCGCCGATCGCGGCGAACGGGAACGGTAAACGCTCCACGTCCGAGGTCAGCCGGAAGAAGAAATAGGAGAGGGTGTAACTCTTGATGCTGCCGATCACGGTCAGGAACACCATAAGCCCGATGGGAATCAGCCAGTCATGATGCCACAGCAAGCGCTGGGACAGCGCCTCGCTGCCGACCGGCGGGGCAAACCACGTGGGGAACTTGCCCAGCAACCCAATGTCGCGGACTGCATCGCTTTGGATGAAGAAAGCCCGCCAGACCAACCCGGCGATCGGACCGCCGCCCGCCATGGCCCCGGCCACCATCAGAAGGATGACCAGTTCCTGCTGGCTCATCGTCCGCATGGCCCTTCGGCTGACTTCCGAGAAGATAATCAGCGTCACCCACGCCGCCGCAATCCCGCCGCCGGTCATCAGGCTCAGGTAGATGGACCCCGGCATCATCAAAAGCCCGCAGAAAAAGGCGCCGGCGACCGCCACCCACGTGAACCCGTTCTTGAATTCCTTGGGTGTCTCAAGGACCGAACGGTAAACCTCCAGTTCCTTGTCCAATACGATAGGTTGTCGTTTGTCGTCTGCCATCAGCGCCTCTCCGTGCCAGGCCGTTGTTGTGCGTTATGTGCGTCCGCTTCACCCGCCGCAAGCAACAACCGCTTCGCTTCGGCAAAGAGCGTCATACGGTCTGCCTCGGTGGTTACACGCCAGTTCAGGAACTGCTTGCGCAGCGTTCCGAGGAATGGCTTTACCCTGCGTTCCCAGGTGACTACATGGCCGCTGAGCCGCGTGATGGTGATGCGGGCAATATACTCTCCGGTTTCCGGATCTGTCGGAAGGGATATCTCCAGCCGTTGAGAAACACCAAGGTCATAGGGTTTGAGCCAAACGGTTGTCGTGAGGGTGGGAACCGTTTCCGAGCCAGACGGTCCGCTAGCCTCGGCGCGCAAGCCCGCTTCCGGCGCGGAACAATAGAACGAGCCGGAACTTCCGGCGCCGTTGGCATCCAGCCATTGGTGGAAGTAACTGACCACAGCGATCCGATCGTGCGCGGTGAAGGTGAAGGGCAGGTTGAATTTCATCTCGTCGCCCTGCGCCACGGGAAGGGTCCAGTGGACTGTATCAGCGGGCGAGGCCATCCGCGCCGCATCGCGCGCCGGCAGGATGGTCGAGAGCAGCGTGGCAACCATGATGGCCAGGGAGGCGTAGATGGTCTCGATGGAGCTGTAGTCCATGTTCAGCCCCCCGGTCATGTCCAGCGCGGTCAGCAATCGGCCTGTCCCCTGGCTCATGATATAGCCCATGAGCGCGCCGACCACGGCGTAGACGCATGCCTCCGCCATGAAGATGAAGAACACATGATTCGGAGCCACGCCGACCGCGTTGTACACGTAGATCTCGTCTTTTCGTTCGTACACCGAGCCGCGCATGGTGTTGAACACCGTCAACGCCGCGATCAGGATCGGCACCAGCAACTCCAGCAGTCCGGCGAACGACTTGGAGCGCTGGCGCGAACCGTAATACGAGATGCCGTCAATCGCGTAGAAACCCGGCTCGCCGATCCGCTCGAGATACTCCAGCACCGTACGACGCTGTTCCTTGTAGTCCACCGGCGGCTGCTCCGTTGACGTCGCATCGAGGCGGTAGGGCGTCTTCGGAAACAGGATCAGGCAAGCCATCTTCTTTTCCTGCTCGTTCCATGCGGGCGGCATGCGGTTGACAATCATCACCTGCTGCGGGCTCAGGCGCGCGGCGTCCTCCGGGATCACCATTTCCCGTTTGTTCGGGTCATCGCCTTTGGTGCCCATGGATTGCACGCTGTTCAGGTCATAGGGTAGTATCGAACGGCCGTCGAGGCCGAGTATCCGTCCCATCTTCTCGGTATCCAGGATACCCAGCACCTCGAACTCCGCGCCCCGTATGATGACAATCGGCCGATTCGTGCCGCCAGCCACGTCCGCCGGCGACAGCCCGAGTTCCGCCGCCGCCGCGTCCGGCAGCATGATGTAGTTCTTCTCTTTTTGGCCCTTCGCTACGGCTTCCAGCCGCTCCGCACGCGTCCGGGGGGGTGCAGGGAACCAGCCGTTGGTGGTCGTAAGGCAACGGTCAATGCCGCTGAACAGCGGCTCGTTCCACTCCATGGCGACACAGCCATTCAAGACGACGCGCTTGGCGCTGGTAATCTCACCCACCTTGAATTCGCGATCAATCTGGAACTCGGGATTGGCAATGGCCGATCCCACGGTGTGCACGTTGATTTTTGTTACAAGCCAGCTCCAGACGGTCACAGGATACCGGCTGCCGTAGATGCGCTGGAGATTGGACACCTCGGTGGGATCCAGCGCCGCGAAGTTCGGGTTGCGCAGCATGATGCCATTCCACTCCGCCCGCCCCGTGGGATACTCGACGTTCTTGAGATCGGTCGAGACCGATGTGAAGCAGATCATCACGAAGGTAATCAGGATGAGGGTCACGCAGGTCAGCCCCGTGCGGACCTTGCGCCGACGCATGTTGTTCAACCCGAGCATGAAGGCCGTGCCCACCACGCCGGCGCGGTTGACATCAGCGCCCTCGACCCGCCCTTCCTTGCTCCGCAGATCCTTGATGTTCTGTTTAAACTTGCCGCCGACCATCATCGTGACCATGAGCGTCAGCAGGAAGATGATGAAGCCCAGCAGAATAACGAGAGACGACCGAACCATCTGGAAGGCAGGATGGAACGCGCGGAGCAGGAGGAAGATGAGAAGAAAGATGATACCGCTGGCGAGCAGTTGCCGGCGGATATCGGCAAATCCGAAGATCAGCTTCTCCGCAAAGAAGACGAAAGGAACCAGGAGCGCGAGATACCAAAGAATCCCGACCACCGCCTGGGAGATCCTGTTGCGGATCACGGGATGATTATTGATTGCATACGCCAGGCTCGTGCCGGCGGAGACCATCGCCTTGGCGGGTTCCTTGGCGTCCAGCTGGGCACGGGCATCGGCCAGCCACTCCTTGCCGCGCTCGTGGAATGCGATCATCTGTTCGTCCGCCATGCCGTAGCGCTGCTGCAACGCAAGCCGCTTGTCGCCGGTGCGCAACATCGAGGCCGCCGCATCGATGTGCGGGAACGTCAGGTTCGGCGTCGTGTTGGCAAGGTAACCACGGCCGAACAACTCGGACTCCTCTGCCGCATTCGTCGTGGCGTTCGGATCCACGTTCAACATGAAAGCACGGTATTCCGAGATCGCCTTGTTTCCCAGGGATCCGTCCATGTACCCGACATAGAACCGGAGATCCACCGGCAGGAAGTCCGTATACTGGGTGCGATACGATCGCAGGGGGGCGGACAACCCCATCCGAGCCAGATAGGTGGCATCCTGGAAGGACTTGAGTGTGCGGGGATTCCCGCGGTCATAAAGCGCAACCGGCGCGCAGCGGAATACAACCACATTGGCACTCTTAGGCGGCCGCGAGCCACCCGCGATCACCGCGGCTCCCGACAGGTTCTCGTTGCGATAGATGTTCTGGCTGGCGTCGGAACCATCCTTGAAGAAGGCAATCCGCCCATCCTTGTCAAACCGGGCCGCGTTCACGTTGAAGACGGTGTACCGTTGAAAGCCGAGCACCATCCCGCGTTCGTATGCGCCATAGGGATTCGCCGCCACGACGGGTTCGAGGACAATGCCCCGCGTGCCCAACGGCAGCGTGTCGCGCATGCCCTCGCGATACGGGTATACAAACGTGCGAACCGTTACCGGATGCGTTGGCACCAGCGAGGCAGAACCCGCCGAGGTGTAAACCGTGCCCCGAATGGCGCAGACACGGTCGCTGGACGCTTCGATCGTCTTGAAAGGAACCCGGCCAAAGGCAATTGCCAGCAGCGCCCGTCCCACAGCCGGCACGTGCGCGTGCAGGACATCCAGCGTCAAGCCGTCCAGCGTATCCTCCGGCGTGGCAACCTTCGGCGGGAAGAACTCCCGGTTCACTACCGTGAATGCCTGCCGCCCGGCACAATGCCAAACCTCAGACTCCAGTTCCGGATTGTCTTTCGAAACCGCCGGCTCCAGGCGACCGCCGCCCTCCGCATCCAGCTTGCCCCACGACACGGCTTTCCAGGCAGGCTTGCCGTCCGTGAGGGGTATCTTTTCCGTGATCGCCTTGGCGATCTCGTAGCTCTGCGGCTCTACCACTTCACCCAGCGCACTAATTCCCACCAGCGCCGCCATTTCCTTGAGCTTCTTCTCTCCGCCGGAAGAGAACTCCAAGTGGATCGTCAGCGTATGCTCGTATGCCTCGAACAAGCGGCGGGCCGCGATCAGATCGTCAATCTGCTTGAGATTCTGCTCGTGATACGCACCCAGTTCCTTGAACCGGACAGCGGCCTTCCCGGCGCAATCCCACTCTGTAAACTCAGGATAATCCGCGATCTTCCACAACGGCATCGACATGAGGTTGGCGGACCGGTTTACCCGCTTCTGCGCCGCCAGGTATACCGCCATCAGCGGATGCGTGTTCGCCTCGTCTTTTCGCGCCTTTTCCCCCTCTTCGCCCGGAAGGAAGGCATCGAAACCCTCCCGGTACACGGGACTCCCGGCTCGCTGATGATCCAGTTTGGCCGTCAGCGCGCGCTCTTGGTTGTCGAGATCGATTTCACCGCTTACAACGGTGAAGTTTTGCTCAAACCAGCGCCGGAATCCGGCCTCTTCTTTCAGCCAGCGGATTCGTGTGAACGCCGCACTGCGCTGTTCCGACGGCAATTCTGTCGCACGCGCCAGCTCCGCTACGACGTCAAGCGCGCGCCGGGTATAGGCAAGGAGTTTCTCCTGTTCGAGGCGGCGCTTCTCAAGCGTCTTGTAGTCGGGCTGCTTCGTGGAATATGTCTCGAGGGCTTCCAGCAACCGGGAGGCGCCGGCCATGGCCTGGGAGTGCGCCGCCGTGGCCGCAAAGACAACGTCCCGCTTCAACTGGCCCCGGTAAGCGGACAAGGCGCGCGCGTACTCCAGCAGGGCCGCCAATGAAAGCGACTGCTCGGCGCCCGGCGCCAGCTCCGGAACCAGCGAACAGCTGTCGTAGTACGCGGACAGAACCAGTGCTTCCCGGGCGGAGTCCGCCCCCCGCAATCGTCCGAGGATGTTGCGGACCTTGCGCGCCTGCCAGGTAACCTTGCACCGCACGGTGATCGCCTTGCCGGCCCATTGCTCCAGCGGCCCGCGCACGACAAAGCGCGGGAACTCGATTTCCCGGTTGATGGCCAGATCCTTCCAGAGTCCCGGCTTGTCCGGAGAATCGCGCAGCCGCGTGGCCAACTCGTCTTCGCGGACGATCACCGCCCGCACTCCGATCCCAGCCAGAGACACCCAGTCGGCGGCTGAGTCCAGATAGGTCAGCACGATGGTGTTCGAGGGGGCATGCCCGCTCAAGTACTTCACGTCGACGCTTTCCGCGAAAACCAGATCCGCCTTGATTCCTTCTGGCGGAAGGGCGGTCGGCTGCAGCCCGGCCGGCATGAACGGATAGAGCCGCACACCCTCCAGCGGGCTACCTGTCTCGTCGAGAATCTCGCAGTATTCCGTCACCGGGACCGTGACTTCGAACTCCTGCGTCTGTACCTCAAGGCCGGCCTCGCGGAATGTGCGGAGGATCAGGTCCTCGGTCCGATAGAAGCCGGGACTGCCGGTATAGCGCCCGCACCCCCGCTCGTCCGGTCGCGTCCCGGCGGCCAGAATCGCCTCCACCTGCGCGTCATACCGGTTGGTGGGAAGAACCAGTGCCTCCTCCGAATGCGTCTCCCGGAAAGGCTGACGTGGCGTCCGCTCGTCCGATTCCACAAAGGTAACGAACCAATACAGGAGCCCCAAACCGATTGCCGCGAATACCGCAGCCACGGCAAGCTGACTCCCAAAGCCATGTTTTTGTTGATCGCTCATTAGCCGTGTCCGCAAGAATGGAAGAACGGAAGGTTGGATGAATGGAAGAGTGGAAGAGTGGAAGAGTGGACGCTCGGGAGAATGATCCTTTCCCGACTGCGCAGCAAGACAAGGCAGAAATCAATCTCGTGATGTGTCATAGTTGCTGTTCCACACCCAGCTTTCCAGGCTTCCAACCTTCCAGTCTTCGCTATGGAATCCTCGAGTACACGTCCGGAAGCCCCTGCATACGCATCCAGACGCCCACGACGTCAAAAATCAGAATGGACGCGATACACGCCAGGAACATTCCGATACAGAACGGAACGAGCCCGCGGCGGACTACGTGCGCACCCCCGATCCGGAACAACAGCAGGCGGATCGCCCACGCGACAAACAGCGCGAACCAGCAGGCCTTCATGAAGAAGGTCGAGGCCAGGACATAGCCCAGCGGATGGAACGGGAACCAGGCCAGTTTGGCCCGCAGGAATGCCAGTGTTCCGGTGATGGCGGCGCCAATGCCCAGCCCCTTGGCATCCACGTTGTTCACGAAATCCAGCGGCCGCGTGGCCGGATTCTGATGCAGCGTGCCGGCGGCTAGCGCCCGGTCGGCATTCCCCTCGGCAACCCGGTAACCATTGAAGTAGAAGTCCTGCTCATAAGGCCAGCCGGTCTTGAGGTTGACGGCGCCAAAACCGTATGCCCAGCAAAGCACCACGAAGCCGCCAATGAACAACCCGCCCAGCATTCCCAGCGTCAGGCCCGCGCCGATATCGCGCGGCTTGACCTTGAAATGCCGCCCTAACTCCATCATCTCCACCTGCGCCGGTGCAATGAGCAGGAAACACGTGGGACAGATGAAACCGGCGGCAATAGTAGCCACAAGCATACCGGTCGACTGGAAGATCGCAAAGCCTCCAATGGCCGCGACAAACTGCATCCCATAGTAAGGCGTCAGATAGCCCCACGGCGCGCCCATCTCTGCCCGAATCTTACTGGCTGCAAAACCGCACAACAGCAAATAGCCGAAGAAGAACAGGCTGGCCATCACGCCCATCTGGACCCAGATTCCCCAGCCCACGAACAGGAACAACGCCGCCACCACCATCAGGAGCGCTGTGCGGTACGAAACGACTTCCTGCTTCTGGTCCAAATCTGTCGGGCGGCCAAGAATCGCCCGAAACACCTTCCTGAGGTGGTGTCGTCCCACAACTATGGCCATCAGGGCAAAGGCAATGAACCCGCCCATCGACTGCTGGTGTTCCCATGGATAGCCGGCGAATTGGGTATAGTTGAAAACCTTTCCGAACAGATTCCACAGCTGGAAGATAAGGAAGACAGACCACAAGGCAAAGAGGACGTCGGTCTCGATCAACAAGGCAATCGCCAGGACGCAGAAGGAAAACCCCGTATTGGAGCTCACACCAATGCCGACATTCTGAAGGTAGGCCTTGAGCGTCGGACTGGTCACAAAGCTGCCGAAATCAACCTGCGACGACGCGCCAATGGTCGGAAACGCGGGCACATAGTAGTGGATTCCCTTCGACAGCACGATGGGCAGGGTAATCGCGAATCCGACCCACATGATCCAGTTGCGGAAAATGACGAACCGGCCATTCTCCATGGCAAAGATGCTCTTGGGCAGTATCGTGAGCGGGAACGTAAACCGCTCATTGTCCACCCATTGCTTTCGCATAAGGACATTCAGCCCCAGGAGCCCCATGAACAACGCACCCACCAGCAACCCCCACGCAATGGCCGGCTGCACCCATTGGCTCAGCGGAATGTGGCCAGCGACCAGGTACTTCAGGCCGGCCAGGCTGAACATGTGCGCCGGCCGCACGCTCGTGAAGTCGCGCTCGTTCGGGCCCAATGCCGCCAGCCGGGTCTCGTTCACGTACTTCCGGCCGCTGAAAAGACCTTCAACCGCCTGCACGTTGAAGAATTGAACGTCCTGTACAATCAACTGACCTGGCCCGTTGAGCTCAATGTCCAGGCTAATGCGTTCACCAAGCGTATAGGGAAGAACCAGGGCATTCATGCCCACACGCTGGAATCCTTCGGGGTTCGCCATGGTCGGGCGCGTGTTCTGCGAACCCGTCAGCAGACTCTTCTCGTCATCCGCGCCACGGTTCAGACTCACCTGATAGGCCGAAAGTCCTGAAAAGCCGGACGCCTTGACCAGCATCGATACCAAGTAGTGCTCTCCCGCCACCAGGACCTCGCGCCCGCCGGCATCACGGCGATCCAGCGATAGCGACAACCGGCAGACAGCGCTGGTGTTCCCATCGTTGCTCATCATGGGACTGCGCCAGATCCCTTTGCGGCCGCGGTCTACGTTCGTCCACGTGATGCTGCCCCCGCCTGAATGCGTATACCCCTCGAGGTCGGTGCGGAACTGACCGTTCGCGCAAAGATTAGGGCCGTGCGGCCACAGCATCGGCGGCAGGCTCTCGTAGGACTTGAAATCACCCTTGTGGGGAATAGATGCAACCAAACCGAAGAACCGGTGCCACATCCCCTGCGTCATGATCGGGGCAGCAATCACCAGCGCCGCATAAATCACGACCAGTTCCGCTGCAACCAGTCGCAGCGGACGACGCACCAGATACAGCAACCCGCCGATGGCCATAACGGCCAGAACAACACCTACTGCGCTGTTGGGGGGGGAGTTCTCGGCCAGCGGCCCACCGTAGGTGTTGATGAGTTCCTCGTACTCGATCCAGATGCCCATCAGGAAAAGGCTCACCAATGTGACGACAAAGGAACGAAGGGTGAGCCCGCGGGTGGTCTGATTGGCTTGATTCTTGGAATCCGCGCTCTGGTTTGGGTCGTTGCTCATGATGTGTTTTCTACAACTGGGGCACCCCGCCACCTCACGCCATTCCGTTAAAGGATCAGCACAATACCGATTTGCAATAGTCACTTCAAGGGCAAAGCTCGCCATTTAGTAGGGGCGGACCTTGCGTCCGCCCACGGGCGCCGACAAGCGCCGCCCCCACATGACTGACGGGTTACGCCATTTACAATCGCAGGATTGCCTTTTGTCTGTGCGGCAAGCAAAGAGCATGCCATTCTGGGAGAGGCGACAGCAAACATGCCGCAGCATATTCTGAAGCTGAGTAAAGGACTCTTGCTGGGCTTTGATGCTGCTGAACAACGACCTCACTGCATTCGTCAGTATGCAGAGTCTTGGGCAAGGACGGGAACGCTCATGCCCTTATTTCCATACCACCCGGGTCCCCGTTTTTCCATCCAGAGCCCGGTCCAGATTCGCGGGATCGGTGATCAGCACACTCCGTCCTCCGGCTTTGAGGTAAAGCAACGCCGCAGCGATCTTCGGGCCCATGCTGCCGGCTGGGAAATGGCCTTCTATCATGTATTGCTCGGCCTCGGCACATGTTATCTCATCCAGCTGACGTTCGTCTGGCTTTCCGTAGTTAAGGCACACTTTCTCCGTGCCTGTCAGAATGACGAACACGTCGGCTTTGATGTCAACGGCCAGCATGGCACTGGAAAGATCCTTGTCTATAACAGCCTCCACGCCAACGTATTGACCGGAATCGTCCTTTGTCATTGGCACACCGCCACCGCCTAGCGCCAGAACGACGTTTCCGCCATAGGCAAGGGACCGGATCATCCGGCTCTGAATGATCCGCTTGGGCATCGGGCTGGGCACGATGCGGCGATAGCCCCTTCCGGCGTCCTCGATGATCTGCCATTCCGGGAAACGCTTCAGTAATCCTGCCACATCTTTCTCGGCGTAGAAAGGGCCAACCGGCTTCGACGGTTTCTGGAACGCCGGATCGTTATGGTCAACCAGAACCTGCGTGATCAACGTGACAACGTACTTACGGATGTCGTTACGGCGCAGTTCGTTCAGCAGTTCCTGCTGAAGCAGGTACCCGAGCGAGCCTTCCGTCTGCGCCACCAAGACGTCCAGTGGCAGGGTTGGCACCAATTCCTGTGCCAACTCGTTCTGCATAAGGAGGTTGCCTACCTGCGGCCCATTGCCGTGCGTCACGACGAGCTCATAGCCGCGCTTGAGGAGCGTTACCAGCCGCGCACACATGGCTCGGGCGTTAGCCTGCTGTTCACGAATGGTTCCGGCCTCGCCGGACTTCATGATGACGTTCCCGCCGAATGCCACCAAGGCAACGGATCCGTCTCTGACGCTCGTGCTCATGATTGGGTATTCAAACCCGAAACTCGAAATCCGAAACAAATGGGGCAAGACTCGGGAAATGGGAGGAATCAGAGGAAACCATCAGCGTCGTGGCTCCTTTGAATTTCTCTGACATTGAGATTCGGGTTTGTTTCGTCTTCCGATATTCGAGTTTCGAATTTCCCCCTGCTATCCCCGGTACGCGGGCGGCTTGGGATCAAGCCACTCGATCAGCGCATTCTTGATTGCGAAGGCGAACTTGAAATTACCGTAGGGGTTGTAGTGTCCAAACACTTGTGCACCGGCACGTTCCACATAGAGCGTTTCACAGAACTGAGTAATCGTGCCCTTGAACGTCTTATACTGGTCGCATATAAGCGGCAGGGTGTCCGTGTAGAGATACTTTTCCTTGTTCAGGAACTGCACAAACTCCTCATCGAAACGGGTGCCGTTCTTTGCATAGCCAGTGACAGTGGGCACGTCGTAGCTCAGGAGTATCATGAACTTGCGCTTGTTGGTCTTGCACCACTTGCGGAACTTGTCCACGGTGAACATGGTTGAGCGGATACCGTAGGCGATGTGCAGTTTCTTTGCATCCGCCTGCCTTGTCTTGGGATTGCGCAGGTTGACTTTGATGCCGAAAGCCTCCGCCAGTGTCTCGAGTTCCTCCACAGGAGCCAGCCCGCCTTCGCGCAAGGTGTAGAGATGGGCAACGTGATCGTTCTTGAACGCGTTGTAGAAATTCTCCCCGCCAACCAGTTTCTGGAGGTCACCAACCTTCTCGCACATACCTGGCCGTTCGATCCACTTGTCTTTCTTCAGGTCGTAGCGCAGGTGCATCCACGGGAATCCGTGCACGGGGTAGCCATCCAGGCGGCCCCGCGGGAGGTCCCGGCACATCCAGGCAACGCGGATCCACCGGGCGGCGTCGATGTTGCGCATGTAGTCGTCATCCCAGATGTTGAGGATGATGTACTCGGCGGCCGCTTCCTTGATGGCCTCCATCCGCATTGCGCGCCGGTACGCCTGATAGACGCCATAGCCGCCGACGCCGAAGTTGCGTATCGGCTCGCGGAAATGGGCGGCGAGATTTTCCTGCCAAGTCTCCCCGTCGCTGACCTGAGCGCACTGGGTATAGCTGTCGCCATACGTGTTGATCCGGCATGGCTGATCGGCGTAATTGATCATCCGGCGGTTCTTCAGGCGCGGGTGATAGGAGCCCTCGGTCCGCGTCTTGTTCACGCCGTCCACCATGCAGTGGTACTTGTGCAGGTATCCGAGTTCGGCGTCGAATTCCAGAATCGCCGGGTTCTTGTTCTTGGGATCGATATACCGTGCAATCTCCACCTGGTGATAGCCGGCGGTGTGCAGCAGGTGTTTAACATCCTTCAGATCGCTCATGTGCAGCCTCTCCTTCAGGGACCACCTTTGTTGTTGGCGGCAGGGGGCACATGCCTGCGAGACCGGCCCCGTGGCGCGTTCAGGTGCGGAAAAGTATCCGGCGGCGGTGCACGGGTCAAGCACGATGTCATTGGCCCTCATCTTGTCTCAGGAGAACTACGTGGGCATTTACTTCTTGCCGCCTCGTCTATCCTCTTGTAGATTCACACTTTCTGTCGACTGGTCGGCTTAAGCTGGCACTGCCGCGGAAACGCACGGATGAACTCGCCGGACCGGCGTCTCACCATTCGTGCAAGGGTGGATCTCCGGCCCCTCATTAAGTCCGGGGAAGTTTGTGCGGAAACCGGGAGTGGTGGCCGCAGGAGGTTAGGACGTGAGGGTTCCAGTTAGGTTCGCAGTCGGGATGGCGGTTGTGTTGGCTGTGTCCGGGAGTATTCTGGCGGCAGATCAGGGAGCAGTTGAAGTGAAGGCGCCCAAGGCTGAAAAGCCTCATGGTGGACCTAGAGGCTTCATGGGCAAACTGGCTGAGAAGCCTGCCGATGCCGCTGCAGGCGTAGTGGCCGCACTTACGGTTACCCGGCAAGACAAGGAGACCGTCTTCAGTGTGATAGCCAGTGATGAAGCGCTGGTCAAGAAGATCGCCGACCTTCAGAGCAAGGGCGTCAAGGTCGTCGTGAAGGGTGAACTCACCGCTGATGGCAAGGGAATCAATGCCGTTTCCGCGGAAGAAATCGTTGCTCGCCCTCCGGCAGTGAAGAAGCCGAAGGTTGACACGCCTCCTGCGGCAGAGATTGCGCCGAAGGTTGACACTCCTCCTCCGGCAGCTCAGTAAGCAGTTCGGTATGCCTTTTACGGGCAGGGACTCGCAGGTCCTTGCCCGTTCTCTTTTTCGATGGAATGATCTGGCGGACTTGAAGCCTTGCGCTGGGTCGCTCGTGTAGACGCTTTGGATCTACACAGACGGAACGGACCCTATGGGTGAGAACGGACACGGGAATAATGCTTCGGACAATGGAAGTCCGTCGCGCCTGGATTTGTTCCGCGAGGCGTTAGCCCCCTTCCGAAAGATGGTCGTGGTAACTCATGACTATCCCGACCCGGACGCGATGGCGTCGGCTGCAGCGGTACACGTGCTCCTGGCTCGTCAGTTCGGCATTCAGAGCCAGCTCATCTACTCTGGCATAGTGGCCCGTGCCGAGAACCGCCAGATGCTCAAACACATGCGCTGCCGATTCCACGCTCCGGAGGTCTTACATTCCAAAGCCCGCCCGTTGCCGGCCATCTTCGTAGACTGCATCCCCGGCGCGGCAAATGTTACCATAACAAGACCACTCAAACCCATCGCGGTAATCGATCACCATGCCACGATGCGTCCCATCCAACATCTGGCCCCTTTTGTTGACGTCCGACCCGACGCGGGGGCATGCTCCTCCATAGTTTGGGAGTATCTCGCCGCCGCTGAGCTGACGATTCCGAAGTGGCTTGCCTCCTGCATGACCTATGGAATCGCAACGGACACCATGGATTTCACGCGCAATTTCACGCCGCTGGACCTGAACGCCTACGTATCGCTGCTGCCGCACGCGAACATCCGCATCCTCGGCCTGATCCGGAATGCACCCCGTTCCATGCAGTATCTGGCAGACTTTCAGGAAGCAGTCGCGGCAGCCCGTGTCTACGGCCATATCGCCTGGAGCCATATCAACAGCCCCGCCGAAACGGACATCGTTCCAGAGATGGCCGACCACCTCAACCAGATCGAGCGAGTGACATGGAGCTTCTGCACCGCCTTCAACGGAGACGACCTTATCCTGTCGTTTAGGACCGACCGCAGCGGCGTGCGGTGCGACAGGATCCTGCGCAAGGCATTTGAAGGCGAAGGATCGTCCGGCGGTCACTATCGAATGGCGGCGGGGTCCATTTCCCTGGCCGGCATGCGCCCGGACGAGCGCATCGTCCGGAAAGACCGTCTGACCCGGCACCTGCTGAACCTGCTCGACAAACGCCTGGCCTCCGCCACCGAACCGATCGAATTGCTCAGTCGTCCTTTGGTTGAGAAGGCAAGGGCGCCGGATGACGCCCAGCAGCAACTTCCGCTGATCTGAGTCGGCATCGTTTGTCGGAGTGCTAACCGGCGCTGCGGTCGACGAGTATGGTGGAAACCGTTTGGATCAACTCCGTGATCTCAAAGGGCTTCTTCAGGCAGGAGTGAAGACTCCCCTCGGCCGTCAGAGTGCGAATCGCCGGAGGGGCCTCGTAGCCAGTACAGAAGATGAAAGCCGGCAATTCCCACCGTCGTTCGGCGCATGTCTCTCGAATAGTTTCGAACGCTTCATGCCCCCCCATGCGAGGCATCACCACGTCCATTATCACAATCGCCGGATGTTTGGAGGCAAATATGTCGGAAGCCACCCTGCCATCCGGCGCCTCGTCGATGCGGATGTGAGGGAATGCCTTGTTGAGGGCACCCGCGAAGACCCGCCGGACCATGGACTCATCATCGACAACCAGAATTCGTCCGTAGTCCGGCAGCTTGAGCTGGGCCTCGACCTCAATCCCATGATGGTCCGAATGCGTGGCAACTGCCTGCCCTGACACGGTCACCCGCATCTGGGCGATGACATTCATCAGCCGCTGCACCTGCCTTACGGCCTCCCGGTTGCTGTCCATCTCCGCGAGCGACATCAGCACCTGCAGCGGATTGTTCATCTCGTAGGTCAGCTCCAGAAGCGTGTCGAGCTGCGCCTTCAAAGCCTCATTCGCAGGTGCCGCTGGAACCGCGTCCGCGCCGAATTCGCTTCCTGACATATCTTCTGCCGCCATGATGCCACCCTGAAAAGAGCTCCGATGTTCCCACGGGACTAATCCGTTGCACCCACAAGCTGAGTCTAAGCCCGTGAAGACTCTTCCGTCAATGAAAGTTGACAGCGCCCAAATTCTCGTCGATTGGCAGACTGAATGCGCCCCCGGCGGAGCCGGGGAGGCGCATTCAGTTTCCCAATCGACGCCACTGTGAATAGCCGCATCCCCGCAGAACTTTTTGGCTGCAATCTCAGATGGGTTGAGGCATCCTACCCGCCGCGGATTCGATTATGAGGAATGAGAGATGAGCATCAACGAGCAAAATGAGTACCGCACCCAACGGCTTGCCAACCTTCGGAAACTGGAGGAAATGGGGCACAAGCCCTTCGGTGGCGCCTTCGCGCGATCCGGAAACCTCGCGGAGATTCGCGCTGCCTTTGCCGACGAGTCGCCTGTTCGGGCCGCCGGACGGCTGACGACCATCCGTGTCATGGGCAAGTGCGTCTTTGCGGACCTCAGGGACGGAACGGACCGTTTCCAGATCTACATTCAGAAGCAGGGGATTCCCGAGGCCGAGTTCGGGGCATTCCACTACCTTGATGCCGGCGACTATCTTGGCGTTGAGGGCAAGATGTTCACTACCCGTACGGGCGAGCAGACAATCCGGGTGGAGAAATGGACATTGCTTTCAAAGGCGCTGCTGCCGCCGCCGGAGAAATGGCACGGCCTGAAGGACGTCGAACTGCGATACCGCCAGCGGTATCTGGACCTCATGGCTAACCCTGAGGTGCGCGAAGCCTTCAACAAGCGCATCCGGGCGATACAGGCTGTCCGCACGTACCTCACGGAAAGAGGTTTCCAGGAGGTTGAGACGCCCATGATGCAGTCGCAGGCCGGTGGCGCGGCAGCGCGCCCCTTCGTGACGCACTACTCGGCGCTGGCGACTGACATGTTCCTGAGAATTGCGCCCGAACTCTATCTCAAACGGCTCCTGGTCGGCGGGTTTGACAAGGTCTTCGAACTGAACCGGAATTTTCGCAACGAGGGGTTGTCCCGCACGCACAACCCGGAATTCACGATGCTCGAAGTGTACGAAGCCTATTCTGACCTTCGTGGCATGAAGGCTCTGATCGAAGGCCTCATCACCAATGTGGCGCAGACTGTCTATGGGACGCTTAAGGTCGGGACTGGTGAATCGGTAATTGACCTGACTCCGCCGTGGCGGGAGGTCCGCTACCGGGACCTGATCCGGGAGCGCATGGGCGCGGACTGGTATGACCTGCCAGTCGAGGAGGCGCGCCGGCGGGCCGAAGAGGCAGGGTTGAGCGTGGACACAAAGTGGGGTCATCTGCTGATCAGCCACGAGGTGTACGAGAAGCTGATCGAGAAGACGCTTATCCAGCCTACGTTTGTGACGCGGCTGCCTGCCGAATTGATCCCGCTTGCCAAGACCTGCGAAGACGATCCGTTGTCGGCAGACGTTTTTGAACTCGTCATCGCGGGAAGCGAGATCGCTCCGGCCTATTCGGAGTTGAACGATCCTTTGGCGCAGCGCGAGCGGCTGAGCGCCCAGATCGGAGAATCGGCCGAGAGAATGGATGAGGATTTCGTGACCGCGTTGGAGCACGGAATGCCGCCAGCCGGGGGCATGGGCGTCGGGATAGATCGACTCGTCATGGTACTGTCTGGCGCAGAAGCTATCCGGGATGTCATACTGTTCCCTCAGTTGAGGCCGAAGTTGGATTGATCTGTCTATTCCGCGAGGGATCATGCTGCCGTTTCCGCTTTTTCTTGCGTTGAAGTATCTCAAGCCGCAACGGTCCTTTGTTTCCGTTGTAACCCTCATCTCGGTCGCAGGGGTCATGCTGGGCGTCGCCATCCTTGTCATTGTTCTGTCGGTGATGACCGGGTTTGACGACATGTGGCGGGAGAAGATCCTGAGTTTCAAGCCGCATCTGACGGTCACCCGCTACGGCAATGTGATACCGGACGAGGAAGGGCTCTGTCGCCGGCTGCAGCAGTACCCTGGTGTCCGCGGTGTCGCGGCTACCGTCGAGACACGTGTCCTGCTGCAGCATGATTCCACCCTGTCCCGCGAGACTGGCGAACAGCGGATTGTCGCGCCTGTCGTAATCGGGATTACGCCGGAGCGGGCTGCGTCCATCAGCCGCGTCCAGGATCACATGGCGTTCGGACGTTTCGATCTCGAAGGAGATAGCATCCTGTTGGGGTCGGACTTGGCCTATGCCCTCGGAGTCCGCGTCGGGGATAGAGTGTTGCTCTATTCGCCCATGAACGTTATCAACCGTGACGAGATGTATCTGCCGGAGGAACTGTCCGTCAGCGGGATCTTCGACATGGGCATGCGCGACTTCGACGGCGACTACGTGTTTACATCCATCGAGGTGGCCCGTGAACTGGTGGGGCTTAAGCATGGCGCCCGGTCGGCCTATTTGATGCTCAACGATCCGTTCCGCTTCGAGGACCTCGCGGCGCGGATTCAGCGCGATCTTGGGGACGAGTATGACGTGCGCACCTGGAAGGAAATCGACACGGTGCTTTTCAGCGCGCTGAGCAACGAAAAGACGATGATGTTCGTTCTGCTGGTCTTTATCACCGTGGTCGCCATCTTCTGCGTTACCAACACGCTGATCGTCATCACAGTGCATAAGACCGGCGAGATCGGACTCCTGAAGGCGCTGGGGTTCTCATCGCGCGGCATTATGGCGGCCTTTGTATGGCACGGGTGGATACAGTGCCTGGCGGGCATAGCGGCCGGCATCGGCGGCGGACTCCTCGTCCTGCACAATCTGAAGGGCATTGTGGCGGCGCTTGCGAGTCTACGCATCGACGTTTTCCCAAAAGAGATTTACGGACTCAGTGAAATTCCTTGGCGCACGTCCACCGTGGAGATCCTTCAGATCGCGGGTTTTGTAATGATGTTCTGTACCGTCGCGAGTCTGCTGCCCGCCTGGCGTGCGGCACGCCTCGATCCGGTGCGGGCGCTGCGGCAGGAGTAACGACAGCGTGGAAACACTGATAAGGGCGGAGAACGTTCATCGCACATACGTGCTGGGCCGGGCGCGCATTCCGGTCCTGCGGGGCGCATCGTTATCGGTGCAACCGGGTGAATCCGTGGCGGTGACCGGCGTGAGCGGCTCGGGCAAGAGTACGTTGCTTCACGTGTTGGGCGGGCTTGACCGTCCCGAAGCCGGGCGGGTATGGATCGCGGCGGATGATCTGTATGGTCTGGGGGAGAGGGCTCGCTCGCAGGTTCGCGCCGCGCGCCTGGGTTTTGTCTTTCAGTCCTACCATCTCCTGCCGGAGATGACGGTCTTGGAGAATGTATTTCTGCCGGCCATGGCACTGGGCGGGTGGACATGCAGGCGCACGGAGACCCGGCTCCGTGCGCTGGATCTGATCGAACAGGTTGGCCTCAAGGACCGCGCTCAGCACCGGCCGATGGAACTGTCCGGCGGTGAGCAGCAGCGCGTCGCGCTGGCGCGCGCCCTCATGAATGATCCCGCCGTGATCCTGGCGGATGAACCAACCGGGAATCTGGACGAAGCCACCGGGGGCCACGTCCTCGAATGCCTCTTCCGGCTGACGCGCGCTGGCGGGCATGCCTTGCTGATGGTAACGCATCACCAAGCCACTGCAAAGCGCTGCGATCGGATCCTGCACCTTCAGGACGGTGTGTTGGCCTGAGGCGCCAATTGGCAATTCCTGCATCAGGCGGGAGGGTGCTTGGGTCGCATGCGGAGCATCGCTTCGTTGATGTCCATCATTGCGGCCAGCATGCGCTCCGCCTCTTCATGAAACCCCAGCACTTCGGCAACGCGGATGACCGCCTCCGCCGTGCAGAGCCGGTCCTTATGCTTGCTGTTGCGGATGGTCCACGAGCCCGGCGGGCCCGGCGGCAGCGACAGGCACGGCATCTCATGAAGCACGCGATTGCGTTGCACCATCCGCGATGCCTGGCGCCAGTTGCCGTCCGGCACGACGAGTGTCACCGGTGCGCCGTCGGACGGTACGAGATCACCCCGCCCGAGTTGTCGTCCACCCGCCCGCGGGAAGAGGATGAAATAGCGCCGGCCGGGCTCACGGAACAGGGATTCGTTTAGGGGCTGATCGCTCTGTCCATAGGGGATGAGGCGGCTGCGCAGAAACATGTGGTGTACCAGGCGTCCCGTGTTGGTCGGGCGGTGCTCCTCGACAGCGTGCTGGACCAACAGTAGTTCCAAGGGCAGTTCCACGCGCGGCAGTTGCGCACAGATGCATAGCTCCAGGTGCAATCCGCACACGCGGCAGCGCGGCTTGCGGTGTGCGCGGCCGGACTTCTTGCCATGCCTTGCGCCGGGATGCCGCTCCTGGAAACTCGGCGTCAGCCATTCCGACTGCAACGGCGAGCCACGGGAAAGTTCGGTTTGCATGCCGACAGCATGAGGCAAACGGCCTGATCCGTCAAACAGCCATGTTGCTGGCGCTTTCATGATTGCCTTCGATGTCGCAACGATCTACCCTCACGCCCGTGATTTCTCTACCCGAACGGTGGGACATCTGTCGGAATTGGCAACCCTATTGTGGTGCACGGACCTCCGCCTGGCTTTTGTGTTCAACGTGTGCGCAGATAACGACATAGCTTTCCGGGCTGGTTACGAGCGGCTGGTGCTGTCCGGAATGGACCAGGAGTGGGCATCGGCGGTGCGGCATCTGCCGTTGGAATATGCCTCGCGGATGCGCCGGCCGGCGTTCGAGATTCTGGACGTCGAGTCGAAGTGGGGCGAGTGGGACGGGCGTCGTCGCCGGATCGGCTTGAGTTGGCGGTTGGTGTCGGAACACCCGTGGATGGCGGTGCGGGAAGTCCTGCGCCATGAGATGGCGCATCAGATGGCCGGGGAATTGTTCATGTGGAGCGGGGACCCGCACGGGGAACCGTTCCGGGAGGCTTGCCGGCTCCTCAACGCGGATCCGAGGGCATCGCACGACTATGTGTCCATGCAGGAGGCTCTTCTTCGTGAGGATGATCCGGGCCCGGACCGAGTGCTGAGCCGGGTGCAGAAACTGCTGGCGCTTGGCCAGAGTTCGCACCGCCATGAGGCGGAGGCGGCGATGGCCAAGGCGCACGAACTGATCGCCCGCCACAGTCTGGACCTTCAGACCGGCGGCAAAACCTTGTCCTACTGCAGTTTGAGCGTGGGCGATCCCATGGTTCGTCACGTTGTGGCGGAGTATGCTCTCAGTCAGTTGCTGCGCGACTTCTATCTCGTCGAGACGCTGTGGATCCCGGCCTGGGTGCTGCGCAGCCGCCGGATGGGGAAAGTCCTCGAAATCAGCGGAACGCGGGAGAACGTCCTGATGGCGTCATATGTGTATGACTTTCTCCAGCGGACCATCGCGGAGCAGTGGGCGGTCGAAGGCGCGGTCCATGGGTATGCGGTGCGGCGGCGCAATGACTTCGCGCTGGGGCTGTTGACGGGATTTCGTGAGCGCCTGGCGGCGAGGGATGCTGAACTGGCCCTCGAAGGCGAGGGGATCAAGGCGCTTGTCACGCACCGTGATGCTGGATTGACCAAGTACTTCCGGCAGCGCTACCCGCGTGTGCGAACTATTGGCGGAGGTGGCGGCTGCATTGATCCGGAGGCGCACGAGGCCGGAAGAGACGTGGGCCGCCAGACCGTGATATCAAAGCCTATCGACCGCAACGCCGCCACCGCTCCCCGTTTCCTACCATCCGGGGAGTAGACAGTCTTGATCAGGTCTGCCGCCGGTAGGCGATGGGATCGATGACGAAGCGCAGCGGCTGACCGGCCGCGTAGCGGCGCAAATTGTCCAGGCAGACGCGGTGCATGGACTGAAGCCGGGTGGGCGGTTTCCCATCCGTAGGCCAGCCCTGACTGACGTGGTGGGAAGTGAGGATGCAGTTCTCCCAGGTCCGGGCCGGGTGTCCCTCCGGCAACGAGTCGGGTTCGAGCACATCCAAACCGGCTCGCAGCCGGCCGGAAGCCAGTTCCGCGAAGAGAGCCTTCTGATCCACGATTCCGCCGCGAGCGGTGTTGATGACCACACCATGGCGCGGCAGCCTGCTGAGCAGATCCGCAGTAACGCTGTTTTGCGTCTCGGGATTCAGTCCCGCGTGAATAACGATTGCCTCTGATGCGCTGAAGAGCGCCTCCAGGCTGGATGCACGTTCGCAACCATCAGGCAGTTCCACCGCGTAGGGATCGAACACCCGCAGCACTGGTCGGAAAGGACGAATGAGATCTACAAAGACGCGTCCGATGACCCCGCAGCCGTAGATACCTACGTTGAGCCCTTCGATGGACCCGCCCGTGTGCGCTGGATCCAGGTACCAGCCGTTGCGACGGATGGTCTGGGTCCGCAGGTGCAGATCCTTGAGTACCGCCAGTAGAAGAGTCATCGCGCCCTCGGCCACAGCGGCCGCCGGCGCGTCGCCCCAGTTGGTTATGGGTAATCCGGATTCGACAATCTCCGGAGTCACCCATGCCTTCATTGTTCCCGTTATGTTGCAGACGTACCGCAACCCACCAGGTTCGCGGGCAATGGCCGCCGGCAGCGGCACAGAGCCCCAACCAAGGAGTAGTACGTCGGTGCTTTGGATCAGGGCCGTTATCCTGGCCTCGTCCAGAGAGGCTCCGTTTTCGACGACCGTCAGTTTGCCTATTTCAGCCAAGGTGCTCCGAAACACGTCGGTCCATATGTTGGTATCAGGTGCTCCATTGGCAATATGCATGAGCTTCAACATGACGGCCTCCATCCCATGTGCTCGCGAAGAAATGCAAGATCCCCGGCTGCGTTAGCCAGCAGCGCGTGTCTGTCTTCGGGCGATTGTGCCACTCCACCGGTGAATTCGACGGTCCAAGTGCCTGAGAAGCCCGCTGATCGCAACAGGGCCAACCGCGCCCGGGCCTCGTCGGCCATGTCGGTGAGCCGCAGCATCGGCCACTTTCCTCGAAGACCAGCGACATGCACGTGGGTAACGGCCGGGCCAAAGCGATCAAGCCACAATTGCAGCGTCGCGCGTTCGCCGGCAAACGGATGGACGATGATCTCTACGCGGCCCACCAGCGCTTCTAGGATGCTGGCGGCCTGAGCGGGCGTCTCCAGAACGGTTCCCCCGTGACACTCGCAGAGCAGCCGGCATCCGTCGGGCAACTCAGCCGCCCAGGAGCCAAGGTTGCGTATATACTCGGCAGTACGAGCCGGCTCATTGCCGAAATTGAACTTCACGCCGCTGGCACCGTAGCGTCTGACAAAGGACACAGCCCGCTGTCGGGCGGCCAGCCCGTCATCGTCGAATTTGCAGTAGCTGCTAAAGAGGGCCACCGGAAGCGGCATCCGGCTCAAAGCCACCCGCTCCGTTTCGTCGGCCATGGCGGCGTGGTTCTCCCACAATTCCAGACCAGCAAATCCTGCAAGGCGAATAGGCTCCGCCCATTCGCTCACCTTGAACGTTGGCAACTTTTCCGGGGTCCAACGGTTTGGCTCCAGAAGAACGGTGCCAAGATAGACCGGAGGGTGCGTGTCTGCCATTTTGTTTTGCCTTCCCTTCTTCCTACACCGCCGGGAACTGTACCAAAAAAACGTCGCTCGGCATCAGAATTAAGCTGCGAGAAGAAAGATGTTTCCAATGCGGAATGCCTCGATTATCTTACCGCCACGTGACAGGAAGAGAAATCGCATGGGCCTGACTGACCCAGGTAATAGGCGGAGCGCATCATGCTGACAGCATCCGATAAAGACATTCTCCGCCGGTTGGCCGGTGAGGTTGCGGCCATTGCCGCGCTTCCTGTTCAGGTGCAGAAGAAGGCCCTATGGCGAAAACTTAACGCCAGGAAGCCCGTACGGCCCATGGTCATGATTGACCAGGTGTGCTGGAACGAAATGAACGTTAATGACGAGCTGACCCTGCGATGCCAGGACGCGGAGTGCCGCGGCATCGAGGATGGCCTGCGCAAGACACTCTACCAGTGGCGTCACTTCCGGGTGGACATGGTGGTCGAGCCCTTCATCCGCGTGCCGAAGGCGGTCCACAACACCGGATTCGGCGTCACCACAAAAGAGACGGTCGTGGTTGGCGATCCCACGAATAGCGTTGTCGGCCATCACTTCTTCAACCAGTTCGAGACGGATGCCGACCTGGACAAGGTCAAGACGCCGGTCGTTACGCATAACGCGGCGGAAACGGCCCGCCGGCTGGAGGTGGCGCACGAGCTTTTTGACGGCATTCTCGACATCGTCGAGCAAGGGTACGATCCGGGGTATATGACGATATGGGATCCGATCAGTTTCTGGATGGGCGTGGAGGGCGCTCTGTATGCCTTGATCGACCGTCCGGAGTTCATGGCCGAACTGGTGCGCCGGGTCGTCAAAGGCCACATGGCCGCGCTCGATCAGCTCGAAGCGCAGGGCCTGTTGTGCCATCCCCAGCCGCTGGTCCATTGCACCGGCGCTTGGACGGACGAGCTTCCGGCGCCGGGGTTCGATCCGAATCGTCCTCGAACCAGGGATCTGTGGATGTTCGGAATGGCCCAGATGTTCTCCACCGTATCGCCGGCGATGCTTGAGGAGTTTGAAATTGATTTGTGCATGCCGCTCTTCCAGCGGTTTGGAATGGTGTACTACGGTTGCTGCGAGCCGCTGGATCGCAAGATGGCGCAGGTGCGCAAGATTCCCAACTTGCGGAAAGTTTCCATGAGCCCGTGGGTGGATGAGGAACTCGCCGCCTCGGAAATGAAGGGCGAGTATGTGTACTCACGCAAACCGAATCCGGCGCTGCTGGCATGGCCGTATTTCAAGGAGCAGGCGGTTCGCGAGCACGTGCAGGCCTCGGTGGACATCTGTGCCCGTCACGGGTGCCCGCTGGAACTGATCCTCAAAGATATCAGCACCGTGAAGTACGAGCCGCAACGGCTTTGGCGCTGGGCTGACATCGCGATGGAAGCCGTGGGCGGGCAGGTGGCCTGACCGCGGCCAATGCTCACCGACGGATCCCTGGAAGTTCGGCATGCGGCGTACTGACCACACAGCTTCGATCATCGAAAACATTCAGGAACCACGCGGTAGCGAGACGTGGCAGATCCGCCTCGACGCGACCCGTGGCGGCGTCGAAGCGCGCCGGGTGGATATTCCACTTGCGATCGGTCCAGTGGCCAAGGGCGCGCGTGACACAGAGTTCCGCCTTCGTGATGGGTAGCGTGCTCTCGCAGACAGCCCACACCTTCGAACCGTCGTGCCCTTGGTCGCGCAGGCGCGGCAGCGGCTCGCCACAGCGCACAATGCTGTCCGTGAAGACGCCGATTTCCGCCGGCGCCCACCCGTGCGGATGGCTGTGCCCCATGTCCACCCGGATACAAAGCGAACGCGGACCGGTTGGCAGTTGGTACGACTTCTGAAGGATCGAGAGTGGATACGGCGCGTCGTTGGTGCCGCTGACCCAGCACATTGGCAGCGTCACGTGCGGCAGGTAGCACGACGGATCCCAGACATCGAGCCAGCGGCGCACTTGTTCGGCGGGACGCGTGAGGAAGGCATTCTCGCTCCAGCCCGAGTCGTGCCCGAGAAACCCGCAGCCGTAGACCGGCACGGCGCCGCGCAGCCGCACGTCGACGGCCGCCACAATGCAAGTCGCGTATCCGCCCCAGGAGATCCCCGTAATGCCGATGCGATCAGGATCCACGCCCGGCTGGGCGGCAAGCAACGAATGGCCGGCAATGGCCGCCGCCACGGCATGATAGGGCCACTGGTCTTCGATTTGGCTGGCAGTCCGATCAAATGAATCCTCCCAACCGGCGGGCCCGCTATGCTCATGGCGTGCATGTGTGCCCCACTGCCGAGTCTCCGGCGCCCCAGGCACACTCCCGCACTGGTCCATGGCAATGGCCGCATAGCCTCGCGCATTCCATAAGCGCACCCATTCGTCAATGGCAGTTCCGCCGCCACCGTGCAACAGCACAACACCCGGACAAGTCTGCCCCGGCGGTAATTCCGGCACACCCAGCCATGCAAAGACGCGTGTCGGCTTGCCGCGGTACGGCACACTCTCGTAGAACACCGCCTGCACACCGGGCGCTGAGAACTCCGGCGCCGGAAAGGTGGCAGGTGCGCGAAACAGCCTGTCGAGCGGCCAGGAGACGGGAGGGCCTGACTTCGCAGCCACTTCTCCTGCGTGCCCAATGGCCCCCGCGCGGTCCGAGGGCCGTTTCTCAAGCAGTCTGTCCATCGGGTTCATCATGGCGTAGATGAGCGAAGCTTAGTCAGCCCTTGTATTGGACCTTCTTCACCGCAATCGCTCCGCTCACCACCTCTATAAAGGGTTTCCCCTTGCGTACCCCCACCGTGCCATACCCCGTGGCCGTGCAGAGAAACGCCCTAAAATCACCTTTCACTTTCGGCTCCAGATGGAGCACCTGCTCGACTGCGTCGTAGCGCGCTCCGCTCAGTGCCTGCAGCAGGCCGTAGCTCGACATGGCGCGGGCATACCAGTGGCCGCATTCGTATTCGTCGAACGGGTTGCGCCACTGGCCGTTGTGACGTTTGCGCACCGCACGCACGATCGCCAGGCCTTCCTTGAGTTGGCCGGTCATGATCAGGTGCGACGCCACATCGTACTCGAAGCCGGTCCAGACCTCGT
>CAZWPN010000020.1:0-33985 GCA_964635275.1 uncultured Victivallales bacterium | reverse complement strand
CCTCGACGCTTTCTGGACATCACTCTGTGAAGGTCGCAGCGGCATCGGCCCGATAACCCTCTTCGACACGACGGGTCTGCGATACACCACAGCGGGTGAAGTAAAGAATTTCGATCCCTGCGAATTCATTGACCCGCAGGCCAAACCTGGAAAACGGATGTCCCGCGCGGCGCAGTTTGCGGTGGCTGCTGCGCGGATGTGCTTGGCTGATGCGCAGTTGAAAGTTGCCGAATTGAGCCGAAATGGAGAGACACCCGTCTTCATGGGCGTGAGCACCACATCCATGGATCTGCGCGAACGGCCGGCTCGGCCCTGGACGGCCATCGAAGCCATACCCCACGCGGTAGGCAGCACTGTGGCATTCCAACTGGGATTCAACGCACGGCTACTGACCGTTTCCAACGGGTGCGCATCAGGGCTTGACGCCGTGGGCATGGCCATGGCGGAGATCCGTTCCGGGAAATCGGACATCGCCCTCGCCGGGGCAGCGGATTCCCCCCATCACCCGTTACGTGTTTGACTGTTTCTCCGCAGCCCGCAAACTTGCGTCGAGAAACGATGATCCCGAGCACGCCTGCCGACCTTTCGATCGTGACAGGGATGGCGGCGTCATCGCGGAGGGCGCCGGCGTCCTTATCCTGGAAAACCTTGAACACGCCTTGGCGCGCGGCATCCGGCTGTATGCCGAGGTCGTCGGTTACGGAACCTGCGTCGACCCCGCTGTTTCGGAGGAATGTTCCGGTCTGGAGATGGCCATGCAGTATGCCCTGGCCAATGCATCCTGGCGCCCGGAGCAGGTGGAGTTCATTTCGGCCCACGGGCCGGGCGATCGCCAGACTGACAACACGGAAACCGCGTTGATCAAGAAGGTCTTCGGGGAGCACGCCTACCGAATCCCCGTCGTTTCCATCAAAGGCTCGACGGGATGTCCGATGGGCGTAGGCGGCATGCACCAGACCATCGCCACCGCCCTGACCATCCACCACGGGAAGGTGCCTCCCACCACCAACTATGAAAACCCTGACCCCGATTGCGATCTGGACTACGTGCCTGGTGCGCCACGTCGGCTGCCGATAGCCAGAGCTCTGATCAATACACACGGATTTGGCCGCGGGAACAGTTCGCTGCTACTACAACGCATTCCAGACCGGATGAAGGTTACGTGAAGACATTCGCCTTCTTTGCACTGGCCGCTTTGCTATTGAACACCCTCCTCGGCATCTTCGTTTGCGCCGTGAATCCCCGGCGGAGAGCTAATCGTGCTTTCCTCATGGCTTCTTGCATATTTTCTCTTTGGCTGATTTGTCTTGCTCCCGGCGCCTGGGCGCCAGACAAGTACATCCTGATGTTCTGGATCCGGATGTCCACCGCAACCTCAGCCTTTATCCCGTTCGCCTTCGACTATCTGATGATGTCCATAGCATGCCAGGATCAAACTTTTCAGGATGTTCTCCGCCGGTTAAGGCCCTGGTTGGTCCTTCTGGCAACTGTTGTCTTGATCGCCGTCATGCCATCTTTCGTACTTGATGTTCCGTATGGAGAGAACATCTTAGCGCAACCCACTTACGGGCCTGGACGATTCGCATATCTTCTGTTTTGGTTGGTTTCGCTGGGACTCCTATTCCGACGCGGGCATCATTATCTCAAAACCGCGCAAGGTGTTGAACGCGCCGAATTGCAGTTTTCCCTGCTTGCTGCAGGCGCAGCTACACTGTTTGGAGTCTCGTGTGCCCACTTATTCTCGCTGATTGCCGGTAGCTCGGCCGCCATGCCGTTCGCTCCCTTGGCTGTAGTCGTGATGGATGGAATAATCGCCTACGGCATCGTGACGCGCCGCATCATGCGCGTCAGTGACCTGCTCGGCCGGCTGGTTGCCTACGCGATGCTTGCGACATACCTGGTGTTTCTCTACACCCTGATATTCTGGGCCGTCTTCAGCGCGCTGTCTTGCTTTACCCACCGGGCCGACATGGTCGCGCATATAGCGGCGGCCCTGGTCGTTGCTTTTTCTTTGGCGCCGACCCACGGCCGCATGCAGAAGGTGGCCGATCACCTTTTCGTCAACCTGCAGGGCGTTAATGTTCCACGTATGCTGCGGGAGTCCAACCAGGTCATCTCCACTATTACCACGCTAGACCAGCTAATGGAGCGGTTTTCCCAGATCCTTCTCAAGGCCACCGGCGCCGAACGCGTTGCGGTTCTGCTTCTCGATGAGGGCGTATTTCGACAAGTCTACCCGGCGCCCGCCACGGGAGAGGCCGCCGTCGTCCTTAACGCTGATCAGGCATTGATGAAAGTGTTGCGGTCGGAGTCAGGGCCGCTGGCGCTGGACATGGTGACCCGCCGCCGGTCTTCGCCAATGATGCAGAAAGCGGCGGAGGACATGATCTCGCTCAAGGCCAGCGTTGCTCTTGGCATTCGTTTCAAGAACTCCGTGCATGGCGTCCTTCTTATCGGCCCACGACGGTCAGGCCGAATCTACGGCAGCATCGAGATGGAGGGTTTCCAATTGGCATGCAGCCATCTGGGTTTGGCCATTGAGAACGCACGGCTGTACACGAACATCCAGAACGACAAGATCTACAACGAGATCCTGCTCGACTCGCTGACCAGCGGCGTCGTGGCCATCGACAGCGACGGGCGGGTGACCGTCTTCAACCGTGAGGCGCAGCGTGTTACCGGCCTACCGGCTTCTTCGGTTCTGAATCACCCTTACAACCTGCTTCCGCAACCGCTTCCCACTGTCCTGGAGCAGACGCGCCGGGAGGACCGCAGGGGGCTTTGGGATGGCGACGCCGTCATCTCGCCCGCGCCCGGCGATTCCGTGCCGATTCGCATGAGCAGCTCGGTTTTCGCAGGCCAGGGGGGCACGCAGGGCGCCCTCGTGGTTTTCACGGACATGACGTTGATGAAGAAACTCGAGGACCATGTGCGCCGGTCCGATCGCCTGGCCAGCCTGGGCACCCTCTCGGCCGGCATGGCGCATGAGATCAAGAACCCACTGGTGGCATTACGGACATTCACCCAGTTGCTTCCGGAACGGTACAACGACGCAGAGTTCCGCGAAACCTTTTCCAGGTTGGTAGGCGAAGAAATAATGCGAATTGACTCCATCGTGAACCGCCTGCTGAGTTTCGCCAAACCGCCCCAACCGACGCTGAGGGACATCCGCCTGCACGCCGTCCTGGACCGCGCCCTGCAACTCATGCAGGAGCAACTGGGCCGGAAAGGCATCCGGATCGCCAGGCAGTACGACACCGACAACGACCGGATTCGCGGCGACGAGGAGATGCTCCGCCAGGCGTTTGTCAATTTCTTCCTCAACTCCATGGAGGCAATGGAAGGCGGCGGCGAGCTGACCGTCACCACATCCGCAACTGGTCCAGGATGGGCGGAGTTACCGGGGCGGGTTGATTCCGCGAGCGGCCGTTTACGTGTGAGTATCTGCGACAGCGGCTCCGGTATTGCTCAGGAAGATCTGCCGCGGGTCTTCGATCCGTTTTTCACGACGAAGAACCATGGCACTGGACTCGGCCTTGCGGTGTCACATGGAATCCTCCTTGAGCATGGAGCCAGCGTAGACGTAGAGAGTTCGGTGGGACGTGGTACCACTTTTCACATCCAATTCCCTCTCATTGGACTGGAGGTGGCATCATGAACCTGCTGCCCGTTTCCGTCCTCTACTCGCGAAACGCAGAACTCCTGAGGCGGATGGCCGGATTTCTTGACGCCATCACCACCCTGCGGCATGTTCAGGAGCCGGGCGAGCTCACGGCAGTGTTGCACCAGTATGACCCTACCCTGCTCTTTCTCGACCTTCAGGATGATCAGTGGCGCAACGTCCTTGCCAATGCGCGCAAGCAGAGCCCCGACACGCTGCTCTTCGCCATGGGTCCGCGCCGGTCGGATCCCGCCCTGGAAGTGGCCGCCATGGGCATCTGCGTCCTGGATGATCCAGCCGCCGACCGGCTGCAGCTTCAATCCATCGTCTCGTTGGCCGTGACGCATCTGCAATCCGTTCGTGAGATCCGGGCGCTGAAGTCGGGCTCCATGGAGGCGGCGGCACGCCTGGCCGACAGCGCCGCAGCAGCACGCCCCGCACCTGTTCCGTCAGCCCATCCCCTTCAATACTTCTCACGCGCGTTCCGTAACCTTAACGACGTGGATACGATGTTGGAGAGCATCGTGGAAGGCATAGCCGGGTACGCGAAAGTCGCACGCGTAGGTGTCTTTGCGGTCGGCACCGGCGTGGATGCATTCCGGCTTCGGGCTGGCATCCGGTGCCTTGATGAAACCCGGCCGATCCAGCTGACGCCGGACGATCCCCTGGTCCGCTGGCTGGAACTCCACGCGCACGTCATTGCGCGAATGAACATGCCTCTGGTCCGCGATCCGGTGGAGCGCCTCCTGCTGGAGCAGGCGCTGTCGCTCATGGGCGCCGAGGTCATCGTCCCGCTCCACGGGCGCCGCCGCCTCATCGGGTGGCTCTTCGTCGGGCACTCGGTAACCGGCATGCCCTACGGCGCCGCGGATCTCGAGTCCCTCATGGTGCTCGGCGAACATGTCTCAGTAACCCTCGAGAACGCGCTGCTCTACGAGGAAGTCACTGTCCAGAAGACGCTGGCCGAGACGGTGCTGCACGCCATCCCCGTGGGCATCGTGGCCGTCGGGGCGGACGACATGATTCGCTGGTATAACAGGGCCGCGGAAGCCATATTGGGATATCCTGCTGAGAAAGCGCTTAACCAGCCAGCCCGACTCCTCGCCAGCCGGCTCGCCGGTCTCCTGGCCTCCTGCATCGCCGAGGGGCCGAGGCAGGAACCTGATGAGTGGATGGACCCCACCACCGGCCGCTACCTCTCGGTTGTAACCAGGCCGCTCATGAACGGCCGCCAGTGCCTCGGCGCCGTTGCCATCATCAACGACCTGTCGAAAGAACGCCTGCTGCTGGAGAAACAAACACGTCTGGAGCGGACGGCCTTCTGGTCCGAGCTGGCGGCGGCCATGTCGCACGAGGTCCGTAATCCGCTGGTTGCGATCAGCACGTTCGCCCAGTTGCTTCCCGAGCGATACGGCGATATCGAGTTCCGAACCGATTTCAGCCAGCTCGTGGCGCGGGAGATCAGCCGCCTGACCGGGATGATCGACCAGATCAGCGAGTTCGCCATGGCGCGCGAGCCCTCTTTCCGGCCGGTGGCCATGGACGCCGTTCTTTCACGGGCTGTTACGGTGGCCAGCCAACAGCACCCGTCAGAGAGAACCCGAGTGGGACTCACGGTGGAAGATGGGCTGCCCCGGCTGGAGAGTGACGCGGATTCGCTCACGGAGGCGTTCGCGCACCTGATTGTCAACGCGATCGAAGCGGCGGAAAAATGCGATAGCCCGGTAGTCACCGTAACCGCAAGCAAGGCGGCCGGCGCGGCGCGGCCCCGCCTCGTGGTCCGCATTCAGGACAATGGAAAGGGCATTCCCCCGGACGCCTTGGAGAAGGTTTTCTCGCCGTTCTTCTCCACCAAGGCGCGTGGCATCGGGCTGGGCCTGCCGCTGGCCAAGCGAACCGTCACGGATCATAACGGTCAGATAACCATGGACAGCAGCACCTCCGGCACCACCGTCACGGTGGTGCTGCCGCTGACACTGAAGAGTCCCGCAAGGGGTTGAACCAATGAAACACATACTGGTTGTGGATGATGAGCGCGGGACCCGCGAGTCCGTCAAGATGATATTTGCGGGAACGCACGAGGTGACCGCCGCCGCCAGCGCGGAGGAGGGCCTCAAAACGCTGGGCGCAAAGCGTGCGGACGCGGTCCTGCTTGATGTGTTGATGCCTGGCAAGGACGGCATTGCGTTCCTCAAGGAAGTTCACAGCCTCTATCCGGAGATACCGGTGATCATGATCAGTGCGTGCACGTCGCTGCGCCCGGTGGTGGACGCCATGCGCGAGGGGGCCTACGACTACGTGCAGAAGCCGTTCGATGTCGAGGATCTCCGGCGCCTCGTGGCCCGTGCGCTGGAAAGTACGACGCTCCGGCAGCGGGTCAGTTCACTGGAGTCGGAGGTTGCCATCGAGTTTCCTGTCAGCGAGATTGTCGGCGAGTCGCCGGACTTCCTGCAAGCCCTGAACGACGCGCGCAAGGCCGCCGCCACCGATTCCACGGTGCTGATAACCGGCGAGAGCGGAACTGGGAAGGAACTGGTCGCGCGCCGCATCCACTCCCTCAGCGCCCGGCGGGACGAGCCGTTTGTCGCCGTACACTGCGGGTCGCTCCCGGAAACGCTGATGGAAAGCGAACTGTTCGGACACGAGAAAGGCGCCTTCACGGGAGCCGACCGTCTGAAGCCCGGCCGGTTCGACCTGGCCGGCTCAGGGACCCTGTTCTTCGACGAGGCCGGCGAAATGACCCCGGCAACGCAGGTGCGCCTTTTGCGTGTACTGCAAGAAAAGGAATTCGTTCGCGTGGGCGGCACGCGCGTGATTCGCACCAATGCCCGCATTCTGGCCGCCACAGCCCGCGATCTGCGCCAGGATGCCAGCGCCGGGCGCTTTCGCGAAGATCTCTTCTACCGGCTGAGCGTGGTGCCGGTATTGCTGCCGCCGCTGCGCGCACGGCGTGACGACATTCCAAGGCTGGCGAGCGAATTGCTCAGCCGGCTTCGCCGGACGCTCAGCGCAACAACGGAAGCCATTGAGCCCGCGGCTATGGACGCGTTCTGCCAGTACGGATGGCCGGGCAACGTCCGCGAACTCAAGAACATCATTGAGCGCATGCTGGTACTGCACGGAAGGGACCGCGTTTTGCGGCTGGAATACCTTCCGGATGAGTTTCGCCAGGCGGGTGCGAGAACGCAAGGGGGTGCCGCGTCAACACCTTTGAATGGCAAATACCAGGAAAGTGTGGACGCCTGCGAGCGCCGGATGATCGAGGACGCTCTCCGGCAGAGCGGCGGTGTGCAGACGCGCGCCGCCACGCTTCTCGGCATCACCCGGCGCATCCTTCGCTACAGAATGACGAAACTGGGCATCACGAAGGCCAGCGACAGCACCCCGTGACCACTGCTGGTGGAGATGGTTCACCACCCGCTTCGCTTCGGTAACGATTGCGTCTCCATCGTATGCGGGACGTGGGCGTACGCAAGAATCAACGGCCTCACCCCCTCACAAGCTCGCGCAACAAGTGACCGGTGTCTTCGATAGAAGGCAGCGGAGACCGGGAAGTGCGGCGCGGAGTCGTCTGGCAAAGGTCGGCAAAGCAACAACTTCGCTCGGACCATGCCCCAGCAGAATGGCCGGTACGCTGTGCGCGGCTAGCTCCAGTTGACCGCGATAGCCGAGTTCGCCTGTCACCAAAGCATCTACCCGCGCCTCCAGGACCTTGTCGATGGGACATGATCCGCCGCTCCATACGGCAAGGCGGCTGATACGCCTTCCTCGCGCGCCAAGTATCTGGATACCTGCGAACTGGTTTCCGTGCGAGAGATGTCGGGCAAGACGGTCCACAGTGGTTGCTGACGGCAGCACGCCGGTCCGTCCGCAACCAAACGGTTTCCCGCCTTCCAGATGAAAAATGTCGAAAGCCGGCTCCTCGTACGGGTGCGAACCCCGCAGCGCCGCGACAACAGCCGGAAGTTCCGAGCGGAGCAACGGCACCTCGATACGAACCTCTTCCACTTCTTCATATCTGCCGGGGGCGCCGGTAAACGGACGGCTCGCGGCAGCACCGCGGAACGATCCGGTGCCGTTCGTCGCGAAGGAACATTCCGAGTACCTACCAATATTCCCGGCGCCCGCACCGCAAATCGCCTTGCGGACTTTGGCGGCATACGAGGCGGGGACGAACACAGCCAGTTTTCGCATGGGATCAATACCACCCACGCTCAGGATTTCGAGATCCTTCAAGCCGGCTTTCGCGGCAAGCCTGTCGTTAACGCCCCCCGGTGCGGCGTCGAGGTTCGTATGCGCTACCAGAATCGCCATTCCGGCCTTTGCCGCCCCGACGGCAGCGCCGGCCCCCGGTCGCGCCGATTCAAGATCCGGCACCGGATGACGGAACAGAGGATGGTGGACTACAAGCAGATTGCAGCGCTTGCGATGCGCTTCGCCAATCGTGGCCAGCGTGGCATCAAGCGCCACCATGACGCCGCGAACAGGCGTTCGTGCGCTGCCGATCTGCAGCCCTATAGCATCATCGCTGCTGGCCATCCAGGACGGCGCAATCGCCTCAACTGCCTCGACGACATTGCCTACACAATGCCGTTTCCTGTTCCCCGCAAGAAGACCAATTGTTTTGCCCATAAAGAACTGCGCCCTCCTGTCCTCGCCTGAGCGCGACGCTCCCGGCGGAACTCATTATCCAACCGCTACAAAGAACCAGCGAACTTCCTGACGGTAACGGAGAGTATGGCTATGTCGGCGGGACTGATGCCGGAAATTCGGGTGGCTTGACCAATGCTTTCAGGACGAATGCGATCGAGTTTTTCCCGGGCCTCGTGGCGAAGGGACGGGATCTTCCAGTAGTCCACCGCATCGGGAATGGCCTGATGCTCCATTTTGCGCATATGTTCGGCCTGCGCTATTTCTCTCTCGATGTACCCGGAGTACTTGGCGAGGATCTCGACCTGCCTCTGCGCTTCCGGGTGAAGAGGGATGCCCATGTCTCCAAGAGAGAGATACGAAGATTCGGGTCTGGCGAGAATTTGGAAGAGAGAATCGCCGCCGCGGCGAGTAGTCTGCAAGCGCTGCATTTCCGACTCGACCGCTGAACTTATGGCCAAAGTCTCACGGACAATATCGGGGTTAGCTATCTGCAACTCCTTCGTATACGCATACATACGATAGCGCGCGTTGTCCTGACGCAGAAGGAGTCGGTGTTCTGCCCTGGATGTAAACATACGATAAGGCTCACTGGTACCCTTCGTTACCAGATCATCAATCAGCACGCCGATATACGCCTCTGTGCGACTTAGAACCAGTGGAGCCTGCCCTAGGACTCGTCTTGCCGCATTGACGCCAGCCATGAAGCCCTGAGCACCGGCTTCCTCATAACCGGTGGTGCCGTTAATCTGACCGGCGAAAAACAGGTTGGACACGCTCTTGGCCTCGAGGCTGTGTCGGAGTTGCGTTGGATCCACGAAATCGTACTCGATTGCATAGCCGAACCGCACAATGGTCGCGTGCTCTAGCCCGGCGATGGAGTGAACCATTGCCTCCTGGACGTCCTCTGGGAGGCTGTTGGAGATCCCGTTTGGATAGACGAGATCACTGTCGCGGCCTTCGGGCTCGATGAAGACATGATGGCTGTCCCTGTGAGAGAACTTAACAATTTTATCCTCAACGGACGGGCAGTATCTGACCCCGGTACCTTCGATGAACCCGCCGTACATCGAGCTACGTGTCAGATTCTCGCTGATTATGCGGTGGGTAGCTGCATTTGTGTGAGTCAGATAGCAGGGCATCTGATGCGAGCCGGGCACCCATGGCACAGTTACGACGGGCTGTTCCACGTGGAACAATCCGTCGCGAGGTGCCTGTTCCACGTGGAACAATCCGCGTCGGGCGTGATTCGAGAAGAACGGCGGGGGCTCCTCTCCGCACTGCGCTTCCATAGCCTCATACCGAACGCTGTCCTTGTGAATCCTCGGCGGAGTCCCTGTCTTCAATCTCGCCATTCTAAAACCAAGCTTTCGCAATGAATCGCCAATTCCATCCGCCGAGGCTGCATCATTGCGCCCACCGGGCCAACTCCTGTCGCCAATGTGGATTCTTCCCCTTACAAACGTCCCAGGCGTCAGAACCACTGTTCTTGCCTCCAACCTCCTCTCATCGCCAAGGACTACGCCAACCACAGACCCATCACGCTCGACAATTTCCGAAACAACTCCTTCAATCAGCGTTAGGCGCTCCTGCTTTTCCATGACCGCCAGCATTCGTTCGCTGTAACGAGTCTTATCGCACTGGGCTCTGTTTGCCCTCACAGCCGGCCCTTTTCTGGTGTTGAGCGTACGAAACTGGACGCCTGTCGCATCTGTATTTACGCCCATCTCTCCACCTAAAGCATCGAGTTCAAAGACCAGATGGGACTTGGCAATTCCCCCGATCGAAGGATTGCATGGCATAATGGCAACTGACTCTCTCGACATGGTTACGAGGGCGGTATCGACCCCCAATCGAGACGCCGCTAGTGCCGCTTCGCATCCGGCGTGACCTCCACCAACAACCAAGACATCGAAACTGTTCGTCATTCTGCTATCACCACAAAGCCTGTTCATATCTCACGCGGGCGAAGAAGAACCTGCACTACCTTGCTGCACATTTGCTGGTTACGCTGCTCCGCCATATTGTTAGATCCTGTTCACTACTTGATGGCATTCTGTGAGTTTGCCGTCTATTTCCCCACGCAAAACCGGCTGAATATCCTGTCGAGCAGTTCCTCGCTGTAGTTCCGCCCCGTAAGAAGACCCATCGCCTCAAGCGACTGCCTGATCTGCGTGGCGGCCACCGCGCACGTCCCCTCAAAATCAGCTTGAAGCAATCCCGCGGCCTCCACCAGATCGCTTCTGACGGAAGAAAGCACGCTCCTGTGTCGTTCTGATATGGCGGCATGCGGGACGGCGGACACCATGCCGCGCACGTACTCTGCCAAGATACCGCGAAGCACCGTATCCACTCCATCCCTTCTTAAGGAGAGTGACGCAGTAACAAAGCCGCTGATAGGCTCCGCGCTGGACCGCGCCCCCAGGTCAGCCTTACTGTATATTATCGCGCACCGGTCACGCCCAATCCGCTCTATATTCTCCCTGTCCGCGTCGCTCAGCGTTTCCGATCCATCTACCACGTAGAGGATATAGTCCGCCTTCTCAATGAGACTAGCCGCCCGCCTGATTCCTTCTTTCTCAATCTCGCACACTGATTCGCGAAGGCCCGCTGTGTCCACCAACCGTATCCATACACCGTCTACTGCGAAGCTCTCTTCAATCGTATCCCGTGTCGTTCCCGGAATGGCAGTCACTATGGACCGGTTCTTGCCAAGGAGGCAATTCATCAGAGTGGACTTCCCGGCGTTCGGCTGTCCTGCAATCACAACCAAGGCGCCCTCTCGAAGCAGAATACCTTCGTTCCACGTAGCCAATAGCCGATCAACCATAGCCACAGCTCCTGAGATCCGCCGGATGATGTCACCTGTATCAAGAATGGGGATGTCTTCGTCCGGGAAATCCAGGGTCGCCTCCAGATCAGCAGAAGTACTTGCAAGCCTTTCGTATATAGTTGCTATAGCAGCGCTTAAGTTCCCATCAAGTTGAAGAGCGGCTGATTCGGCTGCCTTGTCTGAATGGGCACGAATCAGATCGCAGACCGCCTCGGCCTGGATAAGGTCAATCTTACCATTAAGAAACGCGCGTCGTGTGAATTCGCCTGGCTCGGCGGACCGACATCCCTCAGCCAGCACCGCCTGAAGCACTCTGCGTCCGCTTACTCGTCCGCCATGGACCTGCAGTTCGACAACATCCTCGCCCGTGTAACTCCTCGGCGCCCGGAACGTCAAAAGAAGGGCCTGATCCAAAGCAATCCATTCACCGTCCTTCTGACGATTCCCAACGTGACCAATGACCGCCACCCGCGGCGGTCTTTCGGAAGGGCGCCTAACCCCGCAATGGAATACCCGATCGGCCACCGCCAGCGCCTGTCCACCCGAAATGCGCACGATCGCCACAGCCGACTCTCCAGGGACCGTGGCCAAAGCCGCAATTGTTTCAATGTCCGCACCACTTCTCATCGGCGTCGATCATACCAAACGAGGCCCATCGCTCCACAAGGCTTTTCGCTTCGTTGACGCCCTCCCAGCCTTTTGCTTAAATGAAAGAAGTTTATGAGGTCCCGAATCCGAACAGGTTTCCTGTCGCTCGTTGCCGCCGCACTTTGCGGGTGCGCCAGCGCTCCCCGCTACTCGCTCGATCCTCTGCCAAAGGATGTCGTCCCGCCTGTCATAGCTGTTAGCTCCTTCGAAAACCGATCCGGTTTCTCCGGAGAGTGGAACCTCGGCTCCGGCATGGCCGACCTCCTCGTGTCTGAGCTCCTGATGTCCGGACACTTCACGGTCGTGGAGCGTGGCCATCTCAACACGGTGGTGGACGAGATCCAGCGCCAGAAACACAAGCTATTCCGGGCCGAGGGGCGGGTGGGGGACGGTCGCCTCAAGAACGCAGGATATATGATACGAGGCGTTATAAATGATTTCTCTCAGGTGGGTTCCGGTTCGCTTGCGCTCGTGCTTCGGCAAATAGTATTTGGCGGACGCGGCTACACTGCAAGGGTCGCACTCACGCTGACGCTTGTCGACGTTGAATCCGGCCAAATCGTCGCGTCCGTGCAATGCGCCGGCTTTGCGCGCGCGAGGGAGACCTACGCCCGCGCCGGCTATAAGAGCGTGGCCTTCGGCGGGGAGGCGTTTTTCAAGACGCCCCTGGGCGCCGCCACAGTGGAGGCAATCCGGCACGGCGTCGGGATGATTGCCACCACTGTCCCACGCGTGCATTGGGAGGCACGCCTCGCCGACCTTGCGGAAGGCGGAACCGGCGTTGTAGTCAACGGTGGTGCGGACCGCGGGCTGAAGCCCGGCCAGTTGTTCGACGTGCACACTGATGGCCAGCGTATCACGGATCCGGTGACCGGCGACCTGCTTGGCGTCCGGCCCGGTCGCATCGTGGGTAGAGTCCGCATCACAACAGTCATGGAGGCAATGGCCCTCGCGGAAGTCGTCGGAGGCGACGGCTTCGTGCGCGGGCAACGGCTGACGGCGGTGCTACCGTAGAGCACGGAAGGTGAGGGCCGAATGAACCGCATTGTCAGAATTGCCGCGTGCCTGCTGACGATCATGGTTTTGCTTATGACCGCTTGCTCGCGCGCAGAGGCCCCTGCGGGCCGCCAGAATCCTCAACCAACGACGGCAAAGGAAGTCATCGAGGGGATCACAGGCAAGACGGCTGTGGACGCCGGACGCCGGACCCAGGAAAAGGTTCGGGCGATCAGTGCGGAACGCAACAGGGATTTGGGTGAGGCGTTGGGAAAGTAAACAAGCCCCCGCTGCGCGCTCTGCTCCTCCTGCTCACAAGTTCAGAGACCTATCCTAGCCCTTCTCGGGAGCCAGCACTTAGGATACGTTCTGGCTCGGGCGAAACCGGTTGACCCAACGAAGCCCTGTGCCTATTATGGCGGCCGCTTTATCAACGGCCTGGAGAAACACGTGACCGAGTCTACAGAACAGAAGCCCGAGACGGAAACGAAGAACCGCCGCCGCACCGAACCACACCCAAACCCGTCCCGCAACGCGCTGGCATGGGTGCTGGTGGCAACGTTTTTCATGGTGATGCTCTACCTCTACAGCCGCAATATCGAGAAGCCGCTGGAGGTTTCGTACAACCCTGATTTTCTCAAGTATGTTGCCGACGGCCGCATCAAGCAGTGCCAGGTTGTCGAGGAGGCCTCGGGCAGCACCTTTGTCACGGGCGACCTGCTCCCGGTCAAGGACGCCAAGGACGTCAAGGACACAAAGGTGAGGCGTTTCAAGACCAATGTCCGCCGTGACGATCAGGAGCTGCAGCGGAAACTGGAGGAAGCCGGTGTCGGCATCGTCTACGTGACACCGAACCCATGGGTACTGCAGCTCGTGTCCAGCGTGCTGCCTGTCATTATCATATTCGGAGTCATCTACTTCCTTTTCGTCCGGCAGATGCGGTCCGCCGGACACGGCGCGATGAGTTTCGGGAAGAGCCGTGCCCGCCTTCTTTCGCAGGATCGCCGCCGCATCACCTTCGCCAACGTTGCAGGGATCGACGAGGCCAAGGAGGAAGTGCATGAGATTGTCGACTTTCTCAAAGACCCCCGCCGTTTTCAGGCACTCGGTGGGCGCATACCGAAGGGGGTGCTGCTGATGGGGCCGCCCGGCACCGGAAAGACTCTCCTGGCAAAGGCCATTGCCGGTGAAGCCAATGTTCCTTTCTTCAGCATCAGCGGTTCCGATTTTGTCGAGATGTTTGTCGGCGTAGGGGCTTCCCGTGTACGGGATATGTTCGAACAGGGTAAGAAGAACGCGCCTTGTATCATCTTCATTGACGAGATCGACGCCGTAGGACGCAGCCGGTTCACCGGAATCGGGGGCGGACACGATGAGCGCGAGCAGACGCTGAACGCGCTTCTCGTGGAGATGGACGGGTTCGAAACCCAGGAGGGTGTTATCATCCTCGCCGCCACCAATCGGCCCGATGTCCTCGATCCGGCACTCCTGCGCCCCGGACGATTTGACCGTCAGATCATAATTGACCTGCCCGCCATTGACGGGCGCGCCGCGATACTGGAGATCCACTCAAAGAAGATAAAGCTGGGACCACGCGCCAACTTGCGCCGCCTGGCGAGGGGAACTCCGGGCTTTTCCGGCGCAGACCTCGAAAACCTTCTCAACGAAGCGGCGTTGCTGGCCGCGCGTCAGGGCAAAGCCGAAGTGGAAAACGCCGACTTGGATGAAGCCCGCGACAAGGTCAAGTGGGGCCGGGAACGCCGCAGCCGCGTATTGGACGAAAAGGAAAAGCGCATTACCGCCTACCACGAGGCCGGCCACGCCGTCGTGACGCTTTGCGTGGAGGAGAGCGAACCCCTGCACAAGATAACGATAATTCCCCGTGGCGTTGCGTATCTCGGAGCCACCATGCAACTGCCCGAGAAAGACCGCTACATGGAGGGGCGCACCAAAATCCTCGGCATCCTCTGCGGCCTCATGGGCGGGCGCACCGCGGAGGAACTTGTGATTGGCGACGTGACGTGGGGCGCCAGCAGCGATCTGAAAGAGGCGACGCGGCTTGCGCGCCACATGGTCTGCGACTGGGGAATGAGCGAATCGCTCGGGCTTCAGACCTTTGGCGAGAACGAGGAGCTGATGTTCCTCGGGCGGGAAGTCTCGCGCAAGCGCGACTTCAGCGAGGAAACCGCCCGAAAAATCGACTCGGAAGTGTCGTCCATTTTGCAGGCGTGCCATCGGCGCGCGCGGGAGATTCTCACAAGCCGCCGCGATACGCTGGATACCATCGCCACGGTCCTGCTTGAACGCGAAACGCTCGACGGCAGCGACGTTGACGATATCGTGAAGTTTGGCCGGATTAGGACTGAGGCGGAACGGGAGCCTCCCGCTCCGCCGCCGGCTGTGCCGCCCGATCCGCCAAAGCCGCCCGTGGAGGGCGCCCCGGCGCCAGCGGGTGCATAGATATGAAGCCTGTCCAGTGGCGCTGCGCCGATCGCGTGCTGAGGATCGAACGTGTTCCGCTGATCATGGGCATTCTCAATGTGACGCCCGACTCCTTCGCCGATGGAGGGAGCCACTGGAGCCACGATGCGGCGGTGGCGCACGGACGCCGATTACTGGAGGAAGGCGCTGACATACTCGACGTTGGCGGGGAATCCACCCGACCAGGGGCTCGCGAAGTTCCCCTGGACGAAGAGCTGAGGCGCGTCATTCCGGTTGTGCACACGCTGGCCCGTGAGTCGGGGGGCATCATATCGGTGGACACCCGCAAGGCGGAGGTGGCACGGCAGGCGATCGCTGAGGGGGCGCGGATCATTAACGATGTCTCTGCGCTGGCCGGGGATCCAGCCATGGCGGGTGTGGCCGCGGCTACCGGAGCGGGCGTCGTGCTGATGCATATGAGGGGAACGCCGGAGACCATGCAGGCGGATCCTCGATACGAAGACGTGGTCGTTGAGGTGTCGGAGTTCTTTGTTGCCCGGATGAAGGTGGCGGTATCGGCGGGAATTGCACCGGATGCGCTGGCAATTGATCCGGGCATCGGGTTCGGCAAGTCCGTGGAGCACAACCTGACGCTTATGGCGCATGCCGAAACATTTGCGGGAATGGGGAGCCCCTTGGTTGTCGGGGCCTCGCGCAAGCGGTTCATTGGCGCCGTGACGGACCGGTCGGTTGAGGACCGCCTTGCCGGCAGTCTGGCCTGCGTGGCGGTGTGTGCCTGGAAAGGTGTTCACGTCATCCGTGCGCACGATGTCAGGGCATCCCGCGACGCGGCGCGAATGGCGGCGGCTTTGGCTCTCGCACAAGAGGGAAACCATGTGGTTCTGGAGTAGTTTTCAGAGTCTCGGTGGATTCGGCGGGATTTTCCAGATCCTCGTTCTCTCCATTCTTTTCTACTACACGTTTCTCTTCTTTCGCGGCACGCGCGCGGTGCAGGTCCTCGTAGGCCTGGCGCTTCTGCTGCTAGTTCTGATCACCCTCACCCAGGTGTTCAACCTCGACGCTCTGACCTGGCTGCTGAGACGCTTCTTTGTCTACCTTGCGATTGCGCTACTCATTATCTTCCAGCCGGAAATCCGAAGTGCGCTCGCCGAACTCGGTCGACAGCCGGCGCTTTTGCCGCACCCGATGGACCGGCGCACCGTGGTGGACAATATTCTTGAGGCTGTTACTTTTCTAGCCGACCACAAGGTTGGTGCTCTCGTGGCAATTCAGCGCGAAATAGGAACCCGCTCGGTTCAGGACACCGGAATCAAACTGAACGCGCCGATTGTGCCCGAGCTTCTGACAACCATCTTCTTTCCCCATACCCCGCTGCACGACGGTGGGGTGATCATAGAGGGCGACCGTATTGCCGCCGCCGGTTGCGTCTTCCCTCTCTCGAATCACCCTGACCTGATGAAGTCGCTCGGCACCCGCCACCGCGCCGCCATCGGTTTGAGCGAGGAGACCGACGCGGTGGTAATCATCGTTTCCGAAGAGACAGGCGTCATCTCCGTAAGCAACCGCGGGCGGCTGATCCGCGGGCTCGACACGGATCGCCTGCGGCGCTACCTGACCGCGCTTCTGGTGCAGGATAAGGACCGTAGCACACGGTGGTGGCAGGTGGGGCGCCACCGGCCTTCCGCCCGGACCATCACCAACGAGAAGATGGAGGCGAGTCATGTGGAAGAAGGGTGATAAGGTTGCGCCTCTTCTATCCAGGAACTGGACGCTCAAGATCGTGGCGTTGCTCCTGGGCGCAGCCAGTTACCTGGCGATCCGGGGCGCCACAGGTTTCGAGGTGCTCTACCGGGTCCCTGTGGAAGTTTTGGTGGAGCCAGGCATCGCGATCCTGGATCAGGATAACCGGTCGGTGGATGTCACGTTTCGTGGCTCACAGGAAGACTTGCGGCGCCTGGACCAGCGCCAGCTCAAGGTGGTCATCAAGCCACGCGCCACGGATGCCGCCGGGTCGGAGAATGTCCGGCTGGACCCGCGTAACGTGGAAGGCCGGCAAGGGATGGCCGTGGCTGGCATCTGGCCCGCCGCCGTCAAGTTGACTTTCGATCACGAAGCCCGAAAGACGGTGGCCGTGCTGAAACCGGTAACCGTTGGGTCTCCGTTCACCGGACATGTCGAACTCGACTATACGCCAAAGACAGCCACCCTTACGGGCCCCGGCCGACGATTGAGTGGCGTAGATACCCTCGTTACGGAACCAGTCGACGTCGACGGACGGGTGGCCTCCTTCTCGAAACGCTTGCGGGTTCTGCCTCCATCGGACACTTGGGCCTCCCAGGTCGAGCCGCCTGAAATCACGGTGCAAGTCAGGATCGTCACAGATACGGTAAGTCGCGAGTGGAAGCCTGTCCCTGTATCCCTGATCACCGAGGCCGGCCAGCTGAGTTCCTTTCGTGTTGAACCGTCGACCGTGACGGTCATCGGGACGGGCAAACCTGAGGTTGTCGAGAAGATCGAGATTGAGGTGATGAGGTCCTTTGTGGATTGCCGAAAACTCAGTCCTGGCCTAAGCTACGAGATACCGGTCGAAATTGTGTGCCCTTCCGCTGAAAGCGTGCGGTTTGAGGTTCGCCCGGCGACGATAAAGGTATCGTCTGCAAACTCAGGTGGCTAACGCAGGCCGGACAACCGGCAAGGATATCGGATACAGGTATGGCAAGCACTAGGACAGACAAGGGATTTGAGTACGCTTGGGTTGCGATTCTTATCGCTCTGGCGCTTTTCTCCGCGATCAGCCTCTTCTCATACGACTGGAAAGATATCGGCTTTCTCCAGGCACCGCCTAACGACCCGCCGGCCAACCTGATCGGACCGGTTGGCGCCTGGTTATCATTCAGCCTTTTCATGTTCCTCGGTGTCGGCGCCTATCTCGTCCCTCTCTTTCTCCTAACTACCTCGGTCCTTATGGCCGTCAGCCGCGAGGAATGGGTCCGGGCCAGGTCACTCTGGACCGCCGTCGTGCTGCTGACGCTGAGCGGGCTGCTTGAACTCCACACAGGCTGGCTCGAAGGGTTTTATGACCGCATGAACATCCCCCAGGCAGGTGGCATTCTCGGCCGGGTGTTGGTTCATGGCCTGCTTGTTAAGTGGCTCAGTCCCGTGGGTGCCGGCCTTCTTCTTGGCACTGCATTTGTGCTGTCCCTCGTTATGGCCATCGAAGTGCAGAATGTAGTCCGTGGATTTCAGGCGGCCCGTCAGATGTGGATGAACCGCGCCGCAAACCGCGCCGAAGCCGAATCCGTTGATCCGGTCCCCGCGAAAGATGCGCGCTCCGCAGCGCCCCTCGATAAAGGCGCTGCCGAGAAACGGTCAAAGCGCACGGACCCGGCACCGATGGAACTCCCAATGTCTATCCCCAAACCCGAGCCCAAGCCCAAGCCTGAGCCCAAACCGCCCATGCCGCGACCGCTCACGGCCCGCCCACTGGCAGATCCCATCCCGCCGGTCCGGCAGGCGGTCGCTATTCCCAAAGAACCCGAAAAGACCGCTCCGGCTGAGAGCAAGACGGAAACCCCACCCGCCTCACCTTCTGAACTACCTAAGACGGAACTACAGAAGACGGAACTACAGAAGAAACCAGCGCCGAAGCCGCCAAGTGATATGGTCTCTGTCAGGAGTGCGCCGCCGTCAGTGCCATATCACCTTCCGCCATTGAGTCTGCTTGAGGATCGTGTCGCCTCAAAGGACAAAGTCATCCTGGCCGATACGGCCACCACGTCCCGAATTCTGGTCGAGACACTCGCGGACTTCGGAATTGAGGCCCAGGTCACGAATGTGGAGACGGGCCCGGTGGTCACCCGCTATGAACTTCTTCCCGCGCCCGGTGTGCGTGTTGAGCGTATTTCCGGACTCTCCAACAACCTGGCCCTCTCGCTCAAGGCCACCAGCGTCCGTGTCCAGGCGCCGATTCCCGGCAAAGGCGTGGTCGGCATCGAAGTGCCAAACGAAATCGCAAAGATGGTCATGCTGCGCGAGGTCCTCGAAAGCGAAACCTGGCTTACCAGCCGAGCTGCGTTGCCGCTTGCTCTGGGGAAGGATGTGGGCGGCAACGATCTGGTCGCCGACCTGGCACGAATGCCGCACATGCTCATTGCGGGTTCCACCGGCTCGGGCAAGACTGTGTGCATGAACGCCATCCTGGCCGGCCTGCTCATGTCACGCACGCCCCAGGAAATGCGGCTGATGCTGGTGGATCCGAAAATCGTGGAGTTCTCGCCCTATAACCACTTGCCTCATCTCGTGGTGCCGGTCATCACAGATCCCAAGAAAGTGGCGCTTGGCCTCCGCTGGGCCATCCTGGAAATGGAGAAACGCTACAAACTGTTTGCCAAGGCGGGCGTGCGCAACATCGAAAGCTTCAACTCCCGCGAGATCGTCACCCAGGGCGACCTCTTCAGCGGCGATGGCGGACCCGAGGCGATCCCGGCGCGTGTACCTTACATCGCCATCGTCATTGACGAACTAGCCGACCTCATGCTGGCCGACCAAGCGGAAATCGAGAACTGCATTGCACGTCTGGCTCAACTCTCGCGAGCCGTCGGAATTCACATGATTATCTCAACCCAGCGTCCTTCAGTGAATGTCATCACGGGCACCATCAAGGCGAACTTCCCGGCACGCATTGCCTTTCAGGTCGCCCAGAAGGTGGACAGCCGGACGATTCTCGATACTGTGGGAGCGGACAAACTTCTCGGCCGCGGCGACATGCTCTTTCTCCCGCCCGGCAGCAGCAAACTGATCCGGGCGCAGGGCGCCATGGTGGCCGATGAGGAAGTCCGGCGACTGGTGGATTTCATCCGCAAGCAGGGCGAACCGGAGTATGTGACGGAGATCAAGGAGAAGCTGGATAAGAGCGAAGCCCGCGTCGGTGCGGATGACGGAGAGGGCGTTGATGAGACCCTGGTGGAACAGTCCACCCAGATTATCCGCGAAACCCGCCGGGCGTCCACGTCTTCGCTCCAGCGGCGGCTGCGCATCGGCTACACGCGAGCCGCCCGCATCATGGACATTCTCGAGGAACGCGGTATCGTGGGTCCGCCGCGTGGTTCCGACCCGCGTGAAATCCTGATTGATCTGGACGGCGTGATTCCCAACAATACTGTAACCGAATCCCAGGAGGAGGTCTGACCATGGCCATCGGTGTTCAGCTTCGCGCCGCAAGAGAGAAGAGGAACCTGACTGCCTCCCAAGTGGCGGCGGCAACCAGGATGAAGGTTCAGACCGTTGAGGCATTGGAGGCCGAGGATTTCGGGCAGATCCCTGCACCCATCTACGTCAAGGGGTTTCTGCGGACGTATGCCGAATATGTCGGTCTGGATGCCAAGGCATTGGTGGATGAGTACCTGCGACGCGGATCCGGCCCTTTGTCGGAACCGGTAGCGGCACCCGAGCCGGCGCCTGTCGCGCCTGTCGCGCCGCCTCCGAAACCGCCGAAGCCGGTTGTTACGGCCGCGCCCGTGCCGCTCCCTCAGGAGCCCGCTCCTCTTGAACCGGCGAGACCAGAGATCGAGTCCGACCAACCGCAATCAGCAGGTCCAGGCATGTCCTTTGGCCGACTGGTCTGGTTGAGCATAGGACTCGGTCTTTTACTCGTGTTCGTGCTCTCCAGCGCCAGCCGCTGTTCAGGTCCGGCCAAGTCAGGCCAGCCACCGTCCACCGTCAGCGAATGAGCGGACGCACCTCCATACGAACCTCCTCTGCGCGACCGACGGGTTTCTCCGTTGGATTCGTCAGTCTCGGTTGTGCCAAGAATCTGGTGGACGCCCAAGTGATGGCGGGCTCGCTGCTCGACAAGGGTGTCTCTCTGGCGCCGTCGCCCGAAGAAGCCGACGTGATTCTGGTGAACACCTGCGCCTTCATAGGAGACGCCCGGGAGGAATCTGTCGAGGCGATTCTTGACGCCTGCCGTATGAAGAGCGAAGGGCGCTGCCGGGCCGTCGTGGTTGCAGGCTGTCTGCCTCAGAGGTATCGCGACTCCTTGATCCGCTCGATGCCCGAGGTGGACGCATTTCTTGGCGTGGACGAGCTCGATTCCCTGCCAGACATCGTCCGACGGATCGAAAAAGGCGAGCGTCACTTCCGGCTGATATCGCGCGTATCCACACGCCTGTTCGAACCCCCGGCGCGGGCCGTCGTCCTCACGGGTGGGCCATACGCTTACCTCAAGATCGCCGAGGGATGCAATCACCGCTGCGCGTTTTGCGCCATTCCCCACTTTCGCGGCGCGTATCGCTCGCGCCCGATCCGCCGCATAGTCCGTGAGGCGGAGATGCTGCTCTCCAAGGGGTACCGCGAGCTCAACCTCATCTCTCAGGATGTGACCGACTACGGCCGTGATCTGGCGGGCCAGCCCACGCTCGCGGACTTGCTGCGCGCCCTGGGGCGACTCGGCGGGACTTTCTGGATTCGGTTGCTCTACGGCTATCCCAGCCACGTTACCGACGATCTGCTCGATGCCATGGCCGGGATTCCTCAGGTCTGTCGGTACCTGGATACGCCGATTCAGCACAGTCACCCCGACATGCTCCGCGCGATGAAACGCAGCGATACCATTAGTTCCGTCGCCACGCTGGCGGACCGTGCGCGCCGTGCGATGCCTGACGTCATTCTGCGCACCACCTGTCTCGTCGGCTTCCCGGGAGAGACGCCGCGGCATTTCCAGCACCTTCTGGAATTCATTGAGAGAACCGGCTTCGACCATGTCGGCGCCTTCGCCTTCAGCCCCGAAGAAGGAACTCCGGCCGCCACCATGCGCAGCCGGCCGCGACGCGCGACGGCCCAAACGCGACGCGACCGGCTGATGCTCGCTCAGCGTATCGTGGTGGATCGAAAAGCGCAGGACCGGATCGGATCCGTCGCCACCGTCCTCCTGGAAAGACCGCCTGCACCACCGGACACCTTCTGGGCGGCCCGGTCGACTCGCGAGGCGCCCGAAGTTGACGGCGACATCCGGGTGCATGGCGTTCCCGCCGGCGTCACCGCCGGCTCTTTTGCAAAGGCGCGTATCCAAACACAACACGACTACGATTTTGACGCGGTCTACATAGCGAAACACTGAGGACAACGTTATGGCACAGGAGTGGGATATCAAGCCGCGGAGCACTGCCTGTTCGGCATGTCAGGCGGCATTCGCGGACAAGCAGCCCTACTACTCGGCGCTGACATTCGCTGACAAGGGTTACACGCGAGCCGACTACTGCTCGCCCTGCTGGACTTCCGCCGGGTCCGCATCCGGCGCGTACAGCGCGTGGCAGGGCATCTTCCGGCTGCCGCCTCCAGAGCCCGAACAACCGCTCCGTCGCGAGAACGCCGAGGCGCTTCTGCGACGCCTGATCGCAGAGGAGCCCGAGGCGCGCCGCAATGTTATCTTTATTCTGATGGTGATGCTGGAGCGAACGCGCATCATGGCTGAACGTGATGTGCAGACACGTGACGACGGTGGGCTGGTACGGATTTACGAGCACAAGAAGACCGGTGAGACGTTTGTCATCGCCGATCCGGGACTCAGGCTTGAGCAGCTTGAACAGGTTGAGATGGAAGTCATGGAACTCCTGGGAGTGGACGTGAATCGTGGGAAGTCAGGGACTGCTGAATCTTCCACCGACAAGAATACCCCGGCGGCAACCGACGCAGTCTCGCCGGGTATCGATTCCGGCGTACCATCAGGCGACAATGCTTGATCTACTGATAACGGGCGGTCAGCTTGTAGACGGAACCGGGGCACCCGCGCGGACCGCCGACATCGGTGTGTGCGGCGACCGCATTACGGCAGTCGGCGACCTGTCCGCCGCCGAAGCGAAACGGACTCTCCCGGCCGAAGGTTGCCTGGTCTGCCCCGGTTTCGTTGACGTGCACTCGCATTCCGACGCCTATCTACTTATCGAACCCTCCGCCCCCAGTAAGGTATTTCAGGGCGTCACCACGGAAGTCGTCGGCAACTGCGGTGCATCCGCAGCACCGCTCACAGGGAAGTGGAATCTGCCAACCGACTGGCTTGACAAGACTTATCCCGGCGCCTGGCGTACGGTTGCGGACTATCGCCGTCTGTTGGAAGCGGCGAAACCCGCCGTCAACGTGGCAATGCTGATCGGCCACAACACGCTGCGCGCTGGCGTTGCGGGCTATCAGAATCGATCGCTGGATGCCACGGAACACCGGGATATGATTCGGCTCCTGGAGCAGGCGCTTGACGAAGGCGCGGTGGGGTTAAGTTCCGGGTTGATCTATCCGCCCGGCTTGTTTGCTCCGCCAGGCGAGGTCAATGACCTGGCTCGATGCGTCGCCCGCCGCGGCGGAGTGTACGCCAGCCATATGCGCAGCGAGGGCGGCCGACTTCTCGAAGCGATCGGAGAAACGCTTGCGGTGGGACGCGAGACCGGCGTTCGCGTCGAGATCTCGCATCTCAAGACATCCGGACGCGCCAACTGGTCGCTCCTCGACCGGGCGCTGGCGCAGATCGAGACGGCTCGGAACAACGGCATTGCCGCAGCGGCTGACAGGTATCCGTACACAGCGTCAAATACCGATCTCGATGCAGTGTTTCCCGCCTGGGCGCAGGAAGGCGGTAGAGATGCCGTTCTTGCGCGCCTGCGGGACCCCGACACCCGGCGTAAGCTGCGCGACGAACTTGCGGCCTCGCGCACGGAAACCTACTGGGAGGGAGTTACGGTCGGCTCAACCGCGCATTCGGATAACCGTCGCTTTCAGGGGCGGCCGCTGTTGGAGGCTGCACGGACGCTTGGACTCGACCCGGCAGAGACGGTCCTCCATTTTGCGCAAACCGATCAGCTTCGCACGTCGGCTTTTTTCTTCGGAATGAGCGAAGCCAATCTTGATGTCATTCTCCGCAGGCCGTGGGTGATGATCGGTTCAGATGCTTCAATCAGGGCGCCGCATGGCCCCCTCAGCGTGGACTATCCACACCCGCGCGCCTATGGTGCTTTTGCGCGATTCCTTCGCATGGCGCTGGATGGTAAGACCGTATTGCTGGAGGAGGCCGTGCGCAAGATCACATCGCTGCCTGCCTGGCATTTCGGACTCACGCAGCGTGGCATCCTCGCGCGCGGGTATTACGCCGATATTGTCGTGGCGGATCCGGTGGCCCTGGCGGAACGCGCAACGTATTCCGACCCACACCGGTTGGCAGAGGGCATCCGCGCGGTGATGGTCAACGGTACGCCGGTTCTTGAACAGGGGCGCCTGACAGGGCAGCGGTCCGGCCGCTTCCTTGGCAAGGAGCAGGGATGAACCGGCCCGGGTCACATCTGGCCAAAAACATGCCTTATGGCCTGATTTCACTTCTCTGTCTATGCGCCCCCATATGCATCCTGCTATCACGGTGTTGAACTCGATTCACACTCACGATGGACACGGCGTCGTGTAACTTCACCCTCCGCGAGAGGTCTCACAGGATTCCCATATCTCTCCCATCGGGTGGGGCGAGCTCTCCATGGACTGCGTGGCCATCCTGGCGCAGCGGGCCGAGCGAGCCGCAAACAAAGAACGCACACGAGTCCGGATAACAAATCCCGCTTCCTCAGTCCTCAGCCGGAATTGTTCGCCAGAAGGCGGTTGCGTCACTCGGGATGCGCTGGTACAATTAAGACCATAGGGAGAGTGCAACTTGAACACGGGCTTCATGGCCGGGCAGCTCGACTACATTCATTTCCTCTATGGTTTGGCCTTCGTCCTCCTCGCCGGTATAGCGCGGCCTTTGAGCCACCTCCCTAAAGCCAGACTCCCCTGGCGCTGGCTGGGGTTCTTCGGTCTCATTCACGGTTTGGCCCAATGGATGGCTGTCCTGGGATCAGTGGTTCCGGACGGGTTTCTGATTGCGCCCCTCCAGCGCATCGTCGAGATCATCTCTTATCTCCTGCTCATCGAATTTGCACGAACGGGTTGGCGCGTTCTTAACCGCAAGTCCTTGGGACTGTGGGTGCATCTCGCCCTTCTGGTTCCAGTGCTTACAACCAGCGCGCTCGGCTCGGCTGAGATGGAGGCCGCGGCGCAATATGGGCCCGGACTTATCGGAGCCTTGTGGTCCGCGCTGATGCTCTGGGAATACCGCCGTATCCACCACGCCGGCGGGCTGTCCCTTCTTGCCATCGCGATTGCGATGGCCGGCTTTGGCGTAGCCGAGGGCCTGTTTCCTCCCAAGGCCGACATTCTATGGGCCGACCTGATCAACCGGGAAGCATTCTTGCCGGCCTTCGGGTTCCCCGTCGATTTCATTAGCGCCGCGTGCGCCATGGCGATCTGTTTCGGCACTTCGCGCCACTACTGGAAACTTCGCGCCCTGACTCAACCGCAGTTCGACTGGCGGCCGGCCATCATCCTGTATCGCTGGACGGTCATCACGCTGGGAGCAACACTGGTGGCGGGCTGGGTTAGCGTTGAGATAGTGGGGCGCGCCTGGTCAACATCCGAGCGCAACAATCTGCTCAGCCAGGCCCGTGTGGTGGCCAGCTCGCTCAAAACTGAACACCTCCAGCAACTGGAAGGCCTTCGTTCGGATGAGTTGAAGCCGGTGTACGAGGTTCTCCACCGGCAACTGCTGGCAATGGCCGGGGCCAACAACGACTATCGCTGGATCTACGGCATGATTCAACGCAAGGGCCGGACTGTCTTCGTAATGGATTCCACGCCGTTCCATTCTCCCGACCATGCACCGGCCGGTACGATCTATGCCGATGCGCCGCAGGAACTCCAGGCCATGTTCACCACGGGGAAGGCCAGCCTCATCGGTCCCTACACGAGACGATGGGGCTCGTTCATATCAGCGTATGTTCCGGTTCGTGATTCGGCCACACAAACGGTGGTGCTCGTTCTGGGTGTTGATGTGGACGCATCACTCTTCCGTCGCCGCGAGGCCGGCGCCCGCCTGGTTCCGATCCTTGCCACGCTCCTTCTGGCGGTTGCGCTTATCAGTGCGGTCAGCGCTAGACTGGTGCGACTGGACGCCGAAGTGCGGATCGCCGCATCTGAAAACGCCAACAGCCTGTTCCGTCGGATGTTCCAGGACCACGGCGCTGTGATGCTGCTGATCAACCCGCGCAACGGCGACATCGTGAACGCCAACCGCGCCGCATGCCAGTTCTACGGCCACGGCCCCGACCGTCTGGCCACCCTTCACGTCTTTGACATCACCGCCACGCAGGAAGACGATGTTCGCTCGGCGATGGCGACTGCCATCACCCGGTCCATCGGCCGGTTTGAGTTCCGCCACCGGACCGCCGGCGACACTATTCGCGACGTGCTTGTCCTCACGGCGCCGATCCGGATGGGCGAGGAGACGCTGCTGCATGCCATTGTTCACGACATCACCGACCTGAAGAAGGCAGAGGCCGATCTCAGGCATATGGAGGATCAGGTACGCCACACCCAGAAGCTTGAAAGTCTCGGTGTGCTCGCCGGTGGCATTGCCCACGACTTCAACAATCTGCTCATGGCGATTCTGGGGAATGCGGATCTGGCAAGGGAAGAGCTGCCCGTGGGCACGAAGGCACGCGCAAACGTGCTGGAGATAGAGAAGGCGGCCCGCCGTGCTGCCGAGCTCTGCCGTCAGATGCTGGCGTATTCCGGGCGCGGAAGTTTCACGGTTGAAGACGTGGTTCTGACGGACATTGTTGAGGAAATGACGCATATCCTTGAAGTGTCCATCTCAAAGAAGGTGCGCTTTCAGTACGATCTGGACCGCAATCTTCCCGCAATCCGGGCGGATGCCACCCAATTGCGGCAGGTGGTGATGAACCTTATTACCAACGCCTCGGAGGCCATCGGCGACCGGACCGGCCTGATCTCGCTAACAACCGGTATCCGCCACTGCGATGAGGCATTTCTGGCGGAGGCGCTGCTTGGCGAGGCCGCTGTTCCGGGAAACTACGTCTTCCTTCAGGTTTCAGATACCGGGTGCGGCATGAGCAGTCAGACCCTGCTGCAAATCTTTGAGCCGTTCTTTACCACCAAATTTACCGGCCGTGGACTGGGCCTATCTGCTACGTTGGGCATAGTAAGAGGCCACCAGGGGGTGATCTACGTGCAGAGCGAAGCAAACCGTGGTTCGTCTTTCCAAGTCTTGTTCCCGGCCACGAGCACGGCTCCCCGGCCGTCTGCGGCTCCCTCGATCGCTCAGGCGATGTCAGCCGAAGTGCAACGGGAAACCAAGGGTCTGGTTCTGGCGGTGGACGATGACGAGGTCGTGTGTCACCTCTGCCGGCGCATGCTGGAGCGAATCGGGTTTCGAGTTGCGACCGCCAATGGAGGCAAGGAGGCTGTCGAGTGGTTCCGTACCCATGGCGCCTCCGCCCGGTGCGTCCTGCTCGATCTGACCATGCCTGAGCCGGACGGTGTTCAAACCGCCCGGCTCCTGAGGGAAATGCGCGCTGACATTCCGCTTGTGCTTATGAGCGGTTACGGCGAACAGGAGTTGGAACAACGTTACGCCAGTTCCCGCTTCAGCGGCTTTCTGCAGAAGCCCTTCTCAGTTCAGAGTCTCATCGACAAGATGAAGACCGTGCTTGGCTGAGCAACCTTGGGGCCGGATACGCTTGCTTTTCGCGGGTGTTTCTCCAAAAATGGCGTTTTGGGATGTCTCTGTGGCTGATGCCAGCCATCGGGGTTCCATGAGGGAGGCAAGAGATGTTTTTTGATCCGTTGTATTTCCTTTTTCTCGCGCCGGGAATGATCCTGGCCATCTATGCGACCATCAAGGTGCAAACGACGTTCGCCAAGTACTCGCGCGTGGCAGCCTCCTCGGGCATGACCGGGGCGGAAGCGGCTGAGCACATGCTGCGCAGGCAGGGAATCACCGACGTGAAGATCGAGCTGGCCGATGGGTTTCTCTCCGACCATTACGACCCGAGAAGCCGCACGCTGAGGTTGTCTTCTGGAGTGTACGGGTCGCAGTCGCTCTCTGCCATAGGGGTGGCATGCCACGAGGCGGGTCATGCGCTCCAGCACGCCACGTTTTATGCGCCGCTAGGTCTTCGCACCGCGCTGGTGCCGACGCAGATTGTTGGCAGCTACGGCTCCTACATCTTCTTCATCGTCGGTTCTCTCTTCCACAGCCCGAAGATGATACTCGCCGGCGTGGGACTGTTTACACTGGTGGTGCTCTTCGCAATCATAACGCTGCCGGTGGAATGGAACGCCAGCAGTCGCGCCAAGGAGCAGATGGTATCCTGCCGCATAGTTTCGATGCAGGAGCAACCCATGGCCGGCGCAGTGCTGAACGCCGCGTTTCTGACGTATGTCGCCTCCGCTCTCACGGCGCTTCTCACCCTCCTTTACTACCTGATGCGCGCCGGTCTGATCGGCGGACGCCGGAACGACTGAACGCGGACCTATGCGCAAGACGGTCATGATTGTGGATGGGTACAATGTCATCCACCGGGTGCCCGCTTTGCGGGCACGTTTGGAAGACGGTCTGGAGGCCGCCCGACGCACGCTGATTCAATATTGCTCGGAGTGGATGGATCGCCGTCGCGATGTCTGGCTCTTCTTCCTTGTGTTTGACGGCGATACTGAGGTCCACGGTCAGGAAATGGGCGGTGCGCCCAGCGTGAGGCAGATCTTCACCCAGACCGGCGAAGCGGCCGACGATCGAATTCTCCACATCGTCGAAGAACGTGAATCCTTCTCACGTTGCGTGGTGGTTTCCGACGATCTCTATGTCACCCGCGGGGCCAAAGGCGCGGCCACAGAAATCATGACGGCGTCGCAATTCTTTGCCGTGCTGCGCGAAGATGGAAGAGGTGAGGGGGGCAAGCTGACGCCGGCCCCAGCAGATAAGAGCGGAATTACGCCGGCCCAAGCCAAGGCCATCCATGACGAGCTGATGCGGACGTGGGTGCTCAAGTAGCCGCATGGCAACGATACGCCAATGACGCACCCTTGCCCGTGCCGGACGTCAGACATTCTTCAAGCCGCCAACCGGCTTGTTACTCTCGTCCAGAATGAGCACGCGCGGCTTGTGACCATCCGCCTCGGCTGGCGTCAGATCCGCGAAAGTGAAGACAATGAGATGGTCGCCCACCGAGCCCAGGTGTACGGTTGCACCATTGAGGCCCATGACACCTGAGCCGCGCGGACCCGGGATGGCGTACGTTTCGAACCGGTTACCGTTCTCCAAAACAGCCACCAGGATCTTCTCAAAGGGCCGTATGTCCACGGCGTCCATAAGGTCCTGGTCAATCATGAGGCTTCCCTCGTAGTCCAGAACTGCTGACGTAACCCGCGCACGGTGCAATTTCGATTTGAGCATGGTAATCAACATGCACCACTCCTATAGATTATGTCTTCCCAGCGGCGAAAAAATGAAACAGCGGAAGATTCCCCGAAACAAACCCTGCCGGAGAATCTTCCGCCATTCGGTTGCCTGTCTTCCGGACGGCACTCACGTCAGCGGCATGTGGCCGCCGGATCGTTCAATACTGACGGGGACGCCGACGGTCATCACCGCCGCCCATTCCGCCACCCATTCCGCCGCCTTCCGTTCGGGCACGCGCCTCGTTAACGCGAAGCGGACGGCCGCCCATATCGGCGCCGTTGAGCTTCTCGATGGCCTTCATGGCGTCGCCTTCTTCCATCTCTACAAAACCGAAGCCGCGGGGACGACCCGTCATGCGATCCATCAGAATGTCCACATTCAACACGGTGCCGTGCTGTTCGAACATCCCCCGCAATTCCTCTTCCGTCGCGCTGTATGGAAGGTTACCGACATAGATTCTCTTCGCCATTGCTGCCCCACTCCTCTTGACTCTGCTCCGGAATCCCACTGTAACTGACGCAACCGACGCTCAGTCCGGAGCCGAGCGCAGTCCGAACCCCCTGAACCGTACGAACGGAACAGGCGCTCTCCACCAATGAAGAACGCAAAAAAAGCTACTCCCGGCTTGCGGCAAAGTCCAGTCATATTTTTGCATTCGAGCCTTGCCAGACGCTGGGGCCATGCGAAACTTGGAAAGGTGGGCGATCAATCAGGTGCGAATCCTCACCTCTTTGCGGTCCACAATCGCATTACCAGGCGAGAATCTTGTTGCCTGTACGAGGGGTGGATTGGGTATTCTCTCTCCCTTCTTGGCTCTGCATGAAAGGGGGACGCCGTGGGGTTTGAAACAGGATCTATAACCTGCCGGATGTTTTACGTGCCCGGCCGGATGCCGAACGACGTCATCGCCCGGTTTGCGGCGCAGGCTGCGCCTTCGCTGGACGCGCTGGGACGGGATCCACTTTACGGGTGGGTTACTGGCCGGCACCTTCTTGACAGGAACATCACCGAGGACACTGCCATCGTCTCGGGTTATTTGCGGCTGACACTCATGCGAGCGGAGCGCCGGATTCCGGAAGCTTTGCTGCGCGCAGAGTGCCGGATGGAGGAACTGGCCGAGATGCAGGCTTCTGGCGAAGCGTTCCTTAAGCGCGAAGTGCGGAGCCGAATTCGCAAGGAGGTCTCGGACCGCCTGCTTCCGACCATGCCGCCGACGCTCACGGGTATTCCGATGGTCTATGATGACCGGGAAGACCTGGTCTATGCCGGCGCCACAAGCGACAAACAGGTGGACGCATTCATCATGGCGTTCAAACAGGCAACAGGGCATACGCTGATCCCGGTGATGCCAGAAACCGCTGCCATGAAACGCGGGCAGGTCAACTACCGGGATCTGGCACCCACCAGTTTCTCTCCCGAACTGGAGGACAGCCTTGCCGGCCCCGGACTCGGCCAGGACTTTCTAACCTGGTTGTGGTTCTTTTCCGAAGCGCGGGGCGGGTTGCTCGACCTTCAGAAAGACCGGTGGGCCGTCATGATCGAAGGCCCGCTGATGTTCGTTCTGGAAGGCGAGGGGGCACACGAAACGGTTCTCCGCAAAGGGACACCGTTGGTCAGTGCCGAGGCAAAGACGGCATTGCTCAGCGGCAAAAAACTGAAAACGGCCCGCGTCACCCTTCAGCGACGTGAGTTATCGTGGACGGCCACACTTGGCGCTGACGCGCTCATCCTGCGCAGCCTGAAGGTCCCAAAAGGCGATGCGCTGGACAACGTGAGCCGTTTCCAGGAACGCATGCTGGCGCTGAATGCATTCCGCGAGGCACTGATGGGCTTCTTCGATAAATTTCTCGAGGATCGCAGTTCGGCGGCATGGTCACAAACCAGGCAGGACATTCATAAGTGGGTTTCCGGTCGCCAGAGCCGCCGGTGAGGCGAGTGATGCCTCACGAAACCCCTCTCTTCATTATCGCCATCTGTAATGAATGCTGCGACCAAACCGCCGTGGGGTAACGCGCCACGGCCGGCACGCTGTGCGGTATGGCTTTCATAAGCCGGTAATCCTGGCGCAGGCGTTGCGAATGAAGCCCTCACCGTTTGGCACTCCAGAGCGCGGCAGAGACTGCCGCGGCTACAGACCGGAGCGGGGCCTCTTGGGAGTGGGTGTGTTCTACCCGCGCCAGGGCGACGGCTTGGATTGCAGGCGCTTGACGATGCGGTCCACCTCGGGAATGGCATGCGCGAAGAACTGCTTGAAGCCGCGGCAGAGATAGTTCAGCCCCGGCTCGCCGTCGGCGGTGCGAATCAGGCGGTTCTTAGGGCACTCGCCCCAGCAATCCTTGAGATACGGGCACTTGTAACACTGCGACGGCAGCGTTTCGTGCTTGGCATAACCGAACTTGACCTGCGCCCGCACCAAGGCCATCTCGCCGAGCGGCGCCTTCATGACGTTGCCCAGGCAGTACTCTGGATAAACATAGTGGTCGCAGGCATAGAGGGAACCGTCATTCTCCAGGGCCAGACCCTTGCCGCAAAACTCGCTGTAGACGCAAATCTGCGAGGGGTGTCCCATATGCTGCGCCACGAGCGTCTCGAAATGGTTGACAAAAACCTTGCCGATGTCACGGTTCCGCCACTCGTCAAAGGTTTTGCAGAGAAAGTAGCCCCAGTCCTCCGGATCCACCGACCAGTCGGTCACAACGGATTCTGGATGCCCCGGCCGCGCGCGCGGCTCGCCGTCGCATGGCAGGGTCGCCGGGTCCCAGGACTGCGGTGCCGTCTGCGCAAAGTCCCGGTGCTCAACGATGGGGATGAACTGCAGTCGGTCGGCCCCGAGCTCGCGCCGCAGGAAGCGGTACACGTCCAGCGGACGTCTGGCGCTGTAACTGTTGATGCACGCCATCGCGTTAAAGGACACGCCGTGGCTCCTCAGCATCCCCGCGGCGGCAAAGACCCTGGTGAACGTCGGATCTCCGCTCTTCGTTACGCGGAAGCGGTCGTGGATTTCCTTCGGCCCGTCGATGCTGAGCCCGACCAGGAAACGGTGCCGCTTGAGGAACTTGCACCATTCCTCGTCGAGCAGTGTGCCGTTGGTCTGGAGGTCGTTCAAGATGTTCTGGCCGGGCTTGGCGAACTGTGCTTCGATCGCGACCACCTTGCGAAAGAAGTCCAGACCCAGCGTTGTCGGCTCGCCGCCCTGCCAGGAGAACACCACGTCGCCGCTCGTTACGCTCTCGATGTACTGGCGGATGAATTCCGTCAGCACCTCATCCGACATGCGGTGCGGGGTCGGAACGCCCTGCAGCGACCCCTTGCTCAGGTAGAAGCAGTAGGCGCAGGCCAGGTTGCAGGCGGCGCCGGCCGGTTTTATCATGACATGGAACCGCATGCCCCCAGGTTTCGCCATCAGCCCTGGAGCGTCGTACTTGTCAATCTGCCGGGACGCGGACCATGGCTCGACACCCGGGCCCGACCCGAAATCTGAACCTCCATGATTCAATTTGCCTTCTCCCATGTGCTCCCCTGGTTCCGAAAAAACAACTTCCTTACATTAGCATCCCCTTGGATGAAGGCTGAAGCGTCTCAGGCTGTAGACTGTTACGGACTGTACAGGGATAAGGTCCCATGCCCCCTGTTCCGGGACAGTCTTATGACTCCACCCCTGCTTCGAGGTCGGCCAACGCACGCTCCGCCGTCGCGTAGAAACGGCGCTCGCCGATCACCGCCTTGAGACCGGAGCGCACCATGACTTGCATGACCGCATCCTTCACGCCACAAAACGCCACTTCGATGCCGTTGCCGTGGAAGGTCTCGACGGCGCTGCGCAGAATCTCCTCGCCCGAGGCGTCCATGTCGTTGATGCCGTCGGCCACAATCAGCACGTTGCGCGCCTGCGGCTGTTCGGCCAGCGCCGTCAGGATGGTCTCCTCAAAGTGTGAGGCGTTGAGAAATATCAGCCGGCCGTCGAAGCGGAACACCAGGGTCCGGGCGACCATCGCGGGCCCGACCCCGGTCACGGCCGAGAACGTGCCGTCCGGTTGCTGCACAAGCGTGGCCACCGTCGGCCGCATCATTTGGAACAGATGGATGCCGATGGCCAGCACCACGCCGACCAGGATGCCATGCGTGATGTGAGGCGCGAAAGCCAAGGTGCCGACGAAGGTAACGATGGCCACCGCCCCGTCCCGGCTGTTGGTGCGCGCGATACGACCGATCGCCCGGAAGTCGATCAGCCCGGCGACTGCCAGCACGATCACCGCGCCCAGGGTAGCCCGCGGCAGCGGCGCCAGCAGCGGCGTAAGGAAAAGCAGCGTGACCATCACCAATAGTCCGGCAAACAGAGACGAGAAGCCGGTCCGCGCGCCGGCGTACAGGTTTAGAGCCGACCGTGAGAACGAGCCGCTGACCGGGTAGCACTGCGTCAGGCTGCCGG
>CAZWPN010000019.1:34347-35606 GCA_964635275.1 uncultured Victivallales bacterium | reverse complement strand
TTTGGATCGACCGATCCCCCTGTAGTTGCCCGTCTGCGAAGCGATCAAAGACCGATACGGTGTAGGAAACGCTGTCCGTCGTGGTGAAGAAACTGACGGCAGCCAACAACTCGTTGGTGACTGCCTGGAACGCGTTGAATGCCAGACTCGTAGACATCGTGTCCCGCCATCGGAATCGCTCAGTACAAGTACTGCCAGAGCCTGCCCCAAGCCCGCAAGGACGCAGAACGCCTGGCGGCCCTGCTCAGAAGCGGATACGGTTTCACCGATGTGATTACTCTCTACGACCAAGCTGCGTCGCGTCGAGGCATCCTTGATGCTCTTTACCGAATGACAAAGAGCATGACTCCGGCCGACGCGTTGTTGGTCTACTACGCCGGCCACGGGTACTACGACAGGGACCTAGATAATGGGTACTGGATTCCCAGCGATGGCCCCCAACCCGACAAGGACGTTCTGCCAGTTGCTGATTGGGTCGCCGATGTGAACATCAAAGACGCACTCGCCAAGACCAAGGCGCGGCACGTGCTAGTGCTCAGCGATTCCTGTTTCAGCGGCGCCATCATGCGGGACATGCCCGCCGACCTAGCGAGGCGGGAAAACGCGTATTACCGCATGGCCATCTCGCAGCCGACACGTTACGTCATCACAAGCGGGGATCTGCAAAGCGTGCCTGATCAGAGCGTTTTCTCTCAGAAACTGATCGAGGCCCTGCAGTACCCCCGACAAACAGTCTTCGCGGCGTCAGATATCGCCAACTGGCTTCGCAAACCAGTCGCCGAGTATACGGGTTGCCAATTGCGCGCCGGCCCGCTCAAGAGTTCGGTCGGCAGCGACGCGGGCGATTTCGTCTTCCTGTCGACGTCTGTCTTCCCTTCCGCTCCGCGCACAGTGCCGGTTGTTGTTACGCGGCCATCCGCACCACCCGTCCAGATCAAGGAGTATCGACCTGGTCAACAACGGACGTTCACTCTTGGTCATGGCGTGCAACTCGACATGGTGTGGATTCCGCCGGGCAGGTTCCTGATGGGCAGTCCCGTTGGGGAGCCCGAACGATGCGACAACGAGACTCCGCACCACGTGACGCTTACAAAGGGATTCTGGATGGGCCAATACGAGGTCACTCAAGCGCAGTGGCAGGAGATGATGGGCGATAATCCCTCTGACCCCGAAAAGAACATCGGGCCCAATCACCCTATCCAGAACATGGGATGGAACGGCTGTCAGGTCTTTATCGGCAAACTCAATGCACGGATGCC
>CAZWPN010000019.1:0-34247 GCA_964635275.1 uncultured Victivallales bacterium | reverse complement strand
GTGTTGCGTGGCGGTGGCTACATTAACTGGCCCAGGGGCTGTCGTTCCGCAGTCCGCATGGGAGTTGCGCCAGACGAATGCAGGAATGACAGAGGCTTCCGCCTTGTGTGGGATCCAGCCGCAGACCGGTCAGCGCCGGAGCCGGTCCGTGAATAACCGGCTTGGGTTCTTCTTTCCGCAACATTCCTCCGTCGCCGGACAGTCCGCCCGACGACACAAGGGCGGCCCGTAGCGACTTCTGTCACGTGAGGCTTCAGCCGTCTGAACATAGCGCTCACCACCTGATCTCGCCCGATTTCCGGTCAGCGCGGAATCTGCCCGCCCTGACGATCGTTTCCTTGTCCCGTTTGGGAAGCTGCTTGAACCGGTACTCCACCTTGAGAGCCAGGGAGCGTGAACCGATCCGGCGCTTGAGGACGAGCTTCCTGGGCGGGTTCGCCCTTAGGAACTTCGCTGCTTTCGGGCCGCCGGTGGCGTGCTCCAGGTACCGGCGCCTGACATCGGTGGCGATGCCTGCATAGAGCGATCCACCGACCGTGCGTATGACGTAGAGGTACCAGGTCAGTCCCATACCCAACTCCAGAAGCCCCAGGGGTCAATCCACTGCACGGCGATCATCGCCACCATTCCGGTCACGAACGCCGCCGTTGACCAGATCCAGTACCGCCGCACGGCCCGCCGCAGGCGAATGATGAGCCACCCCAGCCATACAGGCCCACCGATCGGGATGATGAGTAGTCCGATGACCAGCCCCATGACCAGACCATCGAGCATAGGCAACTTGGGGTTGTCGATGCACGATCTCGGCCAGGAGCCGAACCCTATGCGGACATAGGCAGCGACGGCAATGTAGAAGGCCATGTGCAGCCAGGGCAGAAGCGAGAACAGAAAATGCCATCGCTCGTGAAACGCCTGATTGCGCACGCAATGAATCCCGATCAGGCACAGGGCCACGATCCCGCCCAATGCGCCGAGTGCGAGCAACGATGACAGGTTTACCGTCATTCCCCGTATTTCCGCAGTTCCCCGATCACCCATGGATCGACTTCTTCACCCACGAGCACGTCGCGGTAATCTCTGTCGGCCAACTGAATCGCTGCCTTCAAAACGTCCAGACTCCCCCTCGACACGATAACGGCATCACGTTTGACGCGGCGAGGTTCCCGGTGCCATTCTTCCCGGCCGTAATCCTCCAGCACGGCCATGACCTCCGGAATCTTGTCAGCAGGATAGTACCGTCGGATCCACACCGTCAGCAACGTATCGAACCATCGTTGATCCCCGAGTACCACTGACGTTTCGATCTGTCGTTGAGGAACGCCCCAATACTTGGGTAACAGCCGGTCCTTTTCCTCCGGAGTAACCAGCCTGAACCCGTTCTTCTGATAGAAGCGGATGGCCCAGTCGGCTGCCGCCCACGTGCCAATCAAGGTTGGAGTATCGATCCGGGCCAACAAGAATTGAAGCAACTGGCCGCCTATCCCGTGCCGCCGGTGGCTGGTGCGCACGTATGCGTGCCGGATCAAGGTTGCATCCTGCACATGCTGGATGCCCATGACACCGACCAAGCCACCGTCCATTTCGAATCCCCAGAACACTACCCCGTTGTCGATCGCTACCCGCAACTCGGACTCAGGCATGTACGGATCATGCCACCGGTCGGCCGGTATCACGCCTTTGTACGCCCAGGCAGCGTCGTTGACGACCTCGTAGATCGTTCCGAAATCGGTATCGGTGCAGCGGCGAATCATGGGGCAGTCCCTTCGGCCGGCAGGAGTGCTTTTGCCATCCTGAAATCATCCATCACAAAGCCATTGCCAATATCCTGGACGACAGCACCCGACACCGTGAACCCGAGGTGCTGGTAGAAGCTGATCGAACCCGTGTTGTTGCGATTGACGGTCAACCACAACTCACGTATTCCCATACCGGCGCAGCGCTTCTCAACAAAAGCCAAGATTGCTTTGCCAAGGCCGGTGCCGCGACGCTGTTGCGAGACGTAGATCTTGCTCAGCAACGCACTGCGCTCACCCTGATTGGGGACGATGGCGAAGTAGCCCACGGGGACGCCATCAACCGTCGCGACGAAGTACTGGTGGCCGTCGGCGATCTGCCGGGAAATCGCGGGTGCACTTTGGAACTTGGCAAGCATGTAGTCGGTTTGCGCCTGTCCGATGATGGGGACATAGTGCTGGATCCATATGTCATGTGCCAGTGAAGCAACCGAGTCAATGTCGACTGGCGTGCTGACACTGCGCATTTCCATCATGGCAGCGTCTCTCCGGCAGTTTCTTCCAGCAGCGCTGTGTAGATCTCCTGATCCTGTCTGGAAAAGCAGCAGAACGTGACATCCATCTGGCAGGATAGCCGGTCCGTATTGAGATTACGTGTCTCTTGTTCATCTGTCGTGCCAACACGCCGCAAATCTCGGCCGGCGAAGCCGTACCGAGAATTTGCTTGAATCTCCGTTCTCTCTTTCATGCATCCAGCAAGGTGCCGACTTTGTTCAGCACCTGACGCACAACGGCGTCCGGAAGTGAACAGAGAAACGACGCCCCACGCGCCTTCCAGTCAATGCTCTTCACCTGATCGGACAGAACGACACCTGACGCCTTGAGACCATCCGGCACGCTGACCTCGAACGGGTACTCCTTGATCTGATTCGTGATCGGGCAAAGGATCGCCAACCCCACCTTGCGGTTGTACGATTCCGGCGAGAGAACCAGCGCGGGCCGATGGCCGGCCTGCTCGTATCCCGCTTGAGGGTTGAAGGAAATCCAGACCACATCTCCCCGTTTCGGACAATACGCGGCCGACATTACCACGCCTCCCGTCCAACGGCCCCGCCCGTGGTGACTTCCACATGAAGGTTGCGCTTGGTGACTCCCTTGAGCAGGTCTTCGAGCCTGTACTCAGGCTCCGCATGTGGGACAATTACGATCTTACCGTCGTCAACCGAGAGATCAACTGTGGTCCCGTACGCAATGTGAGCCTCCTTCACGAATGCTTTTGGGATACGCACCGCCAGACTGTTCCCCCACTTCTGAATCGTCGTTTCCATGGCACTCCTCATGTATCTACAAAGAAGATACATCCAGATGACTCGGCAAGCAAGGTCTTTCTCCGTGCCGTCAGCCCTCATGCGATGAGGAAGCCGCGCCCGGCGCGGGTTCCGAAGTCGCATGCAGGGCTTTGTTGGCCTTCCTCATCTTGAGTTCTCTTCCGAAGAACCACACCAGTCCGATGACCCCAAAGACAATGCACATCAACTCAACCCCGTGAGGATCGACTTTGCCTCGCAAGATGTTTCTCGCCGACCATGGTTGGAGTGGCTCGATGTCCGAATGAAACAGGCTGTCGAGCAGGATATGGCTGTATGCGCCAATGGACGCACCCACAAAGGCCGCCGTCCATGTTGTTTGGGACGGAACCGTCAGATCCGCGTCGCCGCATCCTGCGGCGATCCGATTCCACGCAGTCTTGATCCATTGGCTGGCCGGCTTACCGAAAACGGTCAGACCGACTGCAATGATGCTCGCCCCAATGTGGGTATGCCAAAACGTGTGAAAAGGGTATTCGTGCCGTGACATGTGCCACGCCACCTCCAGATCGAGTGCAATCTGAGTGAGTCCGAAGACAACGATGCTGAAATGGCGAGGAATCGCCGCCTTGAGGGCCATGCCCGGTCCCATATGGAGTGGCGTAAATGGCATCTATTCCCTCATGGCCAACCGCTCTCTTTTAGACAGACATGTCGCAAATACAGTTGCGAATGTACCCGATGGTTGATTTTGCCCTGTCTGAACACGGACAACCGGCGATTGAAGCCGTCCGTCACCCTCTACTGAACCGGAATCTGCCAGAGGAGGGGGATATGTTCAATGCAAATAGACCAGTGGATGTGGCATGGGACGTGTGACCTACCAGCCCGCGATGGATGATCGTCCATAGCGGGAATACAGAGAGCCACCTATCTTGCATATATTAGATCGGTGACAGCGTGAGCAGCCGTTGAGGCCATGGTCCGGACCGACGGTTTCTCAAATGGTTGCCGGGGATAACCTTGGCGGGGGATCGACAGACGGTCGGGTCCGGAGTCTGCCATGCGTGGGACAGCGGTTGGAAAGGACGCTGCGCCGGGCCGGCCGATCAGGAACCCAAAGACGGAAACGAGCCGTCGAATGCCTCGGGAAGAGACTCGACTGCCTGAGCGTCCCCCATGCTGGCAATAGTTTCACAGTGAAGTCGCCGGCACAAAAGAACAGCTCAAAAGAACAAGTTGCGATGAAAGTAGAAAAAGACGACACTCCAACATTCAAAGGGCGTCAGTTTCTTTTCAGCGAGATTTGTTGCGAAATGACCTATGCCCAGCGGAGGCTAAAACAGAGTGAGAATGTTGCCGGTCATGTTGCTGGGTGTCTTGACTGTCTCCGGCTTGCCCGCCGAGGAGTCGAAACACATGGTGCCAAGCAGGCTCAAAGGATTCGTCTGGGACTCCAAGGTTCCGGCTGATTGCCCTTTTCCGCAGTCAACGAACCTGAAGGGCATCTTCTTCACCGGTCGCCACAGCGACTATAGTTGCGGTAACACCTGGTATCCCTGCTGGGCTAGCGACGGCATTCTCTACTCGCCATGGACCGACGGCGGGACGGATGGAATCGGATGCTCTTCCGACGGCGGCGCGAACGCCGCCACCGGCCACGCAGCAATGATTGGCGATGACCCGCTCGCTCTGACGATACGCAACACATCCCTGCCAAAGGAGGCCAGCGCCCTGCCCTACCAAGGACGCTATCCGGCCGGCTCGCTTCTTCATAACGGCATCTGGTACTACGGCACCTTCTGCCTGGGACCCTCCGGTTCGTACGAGCACAACCAGTTCACTTGGAACTGGCCCAACCTCGGGCCATTCCCGGGATTCCATATCTCCCGCGACTACGGAAGCACGTGGACACCGTCTCCTCTCACGCCAGACAGGCCACTGTTTCCTGAACCGCGCAAGTTCCTCGGGCCGGTCAAGATGGGTGCTCCGCATTTCGTGGATTTCGGCAGGAACATGGAGCATTCACCCGACGGCAAGGCTTATTTGCTGGGCATGGGCGCGAAAGAGAACGATCCAAAGCCGCGCCCCTGCATCAAACCGGGAAAGCCGGGAGAGGCGGGCGAGGCGTTTCAGGCGGTTGCGGACTGCACCAACGACTTTGCCCACGCCAACCTGAGCTGGATTACGGCCGACCAAGTGTATCTCGCCCGTGTCAAACCCTCCCCCGAGACCATCAATGACATCAAGGCCTATGAGTTCTTTGCCGGTCATGATTCCGCCGGAAAACCCGTATGGACAAACCGGTTCGACAGCATCAAGCCGCTGATCGAGTGGAACAACCACATGGGGTGTGTAACCGCCACGTATGTGCCCGGCCTCAAGAAGTACCTGATGTGCGTGACCGATGGCTGGCCGACCGTCGCCAAGATGACATCTTACGTCCTCGAGGCCGACGCCATCACCGGCCCATGGTTCATGGTTTCATATATGAAGGACTTCGGAGAGCAAGGCCACTTCCTAAACTTTCCGAGCAAGTTCATGAGCCCCAACGGGCGAACCCTGTGGCTATGCTATTCCGCCAACTTCAGTCCAGACTGGAATGGAGTGAAGTTGGAAGTCAATCCTCCGGGCGGCAGCTACGGTCTCAGCCTGCACGAGGTCAGACTGCTGACGCCCGATGAACGGTAGCTTCGACGAGAGGCGCCTTCCTTCGCTCGCTCATCGCAAAGGCCAGACGCCGATCCGGATGATCAGAACGCCGAGGGGAAGGGTTTAGCGCGCGTAGATGCATCGGCCTTTCACAAACCAGGCCCCATCACGTGGTCAACCGCAGCCAGTATCTGTTCGCGGCGATGGATTGTGTTGAGGCTTCGCCGCACATCCGCCCAGCGTCCGAAACCGGTCAGATAGCGATAAAGATGCGCTCGAAAGTGCAGCGATGCCGTCACCTCGGCCGTGTGTCGCCGGTTGCAGTGCCGCAGTTCGTCCTCTTTCAGGCGCGTTAGCATGTCCAAGTGTTCCAGGATCACGGCACGCCGTTCATCCACGTCATGGATCCGGGGCGTCTCCCCCCTCACCAACGCGGCTGCTTCCTCGAATATCCACGGATTCCCAACCGCGGCCCGCCCGATAAGAACACCGTCAACACCTGTCTCCGCCACCATGCGGAGCACGTCCCCGGCCTTCTGGATGCCGCCATTGCCCAGCACTGGCATGCGGCGCTCTGACTTCACCTGCGCCAGCAGCGCCCAGTTGGCCGGTCCCCGGTGCTGGTTGCTGGCATACCGGGCGTGGATGGCAATGGCAGCAGCGCCCGCCTCTTCCACCCCCTGGGCAATCTCGCTGATGTTCGTCCTATCGGGAGCAAGCCCAATGCGCGTCTTGACCGTCACCGGCAGACTGACCGCCGAACGAATCGCCGCTACAATGGCGGCAATTCGGGCCGGATCACCCATAAGCGCTGCGCCAGAGCCTTTCGCCACGATCTTCCTAACGGGACAGCCCGCATTGATATCCACAAACTGAAAGCGTCCCATCGCCTCGACAAACCGTGCCGCTTCCGCCATCACACCGGGATCGGAACCGTACAGGTGCGCGCCAACCGGGCCTTCCGCCGGATACTTGACCAGAAGCGAAAGCGTAGGTTTTGAGCCATACAGAATAGCTTGGGCATTCACCACTTCGGTCATGGCAAAACCGCAGCCATAACGTGTACAAAGGAGACGAAAAGCCGCGTCCGTGTATCCGGCCATCGGAGACAGCGCCACGGGAAAAGGGATCCGCAATCCACCAATTGCAAGCGGGCCAAGACTCACAGCAACCCGTCCTCCTTCAGCCATGCCAGCACCGTCTCCATTGGCAACCCCACAATGTTCGTAAGCGATCCCGAATACGACTCAACGATCTGTTCCGGAAACTGATCTATGTCGTATCCGCCGGCCTTGTCCAACGGGTTGACCCTGGCAAAATACCGGGCAATTGCGTCGTCATCCAAAACCCGGAAGCAGACCCGCGACGTCACGACATCCTGTCTTCTTCCAATCCGCAGCCCCGTGTAGACGGCCGCCGTCAACACTTCGTGCACACGCCCCGACAGGCGGCGCAGAAACTCATGCGCCTGCGCCAACGATTCCGGCTTCGGTATCACCGCGCGATCAACAACCACCACAGTATCTGCCGTAACCATCCGCGACGGGGTCGGCGTCCGGCCCAGACACCAGGAGTGTTTGAGCAGGGCATTGTAGAGAACGACTTCCCGCGGATCTTCGTGGCTGTGGTCTTCCTCGACATCCGGCACGACAACCCGAACCTTTAAGCCGGCCTCTGTCAGGAGTTTCAAGCGCCGCGGCGACGCAGATCCCAATATCAGTTCCTCTCCGGTCATCTTGGAGCAATTATTCATTGTCTGTTGGCCGGCTTCCCCGGGAAATCGCCGGAGCGCGACGTCAGCCGAAAACATGGGGTTTCACTTTCCAAGATTCAAGCTTCTTTGGTACAGTCCGCCTTTATTCGGACACATTCGTGTACCAGAAAGTGAGGATGCCATGCCCAGCGGCGACATCAAGGCTGCCTACCGCACCATAATGGATGACCATTTCCCGTCCCAAATGGAGATAACCTTCCGCGATGCGTCCGGACATCAGACGTTGGCTTTTGAGAAGGCGACATGGATTATCGCGGGCGAAGAAAAAGGCCTGCGCTACGGAGAAAACCCGGGCCAGGAGGCGGCCCTCTACAAGCTGGTCGGCGGCAACCTCGCCCTGGGCGACGTTGTCTCAATAAAGTCCGGCCGGCATCTGGCTTCCGATGCCGAGTTGCTGCAGAGCGGAAAGCACCCAGGCAAGACAAACCTGACAGACGCCGACAGCGCCCTAAACATCCTGCGCTACCTGACGGAAAAACCCTGTACGGTGATCGTCAAGCACAACAACCCCTGCGGCGCGGCCAGAGCTGATTCGCTGGCGGACTCCTATCAGCGGGCCAACATGGGAGACCGCATCGCCGCTTTCGGCGGGACCATCGCGCTGAACCGCGAAGTGGATCGGGACACGGCGTCGCTGATCGCGGAGAACTACGCCGAGGTAGTCGTCGCGCCGGAGTTTGCGCCCGGTGTGATGGACATCTTCAGCCGCAAGAAGAACCTTCGTGTGATGCGCATCCGCAACATGGCGCGTCTGGAGAACTTCGCAGGGGCCATCGTCCCGGATTTCAAGTCCCTGATTGACGGCGGACTGATAGTGCAATGGTCGTTTGTTCCTAAGACGCGTTCGCGCGCGGACTTCCTGCCGGCCCAAACGACCTACAAGGGCGCCGAGTATCGCATCGGGCGGCTACCCACCGAAATGGAGTTCGAGGACCTTCTTTTCGGGTGGCTGGTCGAATGCGGTGTCACCAGCAACTCCGTTCTATATGTAAAGAACGGGGCCACAGTGAGCATAGGCGCCGGGGGGCAGGATCGCGTCGGCATGGCTCAGTACGCCCGCGACAAGGCCTACCGCAACCTCGCTGACCGGCTCGCATGGGAAAGATATCGCACGCCGTTCAGCACACTCACCGACAAGACTATTCAGCATGACATTCTTTCCGAGGCCCAAGCGCGCCGCGGGGATCTGCCCGGAAGCTGCATGGTGTCGGATGCGTTTTTCCCGTTCCGTGACGGGGTGGACGTGGGGATCAACGAAGGCGTCACTGCCGTAGTTCAACCCGGCGGATCCGATCGTGACTTTGAAGTTATTGAGGCATGCAACGACGCCAAGGTGGCGATGGTTTTCACCGGCCAGCGCTGCTTCAAACACTAGGAAGGCAACAACCAGCCGCAGACAGACGCACTGCGCCGGTCTACGGCAACATGAGGGATGGGCAAGCAACATGGCTGAGAACAAGAACAGTCGAACGCCTCAGGATGGCCAGGCAACCATCACACCAAGGTCAAAGGATTACTCGCAATGGTACCTTGACGTCATCAAGCGTGGGGAACTTGCTGAGCACTCCGCAGTCCGTGGCTGCATGGTCATCCGCCCGCACGGCTATGCCATCTGGGAAAAGATGCAGAGGGAACTGGATGACCGTTTCAAGGCTACCGGCCACGTCAACGCCTACTTCCCGCTTTTCATTCCACTGTCCTACCTCACCCGCGAGGAACAACACGCCGCCGGCTTCGCCAAGGAATGCGCCGTGGTGACCCATCACCGGCTGATGGCAAAAGACGGGCGCGTTGTTGTGGACCCAGCCTCGGAGCTCGAAGAGCCGCTGGTCGTACGCCCAACCAGCGAGACCATAATCTGGGCACAATACCGCAACTGGATCCAAAGCTACCGCGACCTCCCGCTGTTGATAAACCAGTGGGCCAACGTCGTCCGCTGGGAGATGCGGACCAGGCTGTTCCTGCGAACCGCGGAATTCCTGTGGCAGGAGGGCCACACTGCACACGCCACCGAGACGGAAGCGTTGGAAGAAACGCAGCGGATGCTCGAAGTCTACGCGGACTTCGCCGAGAACGTGATGGCCGTGCCTGTCATTAAAGGCCACAAGACACCAGGGGAACGTTTCGCCGGTGCCCTCGACACCCTTTGCATCGAAAGCATGATGCAGGACGGCAAGGCGCTCCAGATGGGAACGAGTCACTATCTCGGACAGAACTTCGCCCGCAGCGCCGATGTCCAATTCCTTAACCGCGACGGGAAACTGGAGTACGTATACGCCACGAGTTGGGGCGTCTCAACCCGATTGGTGGGCGCCCTGATCATGACCCACTCGGATGACAACGGGCTGATACTGCCACCACGACTCGCGCCGATACACGTCGTCATTGTGCCCATCTACAAGAATGACGCGGAGCGCACAAGCACGGTGGATGAGGCACGGCATGTTGCCGTCGAACTCAAGGCCATGGGCCTGGCCGTCAAAGTGGACGACCGCGAAGGCGTCATGCCTGGCGCAAAGTACTACGAGTGGGAGGGCAAGGGTGTCCCACTGCGTATCGAGGTGGGCCCCAAGGATCTGGAGAAGAAGAGCTTGTGCCTTGTGCGGCGCTTCATCAACGCTGCCGCCGGCGAGACCGAAGAGGAACTGCGAAAGCGCCGCAAGGTGTTTCTGCCGCGCGCTGAAGCGATCGCCTCCGTCAAACCGACGCTGGACATTATGCAGCGCGAACTCGTGGATCGGGCCAAAGCCCTGCGCGACCGACGAACGCGCATCATCAACTCCATCGAGGAATACGAGGCTTTCTTCAAGAGCGACAGCGCTGGTTTCGCATGGGTGCACTGGGCCGGCACTCCCGAGCAGGAGGATGAGATGTCGCGACGCTTCGAGACCACTATCCGCTGCATACCATTCGAAGATCAAATACCAGACGGCGGAAAAGGCGAAGGCCGATGCGTCCTGACGGGACAGCCCTCACGTCAGCGCGTCGTGATGGCACGCGCCTACTGACGACCGCCCTCTACCAGCGCGTAGGCATTGTGATTGTGGATGCTCTCGATGTTCTCGCTCTCAACACGGTACCAGCGTACCCGCCGGTCCCGCTTGAGACGCGCGGCGACATCGCGCACAACGTCCTCGGCGAAGCACGGGTGATCGTACGCCTGCTCGGTTACCCTCTTCTCATCCTGCCGCTTGAGAAGGGCGTAAACGGGTGCACTGGCCGAGGATTCGGCTACCTCAATCAATTCCTCGATCCACACCAGGCGCCGGCTTCGAACCTGAACAGTGACCGTGGACCGCTGATTGTGGGCACCGCGAGCACTGATGGCCTTGGAACAGGGGCAAAGAGTGGTGACAGGCACCTTGGCTTCTATTACCACGTCGAGGCTCCATCCCCTGCCCTTCTTATGCAATGCCGCAAGGAGAGCACATTCGTAACACATCATGGCCTTGGCATGAGTCACCGGCGCCGCACGCTCAATGAAGTATGGAAAACGAATCTCCATGTGCGCCGTGCGGCACGCAAATGACTTCGCCATGGCGTGCAGGATTCCTTCAATATCGCGAACCGATATAAGTCCATGATGCCGGTTCAGTATTTCCACGAACCGCGACATGTGCGTGCCTTTGTACTTGTGAGGAAGGTCGACGTACATGCCAACCCGCGCAGTCGTATGCTGCGACGTATTCCGCCGGTCCAGAACCGTGATTGGATATTGCAAATCCTTGATACCGACCTTCTGTATCGGTATCCGCCTCCGGTCGCGCCTGCTCTGAATGTCTTTCATCTCGGTGCCCTTCACTTGGACAGGATCATTCCCGCCTGATAGACGACCACCGTTAGAATATACGCGATCAGGGTGAGCCCCCCAAGCTGAAACAGCGCCCATTTCCACTGCCCGCTCTCCATCCTGACCGCTGCCACTGTAGCCACGCACGGGAACCCTATCAGGGTAAAGAGCATCATGCAGAACCCGATCAGCGGGGTATACTCCCGCCGAAGCGCAAGGCGCAGCGACTCCGACCGATCGCCCCCATCACCGCCGATGGAGTTAACGATAGCGAGTTGAGACACAAAGACCTCCTTTGCAGCCATGGCGCCGATCAGCGCAGTGCCGATCTTCCAGTCAAACCCCATCGGCTTCAGCACAGGAACCATCCACTGCCCCACGCGTCCGGCCACCGAAAATGCCAATTGTTCAGACTGCTGTTGCTCCGGTGACATGCCGGCCGGCATGTCGGTCTTCTGCGGGAAACTGCTCATCGCCCACATTAGCACCGATATCCCAAGTATCAATGTCCCGGCTTTTCGCAGATAGAGCCAGGACCTCTCCCACATGTGAGTTAAAACGCACCGCAGCGTCGGAACGCGATACGGCGGCAGTTCGATCACCAGGCCTTCCGTCTTCTCGCGAAAGACGAATGTCCCAAGGACTTTTGCCGATACCACCGCCAATACCACACCGGTCACATAAATGAGCCAAAGCATCGGCGTCTGCCACGCTGGTGCGAAGAAAGCTGGAATCAGCAGTGCATAGATCGGCAGTCTTGCGCCGCAACTCATCAACGGGACCACCAGCATAGTTATCAGACGATCACGGCGGGAATCGAGCGTCCGGGTGGCTAGGATGGCAGGCACCGAACAACCGAACCCGATCATCATCGGGATGAAGCTCTTGCCGTGCAGGCCGATCCTGTGCATTACATGGTCCATAATGAACGCAGCCCTGGCCATGTATCCGGAATACTCCAGCAGCGCTATGCCCAGGAACAGCAGCATGATGTTGGGTAGAAAGACAACCACGCCACCAACCCCGCCGATAACTCCGTCGACAATGAGCGACCTCATCCACTCCAGATGGCCGGTCGGCCAGGCGGACCGTATGGCTTCACCCAGCCAGCCAAACATGGACTCCAGCCACTGCATGGGAGCGTTACCCAGCGTGAAGGTCAGGTTGAACACTAGGTACATCACCATCAGGAAGATCGGCAAACCAAACAGGCTGTGCGTCAAGATTACATCGGCCTTGTCTGATATCGTCTGGCGATTCTCCACCGTGTTGCGCACCGCCACCTGACAGACCCCGGAGATGTATCCATACCGCCGGTCCGCGATCAACACCGCAGCCCGGTCCCCGAGCTCCATATTCAAAGCCGCAAGTTCCTCAGCAAGAGCCGCTGAGAGGTCTGGATTCCGTACTGCGCGCGTCAGGTCACAATCCTCCTCAAGGAGTTTGATGGCCATCCACCGCAGCGACACGGCATCAGCGGATATAATCCCGGCCTCCTTCACGACTGACGGATCCTTCTCCACCAGCGGGACCAGTCGCGCGATCGCCGGTTCCAGGTGCTCACCGTAGTCAATCCGAATCCGGCGACGGGAGCCCGGATTCTCCGCCACGCGCACAACGGCATCCAGGAGCTGGTCCATTCCCTGATTACGGTGCCCGACGAGGGTAATGACAGGGGCGCCAAACCGATCGCTGAGCAGGCTCAAATCCATCTCGATTCCCCTGGCATCCGCGACATCGGTCATGTTGAACGCCAGCACAAGCGGCACACCCATCTCAAGCAGTTGCGTCGTCAGGTAAAGACTGCGCTCCAGATTGGAACTGTCCACCACATCCACCACAACGGCAGGTCGCTCGCCAACGATAAAATCTCTGGCAACTTTCTCGTCAAGCGACCAGGCTGTCAGTCCATACGTCCCAGGCAAGTCGGTCAACGCAATGTCGTACACTCCATGGCGTCGAATACCTGTCTTCTTCTCCACGGTAACGCCAGGGTAGTTTCCGACGCTCTGGCGCGCCCCCGTGAGCTGGTTAAAGATTGTGCTCTTGCCGGAATTAGGATTCCCGCTAAGAGCCACCGCAATCTTTTTACGGTCCATATTCTCGCTCATCCGGCCACACCTTCTTTGGACGTCCCGCAGATTCTAACCAGAACTTTCTCAGCCATTCCGCGGCCTATGGCGATACGCGCATGCCTCACGCCAAGCAATACCGGGCTGCGACTTTCATTGCGGATCACCTCCACACTGACCCCGCTCGTTATACCGATCCCGGTCAGACGCGAATGTACCCCCATGCCGCCCAGTACCCTCACGACTCCCACCGTCTGGCCGGCCTGCACCCGGCTCAATGGGATCGCGGAAGCACTCTCCGTTGTCAGCATGTGCTTTTGTGCTTCTTCCATTGTTTCATTACTCCGGGTTGATTCTTAAGAAAACTCATCAGCGCCAACAGCCGGTCGGTTGCCCCCTTCGATACGGAATGCTCCAGGGCGCAGGCTGCGGGACCAGCCTCGAGAACGCCAATCCCGAGAATGGAAACCAGAAACTCCTGCAACGCCTCGTGTCGACGAACCATCTCGCGCGCAACGCATTCCCCCCTCGTCGTGAGCGTAATGACGCCATAGGGTTCATGCACAGCGTATCCGGAAGCAGAAAGCGCCTTGAGCGCCGCGGTGACCGACGGGCGCCGCACCCTGAGACGGTCAGCCACATCCTTGGCGCGCACGCCCCCTTTTTCCCCACGAATCTGAAAGATCGCCTCGACATAGTCGGCCTGACTGGAACTGAGTTCACCTGCGCTCATCGCATCCTCCTCGAGGCAGCCTATCATTAGAAATGGCTAACAAAGTAAGCCTCATCTAACTTAATGTCAACAACAATAACGACATGCCGACGGCGCGTGGCGTCGCAATCTTTGTCCGTGAACCGCCTTTCAATCTTGGCCGGCGGCTGGTCGCCGTGTACCATTCTACCCATGTTAGCAGCCCATCTAAGGATCATAGGCTTGACGATACCCCTGGTGATCAGTGTGCTCCTTGCGTGCTTCACCATGGCCGGATGCCGATCGTTGCGAATAGACGACACCATGTCTGCGCGCAGACCGCAGCGGTTTCCGGATGCGACCGCCTCCAGCCTCCCCCGCTGGCGCGGGTTCAACCTGTTGAATAAAGTCAACATAGACTGGAACGGCAATCTCCCGTTCCGCGAGGCAGACTTCCGATTGATCGCCGCGCTCGGATTCAACTTTGTCAGACTTCCGCTCGACTACCGCGCATGGACGCCGACCAACGACTGGACCCGGTTCGATGAGTCCGTGCTGCGCGAGATCGACCAGGCTGTCGCATGGGGCGCCGCGTACGGTGTCCACGTCTGCCTGAATCTGCACCGTGCACCCGGATATACCGTGGCCCAGCCGCCTGAAACCACGGACCTGTGGTCGGACAGCGAGGCCCAGCGCGTCTGCGCCATGCACTGGGCGGAGTTCGCGCGACGCTACAAGGGTATCCTTAACTCACGACTGAGTTTCAACCTTTTCAATGAACCACCGGACCTGGATCCCGCCGTCTATGCACAAGCCGTAGGCGTCGTGCTTCGCGCCATTCGTGAGCAAGACCCCGCTCGTCTGGTCATCGCAGACGGGCTAAAGTTCGCACGGGTGCCATGCGAGGCGCTAATCCCCTTGGGCATAGCCCAGGCAACCAGGGGATATCAGCCCGTGACTGTATCGCACTACCGCGCTCCGTGGGTGCACGGGGCCGACACCATGCCGACGCCTGTCTGGCCAATGCCCCTGGGGACATCCTACCTTTTCGGACCGCAGAGCGTCCGTCCGTCGGAGCCCATCTCCATCATCGGCAGATTCCCCAGCCTAACGCAACTTAGGGTGAAGGTCGGTGTGGTTTCAGCAAGATCCCGTCTTCTCGTCAAGGCCGACGGTCGAACGGTGCTTGACGAGACATGGGTCTGCGACGGGACTACCGGATCGTGGGCAGTCGTTCGGTTACAACAGGAATGGGGCATTTATCAAAACTCTCTCCAACAGAACCGGTTCGCCGACATCCCGGCAGGAACACGCCATGTCGAATTCCGTAACGCGGAAGGCGACTGGATGTCACTTGACGAAATTGCATTCAGGTCTTCTACCGCACCCGGAACCGGCGAGTGCGTTTTGGCCCTTCCTGCAGAGTGGGACGGCGTCAATAAAGCGATACGGTTTGACGCGCGGAACACCGCAATTCCTTTTCAGACAACGAAACAGTACGACCGTTCCTGGTTGCGAGACAGCCAGGTAGCTCCGTGGCAGCGGTTGAAACGTAGCAACGTGGGAGTCATGGTGGGCGAGTTTGGCGCCTACAACCATACGCCCCACGACGTCACACTGCGTTGGATGGAGGACTGCTTATCCACGTGGAAGTGCGCCGGGATGGGCTGGGCACTGTGGAACCTGCATGGCAGTTTTGGAATACTCGACAGCGGCCGGGCGGACGTCGATTACGAGGATTTCGAAGGACACAAACTCGACCGAAAGATGCTCAATCTGCTTCAGAAGTACTGAATCAGGAAAGGTCCTCTTTCCCCGCATCCATGGGCAAGCGCCGCTAACATAGCGGCGGATTTAAACAGCGTTCTCCGCCATAGTGGCGACTGCTCACCATGAATCGGTCCGGAACGGCGACGCCGGGAGCCCATCACGATTGTACAAATTGCAGCCGCACGGGTTGTCAGCCCACGCGTAACGAACCGCTACGGGCTCGGGAACCGCCGTCGCACGCACAACAACGGTGTCGCCATCAATCGCCGCATCCGCCGGCACAAACCTCCTGTCGCCCCCGGCGATCACAAACGTCTTCAACGCCCCATCGCGCGCAATCAGTCCGCTCCCAGTGTGATCAAACCGCAGCCTGATGCGGTCACCCTCCATGGTGAAGTCACGGTATAGAGGGCCGGAGGGCACCACGGGTTTGCCATATGTTCGTGCCAACGCCCACTGCGCCAGCCGCGAGCCGACGTCCTGCTTGTTGCGAGGATGAATATCCACCGAGTCACCGATATCAATGGCCACCGCCAAGCCGGTATTTGGATCCTTCAGTGTATCAGCCTGCCCCTCGCGTACGCCGGCCCACTTGCTGGACGCCTGATAGACCTCCGGCGCCCTGAAATTCGCCAGCTGGACGGTAAGGAACGGGAAATCGCCCTGCCCCCAAGCGCGGCGCCAATCCCGAATCAATGCACGCAACTTACATCCGTATTCACGCTCATCCGCCTCGTTGCTCTCGCCCTGATACCAAGCCGCCCCACGAATGGCATACGGAATGAGCGGCTGAATCATGGCGTCATTGAGCATGTACGGCGATTGGGGGTTCCCAGGGCCGGGCGGCAAGCCCATCGGTTGCACCCGGCCGTAGTCGTGCTCGATCTTCATTCGCCATGCGCCGTCTATGCGAATGCATTCCGAGCTTCCGTCCGCCGGCCCCACCGTCATCTTCTCCTTCGGCCCGATCATGCCCCCATCGTGAACAAACGAAACTGCTCGCACCGCGACCACGGCACGCCCAGGTTTGACCAGCCGGCCAGGCACGGTGTAAACGCGGGGAATATTCCAGAACTGCTCATCAACATCTCTCCCCATCGCGCCCACCTGCTCACCATTGAAATAGGTGATATCATGCTTGTCGACCGCGCCCACACCCAGCGCAAGATCCTTTCCTGCCCACTCCGCAGGCACCGTGATCGTCCGGCGATACCAGAACACCCCATTGGTGTCGTAACCATGCATGCCCCAAGAGGATGGCAGGTCAACACTCTTCCAGTCCTCATCGTCATAGCCCGTGTCTGCCCACTTATCAGCCAATCCGGTATTCCCCGGATCGCGCGGATAAAGCGACATCGCCTTTTGGAGAGCTTCCTGACTGTCCGGTTCAATTTCGGGAAAACGGTTCCAATAGGCACTACTGCTCACGCCCAGCTCGTACCTCGCCACCTCGGCGCATGCCCATCCGTGCCGCACCAATTCTTCACGGCTGATCCACGTCTCGATCCGAGTCCCTCCCCATGACGCATTGATCACCCCCACTGCAACACCCAGTTCACGCGCGAGGCGCTGCGCTAGAAAGAAGCCAACCGCAGTGAAATCCCCCACCGCCTGCGGTGCCGCCACCATCCATGAGGCGTCCACGTCCGACTGGCGACCAAGCAATGCAAGGTGCGGCACGTTCAGCGACCGGATACGCGTGTCCGCCTCGGACAATGTCTTCGGGTCAAACGCCGTCCCACTGACCGGCCATTCCATGTTTGACTGACCGGAGCACACCCATACCTCACCAACCATTACATCGACAGAATGCGAGCTGACTGCAGGATCGGATGTCCTGACATCCATTTCGTAGGGTCCACCGGCAGGCATCGGTGGCAAGCGGACCAGAAACTTGCCGTCCCTTCCAGACCGTGTTTCAGCCGCATGCGGCCCAACCGTGACGCGAACCCGCAACCCGGGCCGGGTCCATCCCCAGACCGGCACCGGCATCTCCCGCTGCAGAACGGCATGGTCGGAAAACAGATGCGCCAGACGAAGCATGACCTTTTCTTCTTTCACACCGTGAGCTGAGTCGTCGGTTTCCGCGTGTTGTGCAGCGCTTGACGCTGCACGTAAGCGACAATGAACGACACCGCTGCAGAGAACTGCGCGCCAGCTTTTCAATCTACGGAAGACTTGCGTGCGAAGGCGAGCTACGCAAGAGCAGTCTTGGCTTGCAGGACGATCGCCTGAAAGCCTTCCGGATCATGAATGGCGATCTCAGAAAGCATCTTGCGGTTGAGCCGCACGCCCTTCTTGGTAAGCCCCTCAATGAACCGGCTGTAGGCAAGCCCCTGTTCCCGGCACGCAGCCGATACGCGCGCAATCCACAAGCCACGATAGTCGCGTTTCTTGTGCTTCCGGTGAATGGTCGCCAACCGCATTGCGCGATCGACGGCCTCGGTGGCTTGGCGATAGAGCTTGCTTCTCGATCCGCGAAATCCCCTCGCTTGCTTCAGTACACGACGCCTTCTCAGGCGTGATGCAGGTGCATTTGTTGCCCTGGGCATGGTTCTTCTCCGTCCTTCTAGGTAGTGATCATTCGGCTCATGCGGGGTGTATCCGCCTTGCTCAACGTTCCCTGGCGTCCGAGATCTTGCTTGCGCTTACGCCCCTTCACAGCCAACAGATGCCCTTTGCCAGGCCGGGAAAAAGTGATCTTCCCCGTCTTTGTCTTGTGGAATCGCTTGGCCGCCGCTTTCTTCGTCTTTTTCTTTGACATGCTCATCCTCTCCAACAAACACCGTGTGCGCCTCGCACATCCCAGTCAACAAGGGATGCGGACACTACCCAAAACCGAGTGGCCCGTCCAGCCTTTTTTACCGCTTAACCGCCCGGCATCCCAGCATCGCGATAATCGTGCGCCCCATCATGCGAGGCGTCGTCTCTACCACGCCAACATCACCGGTGTCCTTGATGACACGGTTGATCAGCTCAAAACCGAGTTCACGGTGTGCGTTCTCGCGACCCCGGAAGGCAAGCGAGATCTTCACCTTAAACCCCTTTTCAAGGAATCCCTTGATGTGATTTATCTTCGTCTCGTAGTCGTGGTCACCCACATTCGGGTGAAACTTCATCTCCTTGATAACCTGCTTATGCTGGTTCTTGCGGGCCTCTTTTTCCTTGAGGTTCTCCTGGTACCGGAACTTGCCGAAGTCCATGATCCTGCACACTGGAGGCTCCGCCGTCGGCGAAATCTCGACCAGATCCAGCCCCTGCTCCTGCGCCATACGCTGCGCTTGTTGAGTGGGGATGATGCCTATCATGGTTCCGTCATCGTTGATGCAGCGCACCTGCGACACACGGATCTTGAAGTTAGTCCTTACAAACTGACGAATGGCAACCTCCCTGTTGCGGACCCATGGGTCCCTCTCCGTTCCTACAGTTTTCCGTCCCCTTCCGACCGCGCACCTCCAGCAAGCGGCGGCGCCGACTCCCGGCGCATCCGCTCCACGAAATCCTCTGCGGCCACAGGCCCCTCATCGCCCGATGCCCGACTGCGCACTGCCACGGTGCCAGCCAGCAGTTCCTTCGGCCCCATGATGACCATGTAAGGAACCTTCTCCTGCTGCGCACGCCGGATCTTGGCGCCCATCTTTTCGGACCGCCCGTCCACTTCCGCACGAATATCAGAATCCCGGAGTTTCTGAAGCAGGCTCTGCGCCGCCGCCAACTCCTTCTCCGTAAGCGGTATGATTCGGACCTGTTCAGGCGCCAGCCACACCGGAAACGCGCCGCCGTAGTGCTCAATCAGAATTCCAAAGAACCGTTCCAGGCTTCCCAGAAGCGCACGGTGCACCATGTAGGGACGATGTTCCTTGCCGTCCTCGCCGATGTAGGCCAGACCAAAACGCTCGGACATGTTGAAGTCAAACTGAATGGTGCTCAATTGCCATTCACGGCCTATTGCATCCTTGATCTTCAAATCAATCTTTGGCCCGTAGAATGCCCCGCCACCCTCGTCTACAGAGTACGGAATGCCGGCTTCCTTCAGCGCCCGCTCCAGCGAAACGGTCGCTTGTTCCCAGCGCTCCGGCTCTTCCACCGCCTTCTCCGGCCGCGTCGCCAGGTAGGCCGAGAAATCGCTGAACCCGAACGAACGCAGCATCCGCAACGAGAACTGCACCACTCGCAACACCTCGCCCTCGATCTGTTCGGGCGTGCAGAAGATGTGCGCATCGTCCTGTGTGAAGCCCCTAACGCGAAGCAACCCGTACAGCACGCCGCTCTTCTCGTATCGGTACACAGTGCCCAGCTCGGCATATCGCAACGGCAGATCCCGGTACGAACGCTTATGAGCATTGTACACCTGGATATGGAACGGGCAGTTCATCGGCTTGACGTAGTAAGGACTGCCCTCGATCTCCATCGGCGCGTACATGTTCTCGCTGTAGAAACCCAAGTGCCCCGATGTTTCCCACAGGTGTCCGCGTCCGATGTGCGGTGTGTAGAGAATCTCGTAGCCGCCACGGAAATGCTGCCGCCGCCAATAGTCCTCGATCACCACTCGCATCCGCCCGGCCTTCGGGTGCCAGTGAATCAGGCCCGGGCCGACCGCCTCCTCTATGCTGAAGAGATCCAGCTCCTTGCCCAGCTTGCGATGATCCCGTTTGCGGGCTTCCTCGATGCGATCAATATGCGCCGCCAGCTCCTTTTCAGATTCGGCGGCGATGCCGTAAAGCCGCTGGAGCATCGGGTTGGTTTCCCGCCCACGGTAGTAGGAACCAGCCACACTCGTCAGCTTGAATGCCTTGATCTGCCCCGTCCGCTCCAAATGCGGACCGCGGCACAGATCCACGAAGTCGCCACATCGGTAGAAGGTAATAGCCTCGCCAACAGGAATGTCCGCGAGTCGCTCAATCTTGTAGGTCTGCCCCATTCCTTCGAGCAGCCGCCGGGCCTCCTCACGTTCAATTTCCACCCGTTCGAAGGGAATGTTCGCCGCAACGAGGCGTCGCATCTCCGTCTCAATGGCAGGGAAATCCTCCGGCGTAAGGCGCCGGACAAGGTCAAAATCGTAGTAGTAACCGTCGTCGGTCGCAGGGCCGATATCGAGCTTCACGCCCGGGAAAAGCCGACACACCGCCGCCGCCATCACATGCGCCGTACTATGGCGCACCTGTTCGGAATCCAATGCCAACCTCCCTGCGTTCGATTAGGAATTCATTGGACGATAGGTGTTTCCCCTCTGCCTGTCAACATCAGAAGAGAGTATGGACCAGCAACCCGGAGCGTAGTTTAGGCTCAAACCATGTGCTCTTCGGCGGCATGATCTGGCTTGCATCCGCAATGGCCATTACATCGTTCATGCCAACGGGGTGCATCGAGAAGGCAACCGCTGCCTTGCCCGACTCCACCCTACGTTCCAATTCAACCACCCCGCGAATGCCTCCGACAAACTCAATGCGCTTGTCAGTGCGAGGATCGCGAATTCCCAAGACCGGTGCCAGAAGCCGATCCTGTAGCACCTGCACGTCCAGCGTCTCCACCGGATTCGGGCTGGCATGTTCGTCCCAACGAATGCCATACCAGCGATCCCCGAGGCGAATGCTGACATTGCGCGCCGCCTCCGGCTTTGCCGGGGCATCGGCAACCAGGGTGAACCGCCGCCGCACCACATCCAGAAATCCGGAAGCCGAGAGCCCGTTGAGGTCCTTGACCACACGGTTGTAGGGAAGAATCTGCAGTTGCCCGGCCGGAAAGAGGACGGCAATAAACCAGTTGTATTCCTCGCTTCCCAAGTGCCTGGCATTGGCGCGCCGGAGCTCCGCCCCCGCCCGGGCCGCTGCGGCCGCCCGGTGGTGACCGTCTGCAATGTAAGAGAGCGGCACCGATCGGAAAGCCTCGACAAGTGCCGCCGGCGCGGCAACCTTCCATACCGTGTGCCCCACCCCGTCAACTGCCGTGAAATTATAGAGCGGCGGCTCCTTCATCGCCGATTCGGCTATCGCATCAATGGCGCGCACATCCCGGTAGGCCAGGAACACAGGCCCGCTATTGGCCTGAATCGCCTGAAGGTGCCGGACCCGGTCCGTCTCCTTATCAACACGGGTCTTCTCATGCTTACGGATAATGCCCTGCTCGTAGTCCTCAATGTGGCAACAGGCCACCAGTCCGGTCTGAACGTGCTGCCCCATGCGAAGAAGGTAGAAATAGAGACAGGGCTCCGGCTCCCTCACCAAGACGCCTGATCGCTGGAACGCCGCAAAGTTTTCCTTCGCCCGCGCGTAGACAGTGTCGGAATAGGGATCGATTTCCGGCGGCAGGTCCACCTCGGCGCGGGCCACTCGAAGAAAACTAAGCGGATTATCCTTGGTCAGCGCGCGCGCCTCCTCCGTGTCCACAACGTCATACGGCACAGATGCCAGACGTGGGGCCACTTCGAGAGCTGGACGAAGCGCGGCGAAAGGCTTGATTCTCACAAATCCTCCTCTGCTGTTTGGCGAACGGGGCCAAGGAAACCAGAACCAGAAGCGATTGTCAACGGAGCGGTTGTCAACGGAGCGGATTATGTTCCCGACATCCAATGAGAGACGGCGATGCCGCATTTTTCTCGTTGACTTTCCAACGAAAGACTATACACTTGTAGCCAATGAGAACATTAACCACGCGTCAAAGGAGCGTCTTGGACTTCATTCGCGGCCGCATCCGGGAACATGGTGTCCCCCCAAGCTCGCGCGAAATTGCCGCCCATTTTAAGTTCGCGTCCCCAAAGGCAGCCACCGATCACATCCGCGCACTACAGACCAAGGGTTTTCTCGAAGTATCGCCACGCAGTGCTCGCAATATACGCCTGACCACACCGGCTGCCGGGATACCCATTCTGGGCAGCGTTCCGGCGGGTCCGCCGCTGGAAGCGGTCGAGAACCGCCAGGACACACTCAACCTCGCCCAGATGTTCGGGACCCCTGAGGAACTTTTCGCTGTGAAAGTTCAGGGAACCAGCATGATCAACGCCGGCATTCTTGATGGCGACTACGTCATCGTCCGGCAGCAACCGCGTGTCCCCAACGGAACGATCGCCGTGGCCTACATCAACGGCGAGGCGACAGTCAAACGAGTGTTCCGCACCGACCAAGGATATCACCTGCAACCGGAAAACCCCTCTCTGCGCCCAATCAAGGTGACACCGCGAGACGGGGAGTTTCGCATCGGCGGGCTGGTCGTCGGCGTCATCCGCGCCGCACGGCAGGGACTGTAGCCAGCGACCATGGCGAAGTCGTCACGGCCATGATTCAGGCCGGCGATGCGCCAGTACCCTGAAGGTAGGCGCGAATTCTGCCCGAAACAGACGGGAATGCGGTGGCGTCCGTTGCCTGATCCATTTCCCGTAGCGCCTCGATGACCTTGGGCCTCAAGTCATTTGCCAGGTTATGCACTTGCTGGAAACACGCAAGCACCTGAAGCGTGCAATACTCGTTGACGGGCGTCAATTTCCGGACCGTGTCAACCACCCACCGGATACCCGCATCTGTCCAGACCATCTTGTTGTTCAAGGCCATCGGCACGTAGAGCGCACGGGTGTGGCCGGGGTGTTGCAGATTGAACTGCGGACGATTCTCCTCGGCCGCCAACATCTCGAAGACATCGTCATGTGTGCCGCTCCCCACTAGCAGCAGGTAACTGGTGTAGGCGGCGTGGTGATCTTTCCACATGGCAAAACCGTCAAGCATGAGATCGCGCCGACGCGGATGCTCGCTGACGTGAATGCAGCCCAGCGTGGAAAGCTTATCTGTAATATTCCATGCCTTGTTGAAGTGCTCTTCGGCAACGGCATGCGTATTGGCTGTGTTGGCCTCAACGATCACACGTAAGACGACGCTCTTCAAGCGTCGCTCGGCCATTCCGTCCTTGGCAATCACAGACCGCCGGTACGTATCCGTGGCACGAAACACACGGATAAGGTCCCCCATGTGCCGGGCCGCCGCCTGCCTAAGCAACGATTGCCTTGCATGACACCGTTCGCGATAGAAGGTGAGATACTCCCGCTGAAGGGATTGCTCTTCAATCTGCAGAAGGAAGGACTTCAGTCCCGGCGGCAACTCCTTGTCTCTCAGGATCGCCCCATAGATCTCCAACCACTCCGTGCTAACCGAGGCGTCGGGCTCCATGATCAGGCGGACGCGCTCGATGTCAGTTAGCCGGCGCATCGCCTCCACCCGGTTGAAGAGATTGGGGTCCTTCCGTATCTGCCTGGCCAGTCCGGCAACGCTCTCGCCAGCGTCCCGGAATGTCCCGTAGAAGGACGCATCCCGGTTCCATGAAACGAATTCCGGTTGCGGTATGTCCTTGAACTGAATGTCGATTGTCTCGCCGACCAATTCGATCACCCGGTGGGTGCCAGGAATATCCTTGCCGGCGCCGTCGACGGCTGCAACCTCGACGGGGAGATGGAATGCCCCCCCCTTGCCGGCACGAGTTTGCCTCAAGGTCAGCGTCAGCATCCGGGAGCGCTCATCATACGCGCTAGTCCCCTCCACCTTCGGATACCCGATTGTATGCAACCACTCCCGACGAAAACCGGAGAGGTCACGCCCGCTTACCTCCTCAAAACAGGCAAAAAACTGTTCGGTGTTGGCATTGCTGCCGTCGTAGCGCTGGAAATAGAGGTTCTTCCCCTTGCGGAACGCGTCGGCACCAATGATCAGTCGCAGCATCCGGATGACTTCGGCGGCTTTGACGTATGTCACGCCATCCACCAGTTCATCAGGGCTGTTGAACCCATCGCGAACGATATTACCCAGGTGGCCGGCATCCTCGATGGCAAGGGGACCGGTCATGGGTGCCCGTATGGCGTCGACCTCATCCAACCGCTGCCACACCGGCTCAAACTGACCACGAAGAAACTGTCGCTCCACATCCACTGTGAAGGCTTCGTTCAGCCACATGTCAAAGGGTGTCTCCATCGTGACATCGCTGCCGCACTGGTTGTGCTCGAACTCATGAAGGATCACCCCGTGGGCGTATTGAAGACGCCTGTCTGTCGTGAACTCATCCACCAGCGCGGCGGAAGTGATGATCGTAGTGTTGCCGACGTTCTCCATGCCGCCGTAGTTGGACTTCTCCATGCAAATGGTGCGATAGACTTCACGCGGATACTCATAGTCCTGAGTCTGCGCCATCCAGAGTACTGACTCCTTCAGTATGCGCATTGGGACAACGGCCCCCTCCTTGCGCCCGGGCGGGACGAGGTACTCCAACTTGACCTTGCGTCCTGACTGGTAGGCAACATAGTCCTCCTGAACGTCCCACGTTCCAACACAGCACAGAAAGAGATAAGGCGCCATCGGAATGTCATTCACATACGTGACAGTCTTTCGATCGGGCTCCCCCGCCTTAAGGACTGGCACGCCATCCGGGTTGTGCACACGACTTACGTTCCCATTTGACAGAAGATGGGTATATCTCGCATCCGCCTCGACGGTGGTGGTCATGGTGCACTTGGCTCGACAGTCGTCAATCACGGGAAGAATGCGTTGAAAGCCCCATTGCTGACACTGGGACATGTACTGTTGTGGACACCCGGGCGGCGTCGTGTCCTTGTAGATCCCCTCCAGAACCGAGTCCGAAGGCACGCTCACTGCCTTGGCGCGAATCGAGAACGTGTGCCCGGCAGGCAATTCAGCGGGGAACTTGACCGTAATGCCACCACCGTCACTGCGCCATTCGTACGGGAGTTCCTGGTCGGGCTGGCCGACCAATGCAATGGATTGAATGGTCAGATCGCGGGCATCCAACTGCAGCGTCCTCAGGCGCGTAAGCGCCGTCAGCCTTAGCACATTGACACCGGCAACGCGGCCATCCAGGAAGTTCAGATGAACGTCCATGTGCTCAAGCTTCACAGGCAGGTCGCCAAAATCCGACCGCCGGTATCGAAAGTCACCCATGCTCATATCAGATTCTCCGAAATCTTCGCGCCATCACACTACCGTGGGGCGACAGGCAGATAGAAAAGACAGGCGTGATAGTACGAAAGGCATCGCATTGATTAAAGCCTTATCTCAACTAAGGAAGGCAAAACTTTGTGCGGACTCGTGTGCGTCCTTTGTTCACGGCTCGCTCGGAGAGCTCGCCCCACCTGGGGAACATACAAAGCGGGCTGCGCCCGCAACCGAAGTGTGCGGGTGTGGGAGTCTGTGAGTGTGTGGGTGTGCCTTGATATTCTCCCTCCACATACTCACGCAGTCACATTCTCACATACGGCATTGCTCTGGAAAGATGCGACGCTCTTGCGTCACATGTCTCTCCGGGTAGGGCGACGCCTCCGGCGGAGCCGCTGCCGCAAGGCTGTCCGCAATGGGTCCCACCGGTAGCTCAGCGCTTAGGCGATGATTTGGGAATCTGGTGTCGGGGGAATCTGGCTGACACGATGCGGAGGACATGCTACTGTTCCCCGTCTAGTCAATCGTTTGAGAGCGGGGAACAATACGCTATGAACATTCAGAACCTTTTTGCAGAGCGGATCGGCGGCGCCACGTTCGGCACAACCAACGAGATCTACAAGTTCGAAAAGATCAAGAGAGCCAAGGCAGAGGCCCGGAAAGCGCATCCAAATGTTGAGTTGCTGGACTTCGGCGTCGGAGAACCAGACCAGATGGCCCCCTTCCCCATCCGCGAGGAGCTGAAGAGAGCGGTGGACGACCCCGCAAACCGTGGCTATGCCGACAACGGCATCCGCGAATTCAAGGTGGCGGCGGTCGAGTACATGAGGAAGTTTCTTGGAGTCAGCGACCTGGACCCCGACACCGAGGTCACGCACAGCATCGGATCAAAGCCGGCTCTGGCCATGATGCCGCTGTGCTTCATAAACCCCGGCGATGTCGCACTGGTGACAGTCCCAGGCTATCCAGTGCTGGCGACCCACACCCGGTACCTCGGCGGCTCGGTGTACAAGATGCCTTTGCTCAGGGAGAATGGCTTCTACCCCGATCTGACTGCTGTTCCTTCAGAAATGCGCCAGCGCGCTAAACTCATCTACGTAAACTACCCGAACAATCCCACCGGCGCGCCGCCCTCGGAGGAGTTCTTCGACAAGCTGATCGCCTTTGCTGATAAAAACAACATCCTTGTCGTCCAGGACGCGGCCTACGCCACGCTCGTCTACGGTCGCCAGCCCCTTTCCATCCTGTGCCGACCCGGCGGCAAGGATGTCGCCGTGGAACTGCATTCAATGAGCAAGAGCTACAATATGACAGGATGGCGCCTTGGTTTCGTAGCCGGCAATCCGAAGGCCGTCAAGGCATACGCCGAGGTCAAGGACAACATTGATTCCGGCCAGTTCAAGGCAATTCAGCTCGCCGCCTGCGCCGGTATCGCAGACAAGAAACTGGCCGACGGCATCAAGCGCCATTACGAGAACCGGCTGAAGAAGATGGTGGTGGCGCTCAAGTCTGTCGGTTTTGACGCCGCCATGCCGGGGGGAACTTTCTATCTCTACGTTCCGGCCCCGCGCAGTGCCGGCAGCCTTGAGTTCGCTAACGCGGAGGCCGCCTCGCAGCACCTGATCCGCGAGCATCTCATCTCCACAGTGCCATGGGATGACGCAGGCTCGTTCCTCCGCTTCTCTTGCACCTTCGAGTCGCGGGGCGAGGCAGATGACGCCCGCGTGATCGCCGAACTGGAGAAGCGTCTCCTCGCCGCCAAACTGCACTGGTGAGAACGCGCCAGAACCCATGTACCCCGCACCGATCCGACTCCAGAAATACTTGGCGGACTGCGGGGTCGCCTCAAGACGGCAGGCCGAAGTCCTCATGCAGGCAGGCCGGGTAGCCGTCAACGGTGAAGTCGCGTGTGTACTCGGCAGCCGGGTGGTCCCAGGAATCGACAAGGTGACGGTAGACAACCACCCCGTCACCCCTCCGACCGCCAGCCGCACCATCTTGCTCAACAAGCCACGGGGCTACGTCTGCTCCGCTTCCGCGGCGGACGGCCGCATCATCTACGAACTTCTCCGGGATATCCCCGAGCGCCTTGCCTATGCCGGACGGCTGGACAAGGATAGCGAAGGCATGGTGATTCTGTCGAATGATGGCGACCTCATCCAACGCCTCACCCACCCCAGGTTCGAGCCGGAGAAGACATATCATGTCACGACTTCCGGCGATGTCACCGTGGCGATCCTGCATCAACTGAACGAGCCCATGGAAATGGAAGGTTACCGCGCACAGCCCGTCCATGTGCGCATTCTACGTCCGTCGGAGAAGACCGGCCGCATCATGCTGGAGTTCCGCCTGCGCGAGGGACGCAATCGCCAGATCCGCCGCATGTGCGAACAGGTCGGACTGGTTGTCAACCGCCTGGTCAGAGTGCAGATCAAGTCGCTCCCGTTGGCCGGCCTTCCCCCAGGACAATGGCGGGATCTGACAGAGGTGGAAGTCACGGCGCTGCGCGGCGCCTGATTCCGCCACGGTACGATGTGCTTCACGACGGAGAGTTCTGTCTAAAACTGCTGGCGGGTTGAACCGCAAGTTGCTATACGTGCGCTGATAGTCGGGGGCCCACGGAACATGCGTGAAAAGATTTCAGCCTGCATCACTGCTGGAAACGAAGAGGCGAACATCCGCCGATGCCTTGAAAGCCTGCGATGGGCCGACGAAATCGTCGTCGTCGACAGTTTCAGCAAAGACCGGACGGCCGCCATATGCCGTGAGTACACCCCGCGAGTCTACGAACACCAATGGCTCGGGTATATCAGCCAGAAGAACCTTATCAAGGACATGGCCACCCACGAGTGGGTTCTTTTCATTGACGCGGATGAAGAGGTCTCGCTGGCGCTGCAGAGCGAAATCCGCAACCAGTTCGAAACAGAGGCCAGTGTAGCGCTTGCCGGCTACGAGTTTCCCAGAATGGTCTTCTATCTCGGCCGGTGGATTCGCCACGGCGACTGGTACCCCGATACTAAACTGAGACTGCTCCGCAAGAACCGCTGCCACTGCGGCGGGAAAGAACCTCACGACCGCATGGTGGTGGATGGCCCCGTCAGGCGATTGCGCGCACCTCTCTATCACTATACCTACAACGACATCAGCGACCAACTCGTCACTCTGGACAAATTCTCTACCATCACAGCACACACGCAGTATGACGACGGCCGGCGATGCCGCCTCACGGATCTCATCCTTCGCCCGGCATTCCGGTTCCTCCGTGGTTACATCATAAAACGGGGGTTCATGGACGGATTGCCAGGCTATATCATCGCCAGGACCGTTGCGTATGGCGTCTTTGCCAAGTACGCGAAACTCTGGGAACTGCAAAAGGGCGTCAGCCCAACGAGTGCCGCCCTGTCCGTTGTTCAAACTCAACGGGAACGTTCTTCCCCGACTTCGGCCCCCCCTCCGTCGGGAACTGCCGAGTAGCTCAACCGGTCAACCATAACCCCAAGCGACCGGCTATCGCTATTCAGGCGACTGACAACGGGCACCCAGGGCTTGCAACGTATGGCCAGACGCGGATGTGCATGCCGGTTCAACCGGGCAGGAATGTACGCCGTCAACCTTTTCCCGCCGACGGATACGGTCTTCTCCGCAAACACCGGCTCGCCGTTGAACAGCATTTCAACCGGGTCCGCCGGTTCGAAGGGCGGGCGGTGCTTATCCAGGTAGTCCAGTTCCACTCGCAGCGCGCTGCCGCACACCGTTTCCGGAAGGGCCATAACGCCATACCCGGTTGTCCAGCGCACACTGACCGAGCCGCCCTCTGCCTGCTCCCGCTCATGGAATCCGGCAACGATCCACCACACATCCTGCTCTGTCCCGACATCTACAATGCCGGCGCGGTTCGTCCCAAACCCGTCCTCAAGCCAAACCATGTCCGGCACCCACGTTGAGATCATCCACTGTCTCTCCAGCGTCCTCATGGCGTAGTCCCTGACGTATGCCTCATGGAACACTTCGCTAAGCGTAAACGGTTCCGACTGAAAGTCGGTCCTCAGCGCCTTCAATCGAAATGGGAAGATGTCCATTCCCGCCGTCGTAGACGTCAGGAACCGGATGCGCCACCCCTCGTCATGCAGACGCTTGAGAATCCCCGCCGCCCGGCGAATGCGGTCTGCACCGGTGAGTTCGACAAGGCGCTCGCCATTCAGTACCGCCCGCCCGTGAATAAACCGAAGGGGTATGCCGTAGCAGAAGCGATCGGCCAGAATGACGTCGCGGGGACCGAACTCACCGGCAATGCGCTCGAGCTGGACTGAAATCCCATCGTACTCGGTTGCGCTCCACGCCCGCCAAACCCTCGGGGCCATGGTCATGACAAGCAACAGGGCGCCGGATGCCGCGACGACCATACCGAAGCGACTCGAGGACCGCTTTGCCACAAGGATCAAGGTATATGAAGCCAGAATGGCGAGCATGGGAACCGTAAAGACAAGGTATCGTCGCGTGGCCCATGGATAGAGCGGCATGATTGCGCCCTCCCACAGCGTCATGAACGTCGCAACCAACGCCACAAAGACCAGCGCTTTCCCGCACCGTGACGCCGGAGAACGATGCCCGAAGACCAGCAACCCCGGCAACGCAACACCGATGAGCAAAGGAACAAGAAAGGGAACCGCACCGCTCATGTTCGCCCGTTGCTCACCGAACAAAGCCGAATGCGAACCATAGGCCACCCAGCCAGTAAAGCCATACGCCAGCAACAGTCCGAAAACCGCCAGACCGCCGATGCGAGAGACCAGCAATCTCTCGAACCACGCCCGCCCACCAGCCCAGTCCAGTGCCAAAGCCAGCCCCATCAGCACGGCGGAAAGTCCCAGCAACGGCGTAAGAATGAAGCCCAGGCGCTCGACAGTGACAGATGCCGTCATCAGGTCGTACGCCACGCCGGCAAGAATCCCCGCCACCTGCATGCTGCGGTCGCCCAACACGCGATTACGATCGCCACGGCCAAGTTCGGCCCAGGCGATGGCCAGAAGCAGGAGTGACGCAAAGAGCACAAAACTCAGGTGTGTCACGAGCAATGCGAAAAAACCCGCCGCAGCGAACCAGCTGGCAGCGGTCGTCTCATCCCGCCGGGCAACCAGTGCCACAACTCCGAAAAGCAGTCCCTGCTGCAGAAGTTCGGACGTTGGAAAGTGCAGGTGGTAGACCCAAACCGGATGAAGAATAACGAGGATGCCGGCCAGAGCAAGAAACAGACGCCCGCGGAAGCAGGCTGCAACCACCCACAGCACCATGGCGGCCGCAAACAGCCCCATCCATAAGTTGACGCGTGTGGCAGCCCTCAGCCCGCCAAGGCGATCCAGCACCGCCGTCAGCGTCGGCATAAACCTGAAGAAGAAAGGCTCAAACGAACGCTGCTCCGGATCCAGAGGGAAGACGGGCATCCCTTCGGTGAAGTTGAGCACCTGAGGCGCGAACAGCGGCAGTTCATCCGGTTTAAAAACGCTGAAGAGCGAATCCGGTGCCGGTCCAAATGTCCCCGTATGGCTGACCCAGACTCCTTGATCTACGTAGGTGCCGGGATCCCACCCGCCGACTATCCATTCGCCTTGGCGGGGCAGGAGCATAATCACGACGGACGCCATCCAAAACAGGCAAGCTCCGGGTACTGCCATCCGAACGCCACCCAACCACTCATGCTTCGATCGCCAAAATCCCAGTCCGGTCCCGATCCCCGACAACACACCGACCAATGCCCAGTCCAGCCAAGGGGTAAACAGACCCGCCTCCGCAAGGAACATTGTCCCCGTCTGGGTAAACACAAGCCCTATCCATAGCGCGAGGCAGGCGGAAATAGCCGCACGCGACAGGGCAGAACGACACCGTTCCATTGAAGGAAAGAGCCACAGCCATGTCGCGCCAACAATGAACCACCGCGCCGTGAGCAGTGTGGCACACAGAAACCACGGATTGTGTTCAACGGAGGAAATGCTCGGCATTGGCGAATCGTAGGTTCACCCCGCGAAATGTTCAACCCCAATTAGTCAGCGATGTCATCGCACAACTCGTAAAGCAGCCTCCAATTGGGTTTCGCGGATGGTTCGGGACTGGCTCTACAAAGCGGAGCCACTGTACCCCCCCCGGCACGCCTGCCGGGTCCGGCTCGGAGCGCGCCGATGCTGATATATGCAAGCAGTGGCTGTGTCTCGGCCTGAATTCTGACGAATTCCGTTCCGGGGAGAGGGAACGGAACTGGTCAAAGTTCCGGTGTCTTGGCCGGGCGTCACGCGTCACCGGGTCACGGCGTCGGGGGCCGGCACCAGCTGCTTGCGCTCCTCTTCTGGAGCCGCGGCGACCTTGCCGCGCTGAGCCGGCTGCCACAGTGCGACACTCCCTCCGCCTTCACCCTCATCGACTCACCCTCCCTTCACCACTCCAACCATTTGATAGGGCATTCCTCACCAACCCATCACCCAGACGCCAAATGACTAATGGTGTGTCCCCTCTCGCTCGTCGCCGTCCATGGCTTTACTGGGGTACGTCATGCCTTCTGAATTCGATGCTGGCGCTGCCTTGGGCAATAGCGCGGATAGCAGTGACCGTAGTTGGGTCAATGTATATGGTTTTTGCAGGCAACCCGCCAAGCCTTTCCCGGCGAAGCGCGCCGAGATATCCTTCTCGGAATAGCCGCTTAAAAGGATCACGCGCACATCCGGGTCGATTTGCCGCAATTCCCAACAGGCTTCTTCTCCGTCCATATGCGGCATGGTCAAATCCAGCAGGACAAGATCGATTTCAGCCCTGCGCTCGCGATAAATATCCACAGCCTGCCTACCATCCTCCGCCGTCAGTACTTCGAGCCCCAAACGCCGCAACTGTTTTGAGCTGATTGCGCGAATGCTCTCCTCATCGTCAACGAGGAGGACAGTACCCGATCCACGCCAGACGATGCTCACGTCGCCCTCTGGTTCTATATCTTCCACCATTTTGATGGCGGGAAACATAACTTTGAACGTCGAACCCTTTCCGGGTTCGCTGCAGACTCGCAACGCTCCATCGTGAGCACGAATAATACCCAAAATAGCCGACAGCCCCAAACCGCGCCCAGTGAACTTGGTCGTGAAGAACGGCTCAAAGATTCGTTCAATGGTCTTCGCATCCATTCCGCAGCCTGTGTCGGAAACCTCGATGTAGACATAGGCCCCCTGCTTCCCGGGCGAAAGAATGTACCCGTTGGCAAGGTCCTGCGCGGAACAATCCATCACACCTGTGAAAATGGTAATCACGCCGCTTCGCTCGCCGATGGCCTCCGACGCGTTGATGACCAGATTCATCAGTATTTGACGAATCTGCGCGGGGTCGCCGTGAATGCAGGGGAGTGCCTTCCCAAGATTCAGATTCAGAATCGCTTTCTTAGAGATACAGGCCTTGACCATGTGGAGCGTTTCTTCGATAAGGGCTCCAAGGGACATGATGCGCCGCTCGACTTGGCTCTTTCCTGCGTACGACAGCATCTCTCCGCACAACTCCGCCGCGCGCTTGGATGTTGCAATGATTTCGGCAAGGCTCTCTCTGGCGGGAGAGAGCGGAGACAGCTGATCGTGCGCGAGGTCCGCATGCCCCATGATCGCCATCAGGATGTTGTTGAAGTCGTGGGCTATGCCGCCAGCGAGCACACCCAGACTTTCGAGCCGTTGCGTCTGGCTGAGGCGAGCCTCAAATGCCCGGCGTTCGTTTTCTTGAGTCTTCCGCTCCGTGACATTGCTGACCAAGTGAACGAAACCAAGCAGTGCCCCTGCGTCGCCGAGAACCGGATCAGCCGTCACTTCATACCACTTACTGCCCACTTGCAGTTCCATGGATTCGCGCCGTAACGTCTGTCGCGACCGAACAACGGGGCACTCCGCAATCGGCTCCTGGGTGCCATGCACGATTTCCCAGCAGTGACGTCCAACAACCACCTGAGAATTCACCCCGAACACTTTAAGCGTCGCATCGTTGGCAGCCACAATCCGCATGTCCTTATTCAGGAGCCAAACTACGCTCTCCATCGCATTGAGTGTCGTCCGCCATTTGATCGCGGCCTCCAGTACCGCCTCTTCCGCCTGCTTGCGCGCAGTAATATTCTCAAAGGCAATGCCAACCATGTTACCGGGCAGGGGAAACGCGTTGACCGAGAATGATGCCTGCACGACCCGGTCGTCGCCATAGACTACGTCATCGAACGTGATGGGGGCTTGAGTGCGCACCACTTCGGCGTAGCGTTGGGGTATCCCCTGTGCCCGGAGGCCGGGAAAGTTCTCGTCGAGCGTTTTGCCGACCACATCTTCCGGCCCGAGGCCGGTCAAGGCCTTGGCTGCCGGGTTGGCGTAAACCATGCGCAGAGTCCGGTCATCCGCGAGGTCTTCCATGCGATACAGGTAAAGGCCGACAGGAATATTGTCTGTAATCAACTGTGCCTTGCGGAGTTCCGTTTCCACCCGCTTGCGTTCGGTGATGTCGGTATGGACACCGACCACCGCCGCGATACGTCCGGTC